>DCMG01000014.1:0-11583 GCA_002321335.1 Bacteroidales bacterium UBA1628 | reverse complement strand
TCTCCCAGCCTTATCAGGTACATCTTGTTGCCATAGATTTTGCCTACCAAGGTGAATATCCCGTCCTCGTAGCTTTCGATCACGAACTCGTAGTCGCTCTGGTACCCTTGATAGTACTTGCTGGATGGAGTTGTGAAATAATGCAGTATGTCATTGTACGTGTTGAAAGTCAGCACAGGGCCGCGCTCCGGGATGATGTCATAAAGGCTGCTCTTGACGGAACCGTCGCTTATGTTTAGATTGGTGTAGACCGAGACATTCTGGTCGTTGTCGAACTTCAGCCAATAGTCCAATCCGCCGAAATCCTTTGACGGGATAGGGTAGTACTGCATTATCCAGCCGTTCTCGGAAGCAGCCAGAGTGTCTTTGTAGGCTCTGATCAGTTTCTGAAGACGTATCGCTGAGGGCTCGTCGAACACATCCTCCTGACTTTTCAGACAGGAAAAGAACATTCCGGATGTGAGAGCGAGCAAGATGAACAATAATATTCGTTTCATAATCGTTGTCTTTAAATATTAGTCCAGTGAAATGTCGTTAAGATCGATTTTGCCGGAGATGACTTCGGCCTCACGCCTTAGAATCACGCTTCTGAGCTCATCGATGTCTATGCCCCATTCAGAAGAAAGGTATTTTTTGATATAATTGAACTTCGCCTGAATGATTGACGCCCCTTGGGTTCCCGCGGCGTTGAGTCTTGAGTTCCAGTACTCATCATCGTTAGTGATGTACTTGGAGACCATCTCTGCCATGTCCTCGTCCGCATTCTTCTGCGCATAGTCCGTGATGAAACCTCTTTGCAGGAATTCGGTGTCGTAAGGCTCCTCGCTCCAGTAATCAGCGACATAGTCCGTGCCGGAGATGGCTTTGAAGGCGGCGGCGTAAGGTTTTGTCTGGTGAAGGATGTGCGTGAACTCGTGATGGATGGTGCCGAAGTACCATTCGTTCAGCAGGTCAACGTCATCCATGATGGATGGCAGTGTGTTGAGGTTGTAAAGGGTGATCTTCTTGCCGCCTTCGGCCACGCCGAGAACCATTGTCCCGTTATTGTTGTATGCAGGAGATCCGATCAGGTGCACTTGTTTAGGGAAATATTGCCTGGTGAACTCCACGCCTGCCACCTCGTCGTAGGCCTCAAGGCACAGGTATTTGAGCAGATGCGCCATGGCTACCGAGCATTCAGTCCTTGCCGGTACCAGCGTGTAGTTCATGTCAGACTCTATGTCCTCCATCCTGTACTTGAAGTCTATGTTGTAAGGATAGACATAATTGACGTCAAGCCAGTTGTCGAAAACATTATTTCCTCGTGTGCTTTCCTCGATCACGCTCTTGCTCGGATCGGGATAGTCGTACTCGCATGACGAAAGAACTATCGGCAGCGAGGCGGCAAGCATAAGATATAATATGGCTTTTTTCATGATGATCATTTATTAATTGTTTCTTGGATTTGCCTGCAATCCGGCTTTTATTACCTTGGCCGGAATCTGAACTGCTCTGCGTGGGTCGCCGGCTTTGAGAGAGTCTGTGACAGTTTCCGGAAATCCGTCAGCACCCATCACCCTGCGCACTATCTCGATGTTGTAGCGCTTGATGTCGAACCACCTCGTACCCTCATGAAGGTTCTGGATGCGCTTAAAGTCGAGAACGCACTGGAGCATCGACTCCTTAACCCCGCCTTCATCCCCAACCTCGAACGCCGGAGCGATGTGCTTCTTGATGGTTGAGTTCATTCCGTCCGCATATTCAACTGAATTGAAGAATGTCTGTATGCTTTCAGGAGTCAAGTCTTTCCTGAAGCTGGCCTTTACCATATTGTTCTGCCATAAGGTCAGGTCGGCGGCGGCTCCGTTGTAATCATCCAGCATTATCTTGGCTTCCGCCCTTGTAAGCAGGCAGTCGTCCGTACTGAAGTTCACGAACACGCATCTGTAGAAACCTATCCCGGCGACAGGGTCTGAATATTCAAACAGAAAAGGAATTTTCCAGAACATGGCTCTGTCAAAATTTGTGGCGGTGTAGGAATACATCGGCGCGATGTAGGCGTTGTTGCCTCCGAAAATGTGCGTCGCTGCTCCGGTCTCAAAGGAAGCGAGGTACCTGCCGTGGGAATATCTTGCATAGACCCTGTATGGACCCATATACAGACCCATTCCTGAATATGCTGTCGTCAGAAGAAGATTGCAGGAGTGGTCAGAGTTTATGTAGTCTTCTGATCTGACATCCGGCTCCACCGGAAGAGAGGCTACCGCTGTCCAGTCCCTGAGGGTCGGAGTGTCACCGAGGCAAAGGTCTGCATATTCCTTGGCTTTGTCCCACTTCTCGTAGAAGAGGTAGAACCTTGCCGCGAAGGCGTAGGCCGCCTGGGTGTTGAAGTGGTATTTCGGCACGCTGAGGTGGTTGTCTCCGATGAGGGACAGGCCTTCCTGGATGTCCTTGTCCATCAACTCATAGTCCAGCGCCACTGTGCCCCTTTCGTAATCTGGGTTCAATGTCGTCTCCGATTCCGTCATGTACGGGATTCCGGAATCCGTGGCGCTTGTTTTTGAATTGTAGTTGAGGCAGAAGATGTTAGTCAGGATGAAGTGTGAGTATGCCCTGGCAATCAGAGCCTCTCCCTTGCACTCTTTGATTGTTTGTGAGACATCGGCTCCACCGAGATTCTCAATAGCGTCAAGGGCCTTGTTCGCGGAACTGATGGCAGAGTAGCATGCTTCCCAAAGACTTTCCGGGTCTTCGTTGTCTGCTTGTGTGACATCCTGCCAGCCATAGACTTCCTCTATGAACTGATCGTAGTACGGATTGCTCTCTCCGTAGTCATCAACATTGTCTGACATGAACTCGCACAGCAGTTGGTGGTCAGTCTTGGGATAGGCTGATGTGATAAGGCTCACGACCTTGCTTTCAGTGTCTACCTCTGTTCTGTTGTCAGGCATCTTGTCGAGGAATCCATTGCAGGAAGATGCAGCGGATGCCATCGCTATGATGAATGAAATGTATGATATGTTTCTGTTTTTCATGATTCTGGTGTTAGATTCCTAATCTGAGTGTGAAAGTGAACTGCTTCGGGACCGGGAGGGCCACTCCGCCGGTGTTGAAGAACTCAGGATCCTGTCCGTTGAGTTTCTTGTCCGCATAGAGCAGGAAGAGGTTGGTCGCCTGGATCTTCACGGATGCGCTGCTGAGTTTCAAGGCTTTGGTGAAAGACTTTGGAAGGTCATAACTCAGGGAGATCTCTTTCATTCTTATGAAATCACCTTTGGCTATCCGTTCGGTGGAGTAGTTGTAGGAATTGTAGGCCACGGCAAGGTTGCTGTCCGTCCTGTTCTGTCTCGTGTCCGAGATGACAGGGATTGTGGTCTTGGCCTCGTCCCCGGGGATTGTCCACCTGTTCTTGAACTCTCTTGGCATGGCGTCAAGGTCCGTGTAGCTTTTCCTGAACACCGGGTCAAGGCGCACAACGTTCCCGAAAGAGTAGGTTATGAACACGTTCAGTTTGAACCCTTTGTAGGTAAAGATGTTTCCGAGCGACCCGATGTCAGTCGGATCGGCGTTGCCGGAATATTCAAGGAAATCAAGTTTCTCCTGTTCCTGAAAATTGACACCGGAGACTGTCTCCTCGCCGTCCTGGTCGATGAATCTAGGAAGTCCGTCGCTGCCCAGTCCTTTGAACGGGATGGAGAAGATGCCTCTTACAGGATAGCCTTCCTGGGCGAATCCGGTGCCGGAGACAAGGTCTATCACCCGCTCGGCTGTCTCAAGGTGCGTCACCTCATTGTGGGTGTGCGAGTAGATGAAGTTGGTTGCCCAAGAGAAATCCTTTGTCTTGATGTTTGTCGTGGAGAGAGAAACCTCGACGCCATCGGACTTCATTGACGCTATGTTGCCGTACTTGCGCACCTCTCCGCCGACACCTTTGGTCGTGATGATTCCGATCAGGTCAAAGTTGTCGCGCTTGTACCAGTCAAAAGAGAGGTTGATCCTGTTGTCGATGAACCCTGACTCGAAACCGATGTTAAGCTCGTGCTTCTTCTCGTAGGTGAGTTCCGAATTCTCAAGGCTGGACACGTAGAGCTGGCTCTCTTTGTCTTTTGACCAAGGTCTCCAAGGGTTCGAACTGGAGATCACGTCGCGTGAGTTGGTCACATACGAAGGACCGGGATCTGCGGTCAGTGAATACGACGCTTTCAGTGACAGGTGAGAGACCGCGTTTGTCAGAGGCTTGAAGAACTCCTCCTCGGAGACGTTCCAGGCTCCGGAGACGTTCCAGGTTGGAAGCCATCTTGCAGTGTTGGACTTGCCAAGCCTGTTTGTCCCTTCGTAACGGAAAGTTCCGTTCAAGGTGTAGATGCCTTTGTAAGAATACGTGCCTGTGGCGAAGAAAGCGGCGGTACGGTTGTAAGTGTTGCCCATCGAGTAATACTGGCTGTTTTGCTCGGAGCCTTTCTTGAACACCTGATATGCATAGAATGGAATCTCGCCCATGCTGTACTGCATGCCCCATCCTCTGAACCAAGTGGCGTGTCTGTCGTAGGAGTTGGTCTCAAGTCCGCCGTAGAGATTGACAATGTGCTTGTCAGCGAACACATTGTTGTAGGCTGCTGAGGCTCGGAAGTCCCATCCGAACAATGAATTGTCCGTCCTGTCCAGAATACCTCCCTCAGGGAGAACCGTGACAGGAACTGCGTAAGGGTCGTCAGGGTCTGTGTAGAGATAACTGTTGTTGTCTCTGATGGTTGTAGTGCCCATCGCCCTGTAGGCCTGTGCTTGGTTGGATTCATCCAGAATGTGATGCTCCTGGGTGGTCGCGGAATATTTGACCGCACCGAGAGCGTTGATCTCCAGTTTAGGAGTCGGTTTCCAGGTGATAAGACCTTGGAAACGGGAATCTATAACATTGATGTCAATGTAGTTGTTGTCCAACTCGTGGACAATGTTGAACGGAGCGTAGTTCCTTGTGTAGAAAGTGTCGGGATCCAAGGTCCGTGATGTGTTCAATGCGTATGAGTACGGATTGATGTCAAAATCTCTCTTGACTGTTCCGTTCACGACATCCGTTGTGCTTCCAAGGGTTCCCGGAGCTTTCTGCTTTCTGTAAGCCACGTTTGCTATCATGTTGAAACTAAGGCTTTTTGAAATCTTGAAAGTACTATTGAGGTTGCCGGTGTAGCGTTGGACCTGATTTTGCTTTGTCCAGCCTGGATCGCTCATAGCGCTGATGGACGCATAGTGCTGCGACCTGTCCGTACCAGAGGATATGCTGACCGAGTGATTCTGAGAGACTGAGTTGTTGAACAGGATGTCGAACCAGTCCGTGTTGCGGAACTCCGCGGCTCTTAGATAGGCTGTCCTTGCCTCTTTTGTGTTCTGAAGCGCGAACTGACCTGTCACAGGGTCTACAGTACTCAGAAGTTCATACATCTTGCCGTACACTCCGCTTGACGATGCGTTGGCGACCGATGAATAGTTCAGCCATCCTTTCTTCTGCATCTCCTGATAGACATCCATCTGGTCCTGTGAGTTCATCACATTGAATGTCAGGTACGAAGGTTTCAGCCTGTAGGAGAACTCTCCTGTATAGTTGATGTGTGCCTGGCCTGAGATACCCTTCTTGGTCGTGACGACAATGACTCCGGCCATCGCCCTGGCTCCATAGATTGATGTGGCCGAACCGTCCTTCAGAATCTGGAAACTCTCGATGTCATCGGAGTTCAGACCGGCAATGGCGGAGGAGATCAGTGTGTTGGCGTCTCCTGACGAGAGGTCGTCGGCGTTGACATCCACAACGTCATCCATAATCACTCCGTCCACAACCCACAGCGGCTTTGAACTGCCGTAGATAGAGGTCGCTCCTCTTACCCGGATCTTCGGGGCTGTTCCGAACGTTCCTGAGACATTCTGGACTGAGACACCGGCGGACCGTCCCTCAAGACCTCGGCTCACGTCTGCTATACCGTCAAGTTTGACATTGTCAGCGGACAGTCGGTCAGTGGCTCCGGTGAATAATCTCTTGTCCATCTTCTGCATACCGGTCACGACAACTCCTTCAAGAACCTCCGTGTCAGTCTGCATCTCAATCCTCATCTCCCCTGAGGTCACGGCTGCTTCCTTCGGCCTCATTCCGAGGCAGGATACTTCAAGAACCTTGGCTGTCTGACTTACCTTGATGGTAAATCTGCCGTCGGTGTCCGTGATCGAGGCGTTTTTGGTCCCTTTCTCCAAAACCGCCGCGCCGATGACCGGAAGCCCGTCTTCAGCCGAGACGACAACTCCGGTGACGCTTCGGGTACTCTGTCCAAACAAGTACCCACTGCCCGCGATAATGCAGGCAATCAGCAAACATAAATAACGCTTCATTAAATTAAATGTTGTGTATTATAATTTTCATCATAATACGATTTGCTAAGTTTGTGACATAAATATTATATATGTCGCCATTTTGAATTTTGGGGAAACTGGCGACATATATCAAATGCAATGATATTAAATCTTGTCTTTAATTCAAAGATTTATTCGTATTTTATCGTTTTATGTGCAATATTATTCATAACCTGTTGACCTCGGCAGTGAGCCTTATGTCCTCGCATGAGGCTCCGACATAGATGTTGAACTTGCCGGAGTTGGCCTTGAAGTCGTGGATGTCGATGTCATAGAAGGAGAACGCCTCCTTGCCGAGGTGGATTCTGACCTCCTTGCTTTCTCCCTTGCCGAGAGTGACCTTTGAATATCCCTTGAGCTCCTTTGCAGGACGCGGCACGCTAGGGTTGACCTCTCCCACATAGACCTGGGCGACCTCCGCCGCCTTCATCTTTCCCTTGTTTGTCAGCGTGAAAGTCACGTCTACACCATCTCCGGCAGGCGAGAGAGCGATGTCTGAATATTCAAAATCGCTGTAGGTGAGTCCGTAGCCGAACGGGAAGAGAGGCTTCTTGCCTGAGCGCTCGTAGCCACGGTAGCCGACGAACACTCCCTCTGTGTAGGTGACATATTTGTTGGTGAAACCACGCTTGGTCTCAGCCTTCTCTTTCGGGTAGTAGCTGCCAGCCGTAGGGTTGTCGGCGAGATTCGCGTCGATGGTAATCGGCAGACGGCCCGAAGGTGAGAACTCTCCGGCCATCATTCTGGCGAGGGCTAGTCCGCCTTCCTGGCCAGGGTACCATCCGAGGATGATTCCCTTGACGCTGTCCTTCCACTGCGACATGTCGAACCCTCCGCCGGCATACACGACCACGATCACGTTAGGATTCAGAGAGGCCGCGAACCTTATCATCTCGTCCTGCCCTTCCGGCAAAGTGAAGGTCCTGTCGTGGTTCTCCTTTTCGGTCTTTGTGTCGAAACCTGCGGACACGATGACGGTTGAGGCTTCCTTGATCGCCTTGACATTCTCAGGAGTGTTGTAGTCCAGCCCCTCTGAAGGCTTCAGCAAGGAGACAGGCCATTTCTTTCCAAGTGAGGACAATCCCTCGTACAGTGATATTGAATAGAGAGGGTCAACCTTTCCGCTTCCTCCGCCGCAAGGAATCCTGTCCGCGTTCGGGCCAAGGATCACGATCTTGTTCCGCCTGCCTGCCTTGAGCGGAAGAACGCCGTCATTCTTGAGCAGTACGGCGGATTCGCATGCCATCCGGTAGGCGGTCTCACGGGAGAACTTATTGTCTTCTGAAATCGTGGTGTCAAGCTGAGGCCTGTCCAGAAATCCGAAAGCGATGAATGTCTGGAGAATATGCTGGACCTTCTCATCGATCTCCGATTCCTTTATCACTCCGCTGTCGATCATCGGCTTGATGAACTCGTACTTGAAAAGGAACGCCCTCGGCATCTCCAGATCCAGGCCGCCCTTCACTGTGCCGAGCGTTGAATATGTCGAAGTCCAGTCGGACATCACCAGTCCTTCGAATCCCCATTTGTTCCTGAGGTTTTCCTTGATGAGGAACTGGTTCTCGGCGGAGTGGACATTGTTCACAAGATTGTAGCTGGTCATCACCGATCCGACCTTGGCCTCGGTGACAGCCGCCCTGAACGTCGGGAAGTAGATCTCGTTCATCGTCCTTTCGTCAGCATCGGAGCTGGTGTGATGGCGGTCATATTCCTGATTGTTGAGCGCGAAGTGCTTTACGGTAGCCATAACACCCTGCGATTGAACACCTTTGATGTAGTTTACGTCTGTCCTGGAGGCAAGGTAAGGATCCTCGCCCATATATTCAAAATTCCTTCCGCAGAGCGGGCTGCGGCAGATGTTCACTCCCGGGCCCAGCAGCACGTGCACGCCTCTTGCCCTTGAGTCCTGGCCGAGCGCCTCGCCCATCATGTAGGCAAGTTCCTCGTCCCACGATGCCGCCGCTGCGACCCCACTGGCGAACAGGGTACTCTTAGTGTTGTTCCTCACGCCCTGCGGACCATCGGCGAGCCTTATCTCAGGTATGCCGAGTCGCTCGATAGGACGGAGGTGGAATCCGTCCTTGTAACCAGTGATGTAGTCGATCTTCTCCTGAAGGGTCATCTTGCCGACAAGTTCGACGGCCCTTTCTTTGCATTCTTTGGTAATCTCTTGAGCATCAGCCGCTATCCATGCGCAGACCAATGCGATGACCACAAGTGCTTTTTTCATATTCCAGAATAATTTGAGTTTCATCCAGTACCGTCGCATCTTAATAGTAGCATTGTCGCCTTGAGGTGAAAAATGAAAACAACGTCTTAATCCGCCGGTATGTCTCGCAAAATTAAGATATTTCCGCAACAAATGGTTATTTTTGTTGTCTGAATATTTTTGAATATGCCAAGTTACCTCCAGATAGAGAACATCTCCAAATCCTACGGCCCGAAAGTCCTGTTCGAGCACATCGGATTCAACATCAACGAAGGCGACAAGATCGCCCTCATCGCCCCGAACGGCACCGGCAAGACCAGCCTTCTGCGCATCCTCGCCGGCAAGGACAGCTCCGACTCCGGCGGCAAGATCATATTCCTCAAGGACATACGCATCGCCTTCCTTGAGCAGGAGTATGAATATGACCCCGAATCCACCGTGTGGGATCAGATAATGCGGGACAGCGAGCAGTGGACGAAAAACCTTGATCTGGAGCATCTTGCTGAGTATGAGCAGCGTGTCCGTCGTCTTCTGACCTCCTTCGGAATGTCTGACCATGACCGTAAGATGAAGGTCCTTTCCGGCGGTGAGGTCAAGCGTGCCGCCATCATCGTGATGCTCGCCAGCGAGGCTGACTTCTTCGTGATGGACGAGCCGACGAACCATCTGGACATTGACGGCATCGAGTTTCTGGAGAACTATCTCTCCCACGCCCGCTGCACTCTCCTGATGGTGACCCATGACCGCTACTTTCTTGATTCCGTGGCGAACACGGTGATGGAGATGGACCACGGAGCCGTGTATATTTATAAAGGTAACTATCAGAACTATCTTGAGAAGCGGCAGGAGCGCATCGAGAACTACAACGCCGAGACTGATAAGATAAAGAACCTGCTGCGCCGTGAACTGGAGTGGATGCACGCGAGCCCGTGCGCAAGAACCGGCAAGGCGAAGTATCGAAAGAACGCCTTCTATGAACTGAAAGACAGGGCGGAACAGGTTTACAGAACAAGCAGCGTGAGCCTTGCCGAGATGGGACCGGCCTCAAGGCTCGGAACCAAGATCATCAATTGCAAGGATGTTAGTTTCTACTATGGAGATGACTGCTACCTGAGCCATTTCACCTACAATTTCCAGCGCTACGAGAAAGTCGGCATCGTGGGAAAGAACGGTGTCGGCAAGACAACTTTCATCAATCTTCTCATCGGGAATATGGACACATCGGATTCTGGTACTTCAGAGGTTGGTGAGCTTAGTCGAACCACCGGTATCATCGAAAGGGGAGAGTCCCTGAAGATAGGCTACTACCGTCAGAGCGGAATGCAATTCGATGAGAACCAGACCGTTCTGGAGACAGTGAACGACACCCATCTCCTGAGTCAGTTCCTTTTCCCGCACGACATGCTGAACAACCGCATCAGCAAGCTTTCCGGTGGAGAGAAACGTCGCCTGTACCTGCTGACCATCCTGATGCAGCAGCCGAACCTGCTTATCATGGACGAGCCGACCAACGATCTGGACATCGTGACCATAAATATTCTTGAAGAGTACCTGAAAGAGTTCAAAGGCACGTTGATTCTGGTTTCCCACGACCGTCATTTTCTGGACCGTCTGGTCGATCACCTGTTCGTGTTCTGCGGCAACGGTGAGGTCAAGGACTTCATCGGCAGCTACAGCCAGTATCGGGAGTTCATCAAGGACTACGAGGCTGAGAAGCGCAGCAAGGCCCGTGAGGAAGACCGCGCGGCCAAGGCCGTTGTGTCTGCCACCGGTTCGGAACAGCCTTCTGTCAAAAACTCTCGTCCCGATGCCCCGCGCAAGTTGAGTTACAAGGAACAGCGTGAGCTTGAACAACTTGAGAAAGACATCGAGTCTTTAACCGCTGAGAAATCCGACCTTGAGTCCAAGATGAACGGAGGCCTGACCGATCCCGCTGAACTCCAGAAAGTCACTACCCGTTTCGCTGAAGTCTCCGATCTCCTTGACACCAAGGAAACCCGCTGGCTGGAACTTTCTGTCTGACTTTACCATCAACGCTAAAAGTGCCTGATGAATACAAACCGTACCCTTTGACAGGTAACTACAAAGGAGCGTTTGAATGTCATATAGAGAGCGATTTCCTGCTGATATGGGTTGATGAGGCGGAACAAACCATCAAGTTGGTTCGTCTTGGAAGTCATTCAGAACTATTCGGGTGATATTCAGCAACGCTCAACTAAGAGACGGGCTGAAGGAGTTCTATCCTATGCCACCAAGGGGCTGAAGGGAGACGATTTTGGATTAAAATGATGCTGCAGAGGGGCGTTTGTTCCTCTTGGGAGGCGTTTGGGTGGGATTTTGTCACCGGAGAACGCCAGGATGGGGAGAATTGGAACTGTGGGGTATAATGAGAATCACCACAGGCAATGGGTGCATTGTGCCGAAAAATATTTCTGTTTTTTATCAAAGAAATTTCTGTTTCTTTTGAATTGCATGCGTTTCTTTTCATTTTTTACGTTTACAATCCCGATATTGGGTGCAGGTTTCGGAAGGGATTCCGAGACCAACTATTACCAACAATCAACAAATTTGAACTATGAATTGTTCTGAGACCAAACCTGCCATTAACCAAGAGGGAATGTCCGAGCTGGACCTCTATCGCAAACGCTATCGCCATTGCCGAAGATTGATTGATAATGACTCAAGATTCAAAGGGATGAGCGAGGAAGAAAAGGACACCTATGCCCAGAGCCTTGCCACTCCGGAATATCTTGACCTGACATGCGATTGGGCATTCAAGTACCTGTTCCAGAATCACCCTGACATGCTCATCATGCTCCTGAACGACATTCTTCAGGAAAACATCACGTCAGTAGAGTTCCGGAACACTGAACTTGCCAAGGATGCCCAGCATGACAAAAGGATACTCTTTGATCTTCTCTGCAAGACCCCTAGCGGAACCATTCTTGTCGAGATGCAGAAAGCCTCAAGGTCTGACCAGCGTGACAGGCTGTTCTTTTATG
>DCMG01000013.1:48145-58399 GCA_002321335.1 Bacteroidales bacterium UBA1628 | reverse complement strand
TTCCGGCCAGATAGGTCAGCCAATCGTGGGCATGGATGATGTCGAATTCATCCTTGTGCTCCATGGCAATAGTGCCTCCGACCATAGCATAGTGGGCGACCTCCTCCATAAGGTTGGAGCCGTAGCGGCCGGAGAAACGGAACTTCGTGCCGATGCACTTGGTCATATTCTCGCTCTGAAGCCTGCGCTCGGACTCGACCATCTCGTGAAATTCCTCAGGATCAACGTACGGGATCATATTCGATCCGATGCGCACGAACTTCACCTTGTCCAGAAACTCATCCACGGTGGAGCCGAACGATTCGACAGGGACATCGCTGGCGTTGATGATCTTGGCCGCGCTCTGGTCCTCGTCCCCGGAAGCGGACGGCATAACGAAAAGTGTCCGCACCCCATTGTAAGCCAAACCTTTGACGATTCCATAACAGGCAGTGCCGAGTCCTCCGGCGATGTGGGGAGGGAATTCCCATCCAAACATCAAAACTCTCATATTCCTACTCCTCCTTGTATTTATCCTTAAGATACTCCACTTCCAGTAAAGCAGCCGTGCTGAGGGCCGACGAGATCGCTCCGTGAGGCTCATGAGGCGGGTCGCCGTCATATAGTTCGGAGAACGCCCCGACTCCGTGCTTGTTCAGATCCTCGTAGAAGCCGTTGACGAGCCACTGGGCCTTGTTCAGGAAGGCCGGCCCCTTCATCTTGAAGCAGACCTCGCAGTATGGCCCAAGGAGCGAAGTAAGGCAACAGCCGTTGTAATAGGCCAGATCCCTGTCAGTCTGTGAGCCCTCATAGACACCCCTATATTCAGTATGGCGAGGAGAAAGCGTGCGTATTCCCCTTCTCGTCACGAGTTCGTTGTCAATCACCTGCAACACTCTTTGAGCGACTTCCGGTTCAACAGGGATATCCTCTCCAACAAGGGCGTAGAGCATATTCGGGCGGACCTCAAGATGCTGTCCGGCGTTGTCCACATAGTCAGCGAGATAGCCGGCGCGGGCGTTCCAGAATGTGTTCTGGAAATTCGCGCGGACAAGATCCAGAATGTGGGACCATTCATTGATGAAAGCACTGTCCGACGTGGGATATTTCCGTTCCATCGTGACGGCGAACAGGATGGACTGGAACCATAGAGCGTTCGTCTCCACCTGATAGCCAGCTCTTTCCGTCACAGGATTTCCGTTCACGTAAGTGTTCATCCAAGAGAGGGCCCAATGATCAAGCTGCGCCCAGAGAAGTCCGTTCGGCTGCATAGCGACCTCGGCCCGCTTGCCAGGCAGGTAACTTTCAAGGATGCCTTTGATCACCGTGCCGTATTTCTTCCAGACAGCCTTGGGATCTGCCCCGAACTCAATGTAGCGGTCAAGGGCGTACGCCAGCCTGAGCGGAGCCTCGACCTGTGTGGTTCTGTGGAAAAGGCGTTCCTGGTTGTCGGAGATCAGGTTGTCGAGAATCTCTTCGAACTCGGCCTTGTCACCGGTGGCGTAGAGGGTAAGTCCGGGAAGAGCCTCCAGAGTCTCCCTCAACAGTCCGGTGTAAAGCCATGAGAATCCCGCCGTTATCATCTTGTGGCCTCCTCGGTCCTGCTTCAGCAGGTCAGCGCAGTGCACAAGCTGCTCATGGTAGGTGGTGATCTTCGCGGCCTTGGCCACGTATGAGTCAAATTTTCTCTTGAGTCCGGACGGAGTGGCCAGATCCACGGAAGCGGAGAACACGACCGCGTCACCGGGCTTCATCTCCGTCTCAAAATGTCCGGGAACATAGAGATCCTCCTTGCAGGCGAATCCGCGGCGGTATTCGTCGGAATATGTCACGCCTTTGTACCAGCACGGCGCTGTCACAAAGGTGACATCCTTCGTGTTGAACTGCATGTCCAGGTCCGGGAATCCCTCGTAGAGGTTGAACGCCATACCGTTCGGAATCTCCCAGCCATCAGTCCTGGCGTTCGGGTTCTCCTCCGTCAGCGCGTGGATGTCACGAAAAGCCAGGAACGGGGTCAGAAGCAGCCTGACCTTCGCCGGAGCGTGCACCAGGTCAAAACGGATCATGACCTGATCGGAATCCGGCACAAGCAGTATGCTTTTCGTGAACACGATTTCCCCGACCTTATAGGTGATTTTAGGGACCGGGTCAGCCTCGAAATCTATGATGTACTTGTGGCCGCGCGGCTCATAGACATTACCGTAGCAGTGGATACCCAGATTGAACTGTTTTCCGTTAAGGATGAGGCTTTCGTCCAAAGAGGACAGGAGCAGGTGCGTCCTGCCTCCGAAAGCGTCAACCGGCACAGCCAGCAGGCCATGATAGCGCCTTGTGTTGCAAGTCACTATGGAAGTGTTGCAGTAGGCGCCTGTCTTGTTGGCACAGATGATCTCCCTCTTCAGTGAATATGAGAGGTTGACCAACTCAGACTTGTTGAACTTCAAAAAAGCCATATCGGTTAAAATTTTATCCTTTCCTTTCAATCAACACAAGAGCGCAACGGCTCGGAAGGTAGAGGCTCAGGCAGCCGTCTACTGTCAGATGCTCCCCATCGTTTTCGAGCCTCGCGAATCCGTCGAACTCCTTGGCGTCAGAGTCGAGAACCTTGACATAGCGTCCGGACGGAGCCGGAAACGCATAGTCGGCGAACGACTCTACAGGATTGAAATTCAGTGCAAAGATAAGGTTTTTCCGTCTGAATATCAAGATTTTCTTTTCTTCGTCCGCACGCAGAAGCTCTGGCCTTGACGCAAGCGCGCCGTATCGTTTTACAAGATGAATCATCGCCTTGTCAAAGTTTTCAAGACAATGGTACCTCAACAGTCCGTTGTCCGCCAAAGACCACATGCGGCGGGCGTGGTCGTAGCTCCATCCGTTCCCTTCCCTCGGAAAATCTATCCATTCCGGATGGCCGAACTCGTTGCCCATAAAGTTGAGGTAGCCGTCCCCGGCTGTGCCAAGCGTCACAAGGCGGATAAGCTTATGCAGGGCTATGCCCCTGTCCACCACCGGATTCTTCGAGTCCATATTCATGGAAAAGTACATTTCTTTGTCGAGAAGTCTGAATATCAAGGTCTTGTCTCCAACAAGAGCCTGATCGTGGCATTCCGCGTAACTGATGGTCTTTTCGTCGGTGCGCTTGTTGGTCAGTTCGTACCAGATCTCTCCCGGACTCCATTCCTCGTCCTTCTTCTCCTTGATCCACTTGATCCAGTGGTCGGCGATTCCCATCGCCATCCTGAAGCCGAAACCGACGCCGCCGACATCGAACGGAGCCGCCAGACCGGCCATTCCACTCACGTCCTCGGCGATTGTGACCGCATCTGGATTGATCTGGCGAATCAGCAGGTTGGCCAAGCCGAGATAGGTCACGGCGTTCTCATCAACTCCGGCATCGAAGTACGGCTCGTAGCCGTTGAAGTCCTTTCCCAGCCCGTGATCCCAGTAAATCATACTCGTCACGCCATCGAAACGGAAGCCGTCGAGATGATATTCCTCCATCCAGAACTTGCAGTTGCTCAAGAGGAAACGCATGACCTCGTCCTTCCCGTAGTCGAAGCAGCGGGACCCCCAGGCAGGATGATGTCCCTGCGGGCCTTTGTAAAAATAGAGGTCGTCACGACCGTCGAACAGGCCAAGCCCCTCATTCTCATTGCCGCAGCTGTGCGAATGGACTATGTCCATCACGACAGCGATTCCCATTCCGTGTGCGGTGTCCACCAGTTCCTTGAACTCCTCCGGCGTGCCGAAACGCGAGCTCAGCGCGAAGAAGTTAGACACCTGATAGCCGAACGATCCGTAGTACGGATGCTCCTGAAGGGCCATTATCTGGATCGTGTCGTAGCCCAGCCTCTTCACCCTCGGCAGCACATTCTCTCTGAACTCACTGAATGTGGACACCTTACGTTCCTCAGAACTCATCCCGATGTGGCACTCGTAGATGAGGGGATGAGGCCTTCTCAGAATCCTGTCGTTTTTCCATGAATATGCCTGAGCGGGATCCCAGACCTGGGCGCAGAAAACCTTCGTCTCGTCATCCTGCACCAGCCTGGTGCAATATGCAGGAATCCTCTCGCCGCCGCCCCCCGGCCATTCGATGAACAACTTGTACAACTCTTCGTGACTGAGGAACATCGAGTCTAGTCTAAGTTCCCAGTTGCCGTTTCCGGCCGGTTTGAACTCGTAGGCCGATGTGCGTCTCCAGTTGTTGAACTCTCCAATGAGATAGATCCGGCTGGCGTTCGGAGCCCACTCCCGGATCACCCAGGAGCCATCCGCACACTTGTGCAACCCATAGTAAAGGTGATTGTTGACACAGGAGGCAAGTTCCTCGACTCCAGCGCCTGTCATCTTCTCCGCCGCGTCTACAATTCTCTTGTGCCGTGCCTTTATCGCATCCTCAAACGGCTTCAGGTACGGGTCGGTGTCATATATCCAGAATTTCTGCTTCATGGCTAGATTAATTAACAACAATAAAGATACTAAATATTTATGGAATATCAGCAAAAGTATCAAGGTGCAGATTCAGGCTCATACCTTTAGCACTGAATTTGTGAGAAAAGCGGAAAAACAGTAAATTTGTGAGATTGTACCCTTTAGGGAATATGAAAGAGATCTTGAAAAGAATATGGTTTCCGGTGGTTGTGGTGTGCGTGATCGCATTACAGGCCATCGGTATGGGCAACCGTCCGCTTGCCGGAGATCCGGGATATGGTTTCATCTCAGCGGAAAAAACATTGCGGTTTGACACTATCCGCTACAGGAATCAGTTCATGGGCAATGCGGAAGGCAAGGAGGACACATCGCAGTTCTTCCTTTCTCCGATTGACACAACACCGCATTTGACGGCGAGAGACACCATATTCCCGCCCGATTCGCTCAAAGGCATCGATCCGTTCCGCTACAAATATTATGTGGCGATTCTGGACTCCCTGACTCACAGGATCGTCGTTGACTCGTTGAAGACTGCGGGAGATTCCATCGATTGGCCAAAAGTTGACTCTCTCTACTATCTCGATTCGGCCATCAGGAAAAAGGCCGCGTTCGACGCCTGGTACGCCGGACTATCGAAGACCGACCGAAGAAAATATGACTTCGAAGTAAAGGAAAAGATAAAGAAACACCTCGCAGACAGCATCCTCAACGTGAAGGACAGCCTCAAGGCTCACAGGGACAGCGTCAGAGAGGCCACTCCGAGGATTCTTGAGACTTTCGCCATTCCTGACTCCCTTCAGTACAAGAGAATAATCCGGTGGACCCACGAGCGGGAATTCCACAAGATGGACATCAGCGAGCCGGACACCAATTACAACTACTGGTTCCACGATTATCCTTTCTACCGCAAGGACGTGAACGCCACATGGTTGGGTGTCGCCGGATCCGCTCTGCAGTACTACAACTGGTTCAATCGCACCAGCGAGAACGGGGTGTCATTCTACAATCCTTACGAGGCGTGGACATATTCCGCAAAGACGCTCCCGATGTACAACACAAAGACACCTTACACGGAACTGGCATATTTCGGAACCATCTTCGCGAACTCGCAGAAAGAGTCCGACAACCTGCACATCCTGACTACTCAGAACATATTCCCGGAACTTAATCTCACCCTTGAATATGACCGCTTCGGCGGCAACGGCATCATGCAGGGCGAAAAGACCACCAACAAGACATTCGTGGCCTCGACCAATTATCTGGGCAAGAGGTACATGATGCACGCCGGCTACATCCACAACAAAGTCATCAGGAAGGAGAACGGAGGAACCAGCGACAACTCGATGGTAAGGGACACGACCCTTGACGCCAGAGAGTACCCGGTAAACCTGAACAACGCCTCCAACACAATCATCAGGAACACATTCTTCCTCGACCAGCAGTACAGGATTCCGTTCACATTCATCAAGGACATCAAGGAACGTAAGATCGACAAGGCGTTCAAGGACAGTGTCATGGCCTCAGGCGACTCTACCCTGATTGATTCTCTGGGCGTGTTTCTGGACAGAAGAAGAGCCGAAAGGGCGGCAGCCGACACACTCGGAGACGACAAGGTCACGACCGCGTTCGTCGGGCACAGCAGTGAATATTCAGTGTTCCGCAAGGAATATACAGACCAGATCACGGATGACGCCGGGAAGAGGTTCTACAACAACATGTTCAACTACAACCCGACATCCGCGTTCGACTCCGTGAGGGTCATGAAACTGGAAAACAGGGTATTCATCAGGTTACAGCCATGGTCCGATGATGCGATTGTCTCCAAACTTAACGGAGGAATAGGCAACAGGATCCTCAGTTACTATACATTCGACCCGACTTTCCTGAAAGGGAACTCGAACACCGTATGGAACTCCGCCTTTGTCTATGCAGGAGTGGAAGGGCAGCTGAAGAATTACATACACTGGGATGCGACCGGTGACTATGTGTTTCTGGGCTCGCAGATGAACGACCTGTCAGTCAAGGCTAACGCTAGGCTTGACATGTATCCGTTCAGAAGAGCGAAAAAGAGTCCGGTCTCTCTCAACCTGCACTTCGAGACATCGCTGGAAGAGCCGGAATACTATTACCAGCATTATTATTCCAATCACTTCAAATGGGATAATGACTTCGGCAAGATCTCCACGACAAAGATTCAGGGAAGTCTGAGCGTTCCGAGATGGAGAGTCGGGGCTCGGGTCGGATATGCCCTGCTTTCGGGCAACGTTTACTACGATTCGACCGGTGTCGTGCGCCAGAACAACTCCCCGATGAGCGTTTTGAGCGCCTCCCTTGACAAGAATTTCGTTCTGGGGCCTGTCCATCTGGACAACAGGCTTCTCTTCCAGATTTCCTCGGACGCGGATGTGCTTCCTTTGCCGACACTGGCAGTCAACTCCAGACTGTACCTCCAGATAAACGTCAAGAAAAACGTCATGCAGATGCAGCTCGGAGCCGAAGGATGGTACAACACAAAGTACTACTCTCCGGCATGGAATCCGGCTGTGGGGAGTTTCTACAACCAGAAGGAGACGAAATACAACAATGGTCCTGTCATAGATGCATTCGTGAACGTGCAGTGGAAAAGAGCCTGCATTTTCCTGAAACTAGAGAATGTCGGCAACGGTTGGCCGATGGACAAGGCAGACTATTTCAGCGCCCATCACTACATCCGGACCCAGACCGCGTTCAAGATCGGGGTTTACTGGCCGTTCTACCTCCAGCCAAATTCAAACAAAGCGGTCAGCGCAAGTTCCGGCCTGTCAAGCGGTGGCGGCAGTTCCAGCGGCGGCGGATTCGGAGGTGGATTCAGCGGCATCGGTGGCGGAGGAAGTGGCGGAAGCGGAGGATTCAACAGTAACAATTTCTGATCATGGGGCTGAAAAGGGTAACGAAGAAATTTCTCAAGTATCTGATACCAACCTTGTTGGTACTCCTCATTATCCCTTTCAGCGAGCTCAACAGAAATCAAGACCACTCTAAAGACATATTCAGCGGCAACATGATACGTTGCGCTCTGAAACTGGAGGACAAACTGTCCGATGGCTACCAGACAGGTTATTGCTACGAGATGGCCGTGCGGCTGGCAGACTATCTGGAGGATTCCGTGAGAATATTTCTGGCCGGGGAATATGGTTCATATCTGGATTCACTCAGTGCTGGCAGCATCGACATCCTGGCGCTGCCGACCGGGGATATTCCTGAAAGCGACGAGTTTATGACGTTCCCTTTGGGTGAGGTTCCGGTCTCTTGGGTGATGACGGCTGACAAAAAGAGACAGAAAGAGATAATCCGTTGGCTCAACAATTTCAAAGGCACCGGTGAATATGCAGACATGATTTCCCGCTTTTTCCATGGCTATAACCCTTACAGGAAAAAAGTCAGAAAGGATCCGTCAATCATAAGCCCGTACGATGGTCTGATCAAGGAAAACGCAAGGAAGATAGGCTGGAACTGGAAAATGTTCGCGGCGCTCATTTGGAGTGAGTCCCGATTCAGAATCCAGGCCAATTCCCAGCGTGGAGCGTTCGGGCTCATGCAGATGATGCCGCGTACAGCGGACCGTTACGAAATCGAGAATCTTCTGGATCCCAAAGAGAACATCGAGGCAGGAGCCGCTTACATCATCCGGCTTCAAGGCAAGTTCAGGGACACCGCCGCCGATAGTGAAGAACTTGTGAAGTTCACCTTGGCCGCCTACAACGCCGGTGAAGGCCGGATTTATGACTGCATAAAACTGGCCCGCTCGCAAGGAATAGACACAGGAACATGGGAAAGCCTTTGCACGGTCCTGCCACAGATGAGTCAGGATTCAATACTGTTCGTAGAGGATGTCAGACACGGAAAATTCAAAGGGAAAGAAACCGTGGCCTACGTCAAGGCTGTGCTGAACCAATACGACATATTCAATGGCCATTCACCAAGGTACAAGGTTCAGCCTACAGACACCGCACTGGTGATGATCGAGGAAACGGAAGACGTGGAGCGGATTCTATTGAGCCCTGACAGTCTGGGCCGGATCGACCTTGGAGATGAACAGGCAAGGAGTCAGGAGGAGGAGCATTATGACGAGCCAGGAGAGGATGTCAGCGGCAAGCACCGCAGGTAAATTGAGGTGCACCGGGACAAACGGCACGAAATAGTTCTCAGGATTCAGTTTTATGACGTGTGTCCATTTCTGGATTCCACACAGCAGCAATGCGAAGCCGTTGCCGATGAGCATACCTTTAAACACAATCACCGAGGCCACCCTAAGAAACACTTTGGCGATGGCTTTGTCTGTCATTCCCAATGACTTGAGCGTACCGATTGTGGATATGTTCCTGAACAGCATTATCAGCAGTCCCGAAATCATGTTGAATCCAGCCACGATTGTCATCAGTACGAGAATGAACAAGACATTGAAGTCAATTAGGTTCAGCCAGTCGAAAATCTGAGGGTAGCGGCTGATCACCGATGTGGCCACCAAGGTGTCGTCATCCTCACCAATCCTCTGCAAGGCGATGTGGCCGACCTCGTCTGTCACGGAGCGCATTCCCGCATCGGTCTTGGCTCCCGGAGCCAGAGTCAGCTCCAGAACGGAAGCCTCGTCGGAAGTCCATCCGTCAAGCCGTTGGAGATCAGCGATGTCAGCAAGAACCACGATGTTGTCCGTCCCGTCCATCACGCCCTCATAGACACCGGTGATGTTGAAGTTGCGGACCTTGACCTTTTCTCCGACAAAATAGGTCAGCAGCTTGTCACCGACCTTGAGGCCGAGCAGATCGGACAGACGGACCGGAATCGATACTCCCAGTTTCACGGAATCAGATTCCTCCCTTGGTGTCCCTTTGAACAGCACACCATGGATGCTCTCCCCCTTCTTGACGATTCCCGCGCGATAAACCGCCGGAGTGACGCTCTTCACCTCTGGAATCGCCTCTATGTCAGGCATGAAACTCTGATTGACCGAAATCGGTGAGGACTCGCTGATGTAGTTCATGTCCACCGGCATCAGCTGCACGTCTCCGGTAAGGTCGGAAATGCCGTCCCTGATCTCATTCCGGAATCCGGAGGACACCGAGACGGAGACAATCATGATGAGGAAAGAGACAGCGATGGAAACCATCGCTATCCTCCCTCCGAAACGGAGGCGTCCGGCTATGAACCTTGACGCGTCCAAAAAATTATTCCTTTATGAATATAGTTATGCGGTTTCCTGAATTGATTACAGGAAACCACTTGTGCCACTTACCAGATGTGTACCCTTTCACTCTCAGGACGCCACATCGGATCGCCTTCCTTGATTCCGAAAGCGTCGAAGAATGTCTGGAAGTTCTTCAGGGACACGTTCACACGGTTCACCGCAAGTGAGTGGACATCCAGTTTGGTCAGACGGGCCTTTTCCTCGTCGGTGATGTTCTGGGCCCAGATGGCGCCGTATGAAAGATAGAACCTCTGCTCCGGAGAGAAGCCGTCGATAAGGCCGATGTTCTTGCCTGCGTTGGCGTTCTGCATTGCAGTGAAAGAGATGCTGAGCCCGCCATGATCTCCGATGTTCTCACCGAGAGAAAGCTGGCCGTTGGCATGAACGCCTGGCACAACCTCAACTTCATCGAACTGAGCGACAAGCACCTGGGCCTTTGCGTTGAATTTCTCGGCATCCTCGGCGGTCCACCAGTCTGCCATATTCCCGTCCTTGTCGAAGAGACGGCCCTGGTCGTCGAATCCGTGGGACATCTCGTGGCCGATCACGACTCCGATTCCGCCGTAGTTGACGGCATCGTCTGCGTCTGCGTTGAAGAACGGAGGCTGAAGGATGGC
>DCMG01000013.1:0-48099 GCA_002321335.1 Bacteroidales bacterium UBA1628 | reverse complement strand
GCAGGGAAGCAGATCTCGTTGGTCGTAGGATTATAGTAGGCGTTGACCGTCTGAGGAGACATCCCCCACTCGGTCTTGTCGGTCGGCTGGCCGAGCTTGGACATATTATCTGCCACATACCAAGACCCAGCAGCGCGAAGGTTCTCGTAGTAGCTCTTCTGCGGATCGATGTCAAGTGTAGAGTAATCCTTCCATTTGTCAGGATAGCCAATCTTCACGGTGAAGTTGTCCAGTTTCTCGTGAGCCTTGGCCTTGGTGGAGTCGCTCATCCAATCCAGCTCGTCGATGTGCTGGCTGAAAGCCTTCTTGAGGTTCTCCACGAGATCAAGCATCTTTGTTTTGGAAGACTCCGGAAAGTATTTCGCCACGTACATCTTTCCGACAGCCTCTCCGAGGATGCTGTTCGGAACCTGCATCGCCCTCTTCCAACGAGGCTTCTGCTCCTTGATGCCTGACATCTGTGTGCTGAAGAAGTCGAATGACGCGGTGTAGAAGTCATCGCTGAGGGATCCGGTGGCGCCCTGGATCAGTTGCCCGGCCACATAGTCCTTCAGGACAGCGAGGTCCGCTCCGTCGAAATATTCACAGAAAGCCTTGAAGAACGAAGGCTCGGCGACAATAAGCTTCTGCTGGTCAGCGATTCCTCTGGTCCCGAAATAAAGTTTCCAGTCGAATCCGGGATAGTTCTTGATCAAGTCCTCGGTGCTGCAAGGATTGTACTGAGCCTGGATGTCTCTTTCCTGTACACTGGTCCATGAGTTCG
Organism: Bacteroidales bacterium UBA1628; assembly: GCA_002321335.1. Taxonomy (GTDB): domain Bacteria; phylum Bacteroidota; class Bacteroidia; order Bacteroidales; family UBA932; genus Cryptobacteroides. The sequence goes on along the minus strand of DCMG01000013.1, from coordinate 47,336 downwards.
TTGCGAGCACGTCCTCGACCGCAAGGGCGTTGGCGGCAGCTTTCTCCGGATCGGCGATTCCAGTCAGTGCGAACACCTTGGCCAAGAAATTACGGTAGCCTTCCTTGATCGCCGCATTCTCGGCCTCGACGTAATAGTCACGGTCTCCGATTCCGAGTCCGCCCTGGCCTAGATAAAGGATCTGGTTGTCGCTGTCGGCAAGGTCTGACATCACGTAAGCCCCGAAGAACGAGCTCTCGGAGACGTTGTGCAGTCCGGCGATGATCTTCACGAGGGCTTCCTTGTCTGCCGCAACGTAGATCTCATCGACATATCTCTTCAACGGGGCCGCACCCTCGGCGTTCAGCCTTGTGGAGTCGAGACCCTGCTTGTAAAGGTCGGAAATCTTCTGCTCTACCGTCCCCTTTTCCGTCTTCAGTGTTCCCATCTCGGCGAACAAGTCATTGAGCCTCTTGACGTTGTTCTCCCTCAACTGATCGAAGGAGCCGAAACGGGCATATTCAGGCTTCAAAGGATTGTTCTTCTGCCATCCGCCTGTGGAATACTGGTAGAAATCCACCGCCGGTGAGACGGTCGTGTCAAGGTTCGCAAGGTCAATGGCCGGAACCTTCTCAACCTGCTGTTTAGGGCCACAGGCCGCCATCGCAAGCGCTGAAGCCATGATCACAAAACTTTTTTTCATATTCCATGAATATATTCATTCAACTTCAAACCACAAAGGTAATAATTTTTTCTGTGCGTGGAACTGGCCTTTTCACTCACGAGAGAGGGTTATTCATTGGCTTCGTGCGCCAAACTTTGGTCCTGACGCACGAGGGTTTACAGCGCTTTGATCCAGGTGATCATCTCGGAAAGGACTTCCGGGGAGATGGTTTCCTCTATCTCTTTGTATTCAGAGAACGCTCCGGTGGTGCAGTGCTGGAAGATGTGGTTCAATCCAACCTCGGCCTTGATGAGATTCTTGCCACCTGACGGGAGACCGGACTTCAGAACATCCAGATTTCTTTCGCACTGAACCTGAGAATCTTTCGTGCCGTTCAAAGCCATCACCGGACAAGTGATTCCGGCAAGACTACCGGACAGGTCAAGACCGATGAAATACTTCATGTAAGGAGACTGGAGTTGGTTCAGCACCTGAGCATAGTTTTGTCGCAAGGCATCCGAGAGGTCATAATTGTCCACGGAAGGCGACGGTGATTTTGTCTTGACAGCATCGAAGGTGTCGGACAGAAGCCGGCAGTAGGCATCAACCTCGGATTCGGGCAGACCGGCGGCCTGACAGGCTTGTCTGTTCTGATCCAACAACGTCTCGGCTCCGGAGACAATCATCCCGGCCAGGCTAATGGCAAAATCCACTTGTTTCTCGCCGGCAAGCATCAATGCGATGGTGCCGCCCTCGCTATGCCCGATGACACCGACATTGTCAAATCGCTTCCTTAAAAGTTCAACACCGGCCAAAGCGTCATTCTTCAGATCCTCGGTAGTGCAAAAGACAACATCACCGGTTGACTCCCCGAAACCTCTGTCATCGTACCTCAACGTGGCGATTCCGGCCTTCGCAAACGCATCAGCGATAACAGCAAACGGCTTGTGGCCAAACGCTTCCTCGTCCCGATCCTGTAAGCCGCTGCCCGTCACCATAACAAGCACCGGAGTCTTCCTGTCACAATTCTCGGGAAGCGTCAGTGTCCCTTTCAAGACAGCGTCACCGTTTGTGAACGAAACCTCTTCGGCCGCGTAAGGGAAAGGTCCGACCGGAGTCTGCGGCCGTCTGAAGACCGGCGCGCCCGGTGTAAGCGTCATCGGGAAAGACATTCCGTGCTGCGTGAAAGTCCCCGCGATCATCTTCCCGGCCCAAAGTCCCTTGAACGAGGCGTTGATCGCCGGGACACTCAAAGTAATGCCACCCACAGCGTCCCTCGACACCTCGACCGGAATCTCCTTGGCGCCCTGATCCGGCACATCAAGCGTGGCCGACTCTTCCCCTATGTTGAATATGAGCGCCAACTCTACGCCCGAGACCTTCAATTTGCCCGTCCACGCCCCGGTCTGCGCGTTCACCGACACCACAGCAGCCAAAGCCACTGACACCGCAATAAAAAACTTTCTCATAATCAATTCCATATAATGTACGAATATAAGCAATTCTGGGCAATTTCTGAATCGCCAATCAACACTTGACGAAATAAAAAAAGAATTACAGTTTAATATTAAACTATTATTGCTATATTTGCTTACTAACAGTTTAATTTTAAGCCGTTATGAAAGACATCTACAGTTTATCAGACACACAGATGCAAAAACGCATCGGAGAAAAGCTCAAGTCTGTAAGGTTGAAGCAGAACATAACGCAGAAAAACCTCTCTGAGGAAGCGGGCATCTCGTTGTCATCAATAAAAAAGATAGAGAGCGGCGAGATCGGTTCTTTCGAATCGTTATTACGTGTCATGAGAGTTTTAGGCAAGCTTGACACCTTCCAAAACCTCATCGCCGAGGAGCAACTGAGTCCCAGTGAATATTATGAATTAGTCAACGCCGGCAAAAAGAATTCACGGAAACGTGCGGCCGGCAAACCCAAAACCGAAAAGGAGGAACCGGAATGGTAGATGTCGCGAAAGTCAGGATGTTCGGACAGGATGTCGGAACTTTCCGTTGGGATAATGGGCGCAATATGGCTTTGTTCGAGTACGACGACAACTTTGTCCGTAAAAACATCGAACCCTCTCCCCTCATGATGCCGGTAAGGCAAGGCCGTGTATATTCATTCGGTGGTCTGGATTGGGAGACATTCAATGGTTTGCCGGGAATGCTGGCCGATTCCCTTCCGGACACCTATGGACGAGCTTTGTTTGACAGATGGCTGAATCTGACAGGAAGGACTTCCGGAAACCCAGTGGAGACATTGTGTTATCTTGGTAAAAGATGCATGGGAGCACTGGAATTCGAACCGGCCACAAACCCTGTGGCAAGCCCAGGGATTCGTTTTGAGATTGACTCATTGGTCGAAATCGCAAAAGAAGCTCTATCTAAAAAACAGACGTTCGGTGCGAATCTGAACCAAGACAAAAAGGCGGCCATTGCGGAGATACTGCGACTCGGGACTTCAGCCGGAGGGCAGAGAGCCAAAGCGGTCATAGCCTACAACAAAGACACCGGTGAAGTACGGTCAGGACAGGTTGACGCACCAAAAGGATTTGATTATTACCTCATCAAATTGGACGGAGTGTCTTCAGAAGCCGGATTCAGACAGACGGAGAACTTTGTAAGGCTGGAATATTCCTTTTATAGATTGGTCAGGGAATGTGGAATAGAAATGTCAGAGTGCTCGTTGATCGAGGAGAACGGCAGGGCACATTTCCTCACCAAGAGATTCGACAGGGAAAACGGCCGGAAGATACACATGCAGACATTATGTGGCATTGCTCACTACGATTTCCGTCTCAGGCATGGATATTCATACGAGCAGGCGTTCACCGTGATGCGACGTCTCAGGCTTCCATATTCCCAGGCACAGGAAATGTTCCGCCGGATGGTGTTCAATGTGGTTGTAAGGAATCAGGATGACCACACAAAGAATATTTCTTTTCTGATGGACGAAAGCGGCACCTGGAGGCTCTCACCGGCTTACGACATGGGGTATGCCTACAATCCGTCCGGGCTTTGGACCGCCACACACCAAATGTCTGTCAACGGAAAATTCGACAATATAACCAGAAAAGACATGTTGGAATGCGCCGCCTTGAACAACATCAGGAACGCCGGCGAAATAATAGATCAAGTCTGCGAAGCCACTTCAAGATGGACTGAAATCGCCAAAGAATGCGACGTGCCACAAAACATGATCGACATCATCAAACCCAACCTGCTTCTGAAGCCATGATCACTCAACTTATTCCAACGTTTAACCAATCGACAATAACCTCAGACGGTCCACGACCAGGGCAGTGGTTTCATTCTCATTCTGAAGGCACTATGTCAGTTCCCGCCATAGGCCTGAATGAAATCCCGGATCTTGTCACGGCTGCTTAGAAAGGTCAGCTTGTCGATGACTCTGAAAAACGCCTCCTTGTCAACAACATTGGGGTAGATCAGTTTCAGAAACTCAACCTTGTCGTCATCAAATGTGTAAAGGTCTATGAGACGCTCGCATTGCGCTGAAGTGAAGGCCGCGCCGGTCAAGGCTGTCGTCAGCAGCCTGTTCTTCCCGTCGCTGAACGGCTCGTCCTTCATTCTCTGATAGAAATCCTCGAACACATCAGCGGACATCACATTCTTTCCAAATGTCGATGATCCATGCCCGGGGCGAATGACTCCTGTGTCCGCGCGGTCATCAAGACGAATGTCCATGGTTCCTATGCCATTGTAGTAAACCCTTCGGCTGTATATCAGTCTGCCTTTCCAGACGCTGTCACTGAATGCAGAGCGCGATTCATATACCTCAACCATGTAATAGCCTGCGGAAAGGCCGGCCACAAAGCAGGAAGTCGCCGGCATCGAGACATCCTCATTGTCAATGGTCACAACAAACGGCCTGTCCCATCCGCTGATTCTGATTCCGTCGATAAACCCAGCCCTCATCGACAAGGACAAGAGCGCACACACCACACAAATCAAAAGTTTCCGCATAGCAGTAGTTCGTTATATTCGCTAATATACATTTTTTTCTGGAATATATATCATCTCGCGCGCCACTCTGAACTTTGGTTCCCTGATCGAGCCAGCAAAAAGAAGACGGAAATAGAAATTTCTCCATCTGGACCTAAGACAGAACTCAAAAGCCAAAGAAATATTCCCGGACAGACCACAAGTTGATTATTTTGCCGTACATTTGCAGAGTGAATCGTGGGATTATGGCGAAAATTGTAAAATTCATCAAGGATTGGATGTTGCCGCTGGCAATCATCATGGGCTGCGCATCATATCTGATTCTGTTCTTTGTCAATCCGCTGGCACAAAGCGTGGAGCCGGGATTCTCCAGATTCGCCAAGGATGTCCAGCCGGTTTTCATGGCCACGATGCTGTTCCTTCAGTTCAACACAATCTCACCGCACGACTTACGGTTCCGGAAATGGCACTTCATCGTTCTTGCCTTCCAATTGGTCATGTTCGCCGGATTGACTTGGATGGTCGCCATACTTCCCGACGGAGACATCAGGATTCTTGTTGAATGTGCGATGCTCTGCTTTATATGTCCTACCGCCGCCGCAGCCGGTGTGATTACAAAAAAACTAGGTGGAAGCCTTTCAGACACAGTCTCGTATGTGGTGCTGGCCAACATCTCTGCTGCAGTGATCATCCCTGTCGCCATTCCTATCGTCAACCCTGACACCGGAGTTTCGTTCATTGAAGAATTCTCGGCTATCTGCGCCAGAGTGTTCCCGCTTCTGGTCCTGCCGCTTCTTCTGGCTTGGCTCATCCGCTACACGATGAAAAGACTCCAGCGCTGGCTCATGCGCTTCGCAGACTGGGCATTCTATTTCTGGGGTCTGGCTCTGACGTTCTCCATCTATCTGGCGACAAGGTCGTTGATGAACAGCGGCATCTCCGTCTGGACTGCGATGATGATAGGAGTCATCTCATTGGTCTGCACAATCATCCAGTTCGCAGTCGGGAGGCTGGCAGGAAGAAAGGCCAACAGGACGACAGACCGTCAGGCTGTAAAAGCGGACGAGATCACCGCCGGCCAGGCCCTCGGCCAGAAGAACTCCGGATTCCTGATCTGGCTGGGATATTCCTACATGACCCCGGTGACCTCCGTCGCCGGCGGCCTCTACAGCATCTGGCAGAACGTCATCAACTCCCTCGAGCTCTACGAAGAGGGTCATCATGCTGGCAAAAGCACGAAAAAGCCTTGATATCAAGGGGTTCCTATTTCAAAGCATTGAGACGGGCTTGGGCGGAGAGTTTCTCGGTCTCGTCAGGGGTGACGCGGACAAGCATCGGGAGGTATTTCTTCTCCAGTTTGGTGTTCTTGTCGCTGCGGGCGAGAAGGACGCAGTTCTTGATGGCTGTGTAGTCGTCCGGACTCTTCTTCAAGACCTTGTTGTACATCTTGAGCGCGGACTTGCTGTCATGCTTGTAGACAAGGTAGTACGAACCGATGTTGGTCATGTAGACAGTGTTGTTGGGATAATAACTCAACATCTTCTCTGACAATTCCTTGAAAGCCTCGAAGCAATGCGGAGTGCCTATCTTGAAGAAAGCGTGGCAATATTCCTGCATAACGGACGGGAAAAGGTCTTCGCTTGCCTCAACATCAGGATATTCCCATTTCGGATGGCTGTGGCCGTTGTAGTCAATCAAGGCTTTAAGGCCGGCGAGAGCCATGTCCGGGCTGTCCTTCTCGTAACCGATGAGGGAAGAAATCTTGAACAAACGCAGATCCAAACGGTCCGGATTCAACTCGATCGCTTTCTCGATCGCCTGTGTTGCCTTTCCGAACAACTCGTCATCATAGTTGACGACCTGAAAATAGTTGACATCCCTGCCAAGCGAATCCTTCAAAGACAAGGTCGGGGCGTTGCCAAGGTATTTGGCGGCATCCTTGACCTCGATCGAAGAGGATTGGCTCTTGGACAGGTAGTACGAGAACTTGCCAAGAAGCATGTCAGTGTCATCCGGATAGTCCTTGCCCCAACGCTGGAGAAGGGTCTCTATGCCCACTCCGTCGGCACCGAGTTTGGAGACCAGAAGCTGATAGCGGTCAAGGTATTCCTTTTGTGTCGTCTTTGTCTGAGCCGAAAGCGGAAGCAAGGTTATGGCAGCGACAATAGTCAATAATATTTTTTTCATATTCAATATTTTACACATCCATTTTAATTTTTCGTCCTTGAGGGTGCAGGTTGTTGCAGCGAGTGCCAAGGTTCTTCACGAAACCAAGCGGATGTCCCTCGAAACGAACCAGCACGAACCCTTTCGGAGCGTCTTTCAGGAATATGCTGTCACGGTGCAGGAACTTCAGAGCGGTCTCACGGTCCAGATCCGCCACCGTATATTCCCCATCAGGAAGCGCCAGACTCAAGGCCCAGTCTGCGGACGGAACAAGATCGCGGCCTTTCAGCTCACCTCTGGCCACACCGGTCAAGACAGGATGCAGCCTTTCAAGAGCGGAGACCTCTCGGACTATTGATCCGGGAATATGTATGAGCAGGTCACCTTTCCGCCTCTCAATCGCCTCCGCGGCCGGTTTCCCTGAAATCCGACAATCCGGAATTCCTGTTTTTTTCACCAATGCCGATACGAATTGCCCCTCACCCTTCACGAATCCGGGAACAAGCAACCCGCCGGTCCGTGTCGGAATCACACCATCAAGAGATGAATAGTCATATTCATGAATATCCCCTCCAAGTTCGTCGGCGGCCCATTCCACCACAGCATCGTTCTCCGCCTCCTCGAAAGTGCAGGTTGAATATATCAGGCTTCCACCCTTGCGGAGCGCCGGCCAGACATCAGCCAGGATTCTTTTCTGCCTTGCCGAGCACAGGTTCACGACATTCTCTGACCAGTCCCGCACCGCTTTGGCATCCTTGCGGAACATTCCCTCGCCGGAGCAGGGAACATCAGTGACAATGATATCGAAAAAGCCTTCCAGACTTGCGAAAGCCTTGGGATCCACACTTGTGACAACCACATTCGGATCGCCCCAGATAGAGATGTTGTCAGCCAGAACCGATGCCCGGGAACGCATCACCTCATTGGAGACCAAGATGAAATCGTCACCGAAAACCATACGCAAGGAAGCGGCCAAGTCGGTGCTCTTTCCTCCCGGCGCGGCGCACAAATCCAGGACTCTGGCCGGTCCGAAACAATCCCCATTTTTTGAGAGCATAGTTCTGAATATGCTCCCGATGACCATAGCCGATGAGTCCTGGACGTAGTAGCACCCGCAGTGAAACAGTGGATCCAGCGTGAATTTAGGCCTCTCTCCAAGCATGAACCCATAAGGGCTCCAAGGAACCCTCCGGACACGCTGTCCGAAATGTTCCTTGGCGAATATCTCAGGATCATGCGCTTTGAAAGGATTGACGCGGACAGACACCGAAGCCGGCTGATGAAAAGCCTCCGCGGCGATTCCGGCTCTTTCCCGTCCTATCGCCCGGATCAGGATGTCCTGAAGCTGAATGTCGTCCAACCCTTGCATCTACTGGTTTCCGCCGAGTTTCTCTTTCATCTTGCGAATGGTCTCTTCATCGATTCCGTCAGGCATCCTGCCCTCGGACATCGCGACGAGACCGTCCACCATCTTGTTCATAGCCTCACGGATCTTGCCTCCAAGCATCATCTTCATCATCAGATTCAGATCCGCGTGGAACTCGATGTGAAAATCCGTCTTGGATGGATCGCCCGGCACAGCATCGAAATGCAGTGTGCCGCCAAACTGGAACGGAGCGCCGTTGTCGATGAACTCTATGCTGGAGTACGGAGTCCGGTTCTTGACCATCACTCCGATCTTGAATCCCTGCACCGTCGCGGAGATTGTGTCATAATCCGCCTCCACATTCGCCTTGCGCTCCTCAGGAAGGAACTGAAGGAAGTTGCGCATGTCCACAAAAGCCATATACAGTTCGAACGGTTGCCTTGAGACCAATCCGTGTTTGCTTGTTATCTCTGTTGCCATAACATCATGTCATTTATTCCATTCCGAAGGGTTCTGCCTCCATTGGCGCAGGATATCGACATCCTCCTCACGGACATAGCCCGTCACCATGGCCTCCTCTATGAGAGCGTCATAGCAGGAAAGAGTCTTCAACCCCACCCCTTCTTCTTCAAAACGTCGCGCCGCAATGTCAAAACCATAAGTGAATATCGCAACCATCCCCAGGACCTCCGCACCTGCGTCCCGAAGAGCCTTGACAGCGGCCAGGCTGCTCATCCCCGTAGAGATAAGATCCTCGATCACCACAACCTTGGCGCCTTCTGGAAGGACTCCCTCAATCTGGGAACCTGTCCCGTGATCCTTAGGTTTAGGGCGCACGTAAACGAAAGGCTTCTCCAATCTGTCGGCCGCCAGAACGCCATGGGCGATCGCACCGGTGGCCACTCCTGCCACAATCTCAGCTCCCGGGAACTCTCTGACGGCGGTTTCGGCCAACCAACCGGCCACCTTCGAGCGCAGAGCCGGATCGGAAAGGATCCTGCGGTTGTCACAATAAATAGGTGAACGCCAGCCTGACGCCCAGGTAAAAGGCGTGGCGGGCCGGAGCAGGACAGCTTTTATGCGAAGAAGTTCCGAAGCAAGTTTTCTTTCGATGTTTTCCATATTCATTGAAAATGATTGTTAACTTTGCACGCAACATACAAATATAATAGTTTTACGCAAATATCTCACCCTTCGGATGCATAAGATTTACCTTGAGAAAAGATGCATGGTCATCTGTTCCCCTCTGGAACAGGCTTTGTCCGACCCGAATTCCATTGAACTGCACCTCGGTGACAATCCGGAAGACATCACATCGCTGGTGACGATGTTCGAGACATCGGAAACGCTGGCCAGAATCTACATTCCGACAGACAGCGTGGAGGAAACCTACAGGGCGTTCTGTTCGAGATTCAAGGAGGTCAACGCCGCCGGAGGATTGGTGTCAAACAGGCGTGGTGACGTGCTGCTGATCAGCCGCAACGGCCTGTGGGACCTGCCGAAAGGACATCAGGAAGCAGACGAGGACATCAAGACGACAGCACTGCGTGAGGTTCAGGAAGAGACCGGAGTGGGCGATCTGGAGCTCCGAGGGCTCATCTGCGTCACTGACCACTGCTACAGGCGAGACGGGATATGGCATCTCAAGCATACATGGTGGTATGACATGCTGTACACCGATCCTGTGAACCTTACCCCACAGCGGGACGAGGACATAACAAAGGCCGCATGGGTGGCCAGGTCGTGCCTCTCCCCTTACCTGAAAAACACCTACCCGTCCATAATGGAAGTGTTCCGGGAGGCTAAAATCTAGGACACTTAAAGATTGTGAAACTTTTCATCCGTCAATGCCGTATATTAAAGGATTGACTATAACGATTGTTATCGAATATGAAACTTTCACAATTCCAATTCCTTCTTCCGAAGGAGCGTGTGGCTCAGGAGCCGACAAGGTGGCGCGACGAGTGCCGGCTGATGGTTGTCCACAAGGACACCGGCGAGATTGAGCACAGGATATTCAAAGACATCATAGACTATTTCGGCAAAGGCGACACATTCGTGTTCAATGACACAAAGGTGTTTCCGGCTCGCCTGTACGGCAAGAAAGAGAAGACCGGTGCGGACATCATGGTCTTTCTCCTGAGAGAGCTCAACCGTGAGCAGCACTTGTGGGATGTGATTGTGGATCCGGCAAGGAAAATCAGAATCGGCAACAAGCTATATTTCGGCGACGACCAGAGCCTCGTGGCCGAGGTCATCGACAACACGACTTCAAGAGGACGCACCCTGCGATTCCTCTACGACGGCCCTTACGAGGAATTCAAGCGATCCCTGTTCAGTCTCGGCGAGATTCCCGTTCCGAAATGGGTGAAGTCTAAGATTTCCCCGGAAGACAACGAGAACTACCAGACTATTTTCGCAAAGAACGAAGGTGCGGTGGCCGTCCCTGCGGCCGGCACTCATTTCAGTCGCGAATTGTTCAACAGAATGATTCTCAAGGATATCGACAAGGCTTTCATAACCGAACACATGGGCATCGGCCAGTTCCGCAGGGTTGACGTGGAAGATCTGTCCAAGCACAGGATGGACTCCGAAAGGCTGATCATCACTCCGGAGGCCTGCGAAATCATCAACAAAGCCAAAAACGGCGGACACAAGGTGCTGGCTGTGGGCACAACCGTGCTGAGAGGGCTTGAGACCTATGTGACCACGACCCATGAGGTAAAGCCTTACGACGGTTGGACGAACAAGTTCATCTTCCCGCCTTACGAGTTCTCGGTGCCTGACGCCGTTGTCTCCAACTTCCACCTTCCGGAATCCACCATGCTTATGGCGGTCGCCGCGTTCGGAGGTTTCGACCACGTCATGAACGCCTACAATGTGGCTCTAGACGAGGGTTATCGCTTCGGTCCATACGGCGATGCGATGCTGGTCGTATAGATAAAGGAATACAATCAATAGTCACGAGGCTCGGAGCGTAGCGACGCAAGGGGTTTGGGGAATATGGTCCCCAGTGCCCCACCGGGGCTGTCACGAAGTGACTGGGGGTTGAGGGACAAGCGCACGCAGTGCGTAGCGACGCAAGGGGTTTGGGGAATACGGTCCCCAGTGCCCCACCGGGGCTGTCACGAAGTGACTGGGGTTGAATTTATGCAAAAACAGGATGACTTCATCCTACTTTTTTGCATGGCAATGCTGAAGCAGGTCCACCGAGATGAAGCCATCGCACTCAAGGGTTGTGGCCAGACGGGTGACACGACTGTAGGTCCATTTCAGTCTCTGGCACAACTCATCAATGGACACACCTCGATGAGACTTTATCAGTAAAGCCAGCCTGACGATATCTTCATATTCATCATCTGGAAACTGTCCTCTGTAACAAGACGCAACCTCTTCCTTGAAATCCGATTTGAGGCGCAGATCGGTCCGGCCAAGCCCAAGCCTGGACACCAACTCGCCCAAATCCCCGATCTGTTCGGCGACATTCTCTCTTATAAGCAGGTTGCATCCTTGCGAGACGGGATCGTCAATCCTGCCGGGCAGCGCATAGACATCCCGGCCATAGGAAGCGGCGAGACGGGCAGTCATCATGCCACCTCCTCTGATTTTGGACTCGACCAGAATCGTAGCACGGCATATTCCGGCTATTATCCTGTTGCGGCGAAGGAAATTTATTCTGACCGCGCCTGTGCCCGGCGGATAGTCCGTGACCAAAGCGCAGCCGGCGGTCGAAGCGATTCTCTCCCCCACATTCTTGTTACGCGAAGGATAAAGGTCGTCGATTCCAGTGGCCATCACCGCGACCGTAGGCAGCCCCGAGTCAAGGGCGGCAATATGCGCCGTTACATCCACACCCAAGGCAAGTCCGCTGACAATCAGAGGTTTGACATTGGATTTAGACATCGCATCCACAATCCGCCCGCACCAATCCTTGCCATAATACGTAAGACCCCTTGTCCCGACAACGGCGACTTGAGGCAGCCCACCGAACACATCTTCCGGCCGGGATATTCCTTTGAAATAAAGACCCAAAGGCGGATCATCACACTCCATGAGCAAGGCTGGATATCCTTTCTCACCTATTCCTATGAAACGGCATCCGTTTCTCTCCAAGGCCTCCAACTCGATAGCAGAAGTCTCGAACGCGCTTTCTGTGATCAATGATGCGTATCTGGCTCTCGAACAGGCGCCAAGAATCCGCCCGACTTCAGTCCGCTCCTTGAATACCGCCATCGCAGACTCCAAAGTCCCGATGATTTTCAGTCCGACCTTCGGCTCGAATCCAAAAATCCTGTTGAGAGCGCAAAGGGCGGCTCTCTCCTCAAATGACATTCCGACGTTTTCAGACATATTCAATCCTAATATATATTCTTTTCCTTCCCGGGCTATGCGGGACTCATTTTCGCAATATGCGTTTTTCCAAGAAGACAAAGGGGGTATGAAGCGGAAATATTTCTGTTTCTTTTGAATATTTCTGTTTTTTATCACGTCGGGCACCCTTCCTCAAACTCGTTTCCGGGATTGTTTTTATTCTTCGGTTGGATTTCACTATCTTTGACACCATGATATTCATAGACACACATTGCCACTTGAGCGACAATGCCTATTCCGGAGAGGAAGAAGCGTACATCAGCAGGGCGGAAGGCGTGGGAGTATGCATCATGATCCAGCCGGACATCGACAGTTCGGAAAGGGAAGCCATGTTCGCACTCGTGGACAAGCACCCGGACGTTCTCCGTCCGATGATCGGGCTCTACCCCGGCTCGGTCAGGAATGATTGGCGTCACGAACTTGATTCCATGGTTTGTTTTCTGGATGAATGGGAAGCAAGAACAGGGCGTAAAGTCGTGGCCGTGGGGGAAATAGGTCTTGACTACCACGAAGGCAGGGAGTTTTCCCAAGAACAGAAAGACGCCTTGGAATGGCAGTTTGATTTCGCGGCGGAAAGGAATCTCCCGCTCAACATTCACCTGCGTGACGCGATGGGCGACTTTCTGGAGATTCTTCAGAGGCACAAAGGGCTGAGAGGGAATATGCACGCATACAGCGGAAGCCTGGAATCTTATCATGAGCTACAAAAACTCGGGGATTGGCGCATCGGGGTCGGAGGCGTGGTGACATTCAAGAACGCAGGACTGGCAGAGGTTGTCAGGAATGTCCCGCTTGAGAGAATCGTGCTTGAAACAGACGCCCCATACCTGACTCCGGTCCCGCACAGAGGCACACGGAACGAAAGCGCCTACATACCACTGATAGCCGCGAAGATAGCTGAGCTGAAAGGCGTGACAATCGAAGAGGTAGCGGAAATCACAACCAACAACGCCAAAACTCTTTTCGGAATATGAAAAGGTCTTCAATACTGATGATTTACACTGGTGGCACGATCGGAATGAAGCAGGATCCCACAGACCTGACACTCAAGCCGTTCAACTTCCATCAAATTCTTGGGGAGGTGCCGGAACTGAAGAAATTCGCACTCCGCATCGACTCCTACACATTCGATCCGCTGATTGATTCTTCGGATGTCGAACCTTCCTTCTGGCAGGCGCTCGCATCCCTTATCCGGGAGAGGTACGACGAATATGACGGGTTCGTCGTCCTTCACGGAACCGACACAATGGCATACTCGGCTTCAGCGCTCAGCTTCATGCTGGAGAATCTTGCGAAGCCAGTTGTTTTCACAGGAAGCCAGCTTCCTATCGGTGTCCCGCGAACAGACGGGAAGGAAAATCTGATTTCAGCCGTCGAGATCGCCTCTGCCAAGGACATGAGCGGGCACCCTCGTGTTCCGGAAGTCTGCATATTCTTCAATTCCAAGTTATTGAGAGGCAACCGCAGCGTCAAGGTCAGTTCCGAGGACTTCAGTGCGTTCCGCTCTCCGAACTGTCCTCCGCTGGCCGAAGCCGGGATCAGCATAAAGTACAACGACGGAGTCATACGGAAGCCGGCGGCATGGGACGAGCCATTGAGGATCAGCACAAGGCTTGACACCAGAGTCTCGATTCTGAAGGTACATCCGGGCATAACCCCGCAAGTCATGAAATATTTCCTGTGCGGACCTGACATCCGAGCGGCCATCATCGAGACCTATGGTTCCGGCAACGCTCCGTCAAGACAATGGTTTCTGGACATCGTGAAGGAAGCTTCCGGGATGGGGAAGGTGCTGATGAACGTGACACAATGCCTGTCAGGCACCGTCAACATGGACATCTACGCCACAGGAAAGGCTTTGGAGAAAGCCGGTGTGGTCTCCGGAGCGGACATCACAACCGAGAGCGCATTGGCGAAATTGTTCTTCCTGATGGGAAAGTCTCAGGACAACGAACTGGTGAAATCAAGGCTGGGAGACAACCTGCAAGGAGAAATTTCCTTATAAATATTGTCAATTGGAAATTATTTAGTAAATTGCAACGGTTTTGTAGAAGGTTTTTGCCCTCGCGAAGCCGCAAGAAAAGATAACTATTTAATACATTATCAATTTAAATTAAACACACAAAAACAGTTATGAAAAAGTTTTTCATGTTTTTGGCAGTAGCAGGCGTTCTCACCTTCACTGCAAACATCGCATCCGCTCAGGATCAGCCAGCCGCTGACAACGCAGCCGCAACAGAGCAAGTTGAGACTGCCGCTCCAGCTCAGCCAATGTCCGCTGAGGATCTCCTCAAGGGTACCGGCGAGGACGTTCCTATGCACCAGCAGATCAAGACCTACTTCATTCAGGGAGGTCCGGGCTTCATGTCCATGATCCTCATCTGCCTCATCATCGGTCTTGCTCTCGCCATCGAGAGAATCCTTTACCTCTCATTCTCAAAGACAAACACCAAGAAGCTCCTCAAAAATGTCGAGGACGCTCTCGCCCAGGGTGGAATCGAGAAGGCCAAGGCCGTCTGCCGCGACACCAAGGGACCTGTAGCCAGCATCTTCTACGATGGTCTCAACCACTACGATGAAGGCATCGATGTAGTTGAAAAGAGAATCACCTCCGCAGGTGGCGTTCAGATGAGCCTCATGGAGAACAACCTCTCATGGATCGCCCTGTTCATCGCCCTTGCACCTTCACTCGGATTCTTGGGAACAGTTATCGGTATGGTACAGGCATTCGACGCCATCGAGGCAGCCGGTGACATCTCCCCTAACATTGTAGCCGGAGGTATGAAGGTCGCCCTTATCACTACCGTAGGTGGTCTTATCGTCGCCATGATTCTCCAGGTGTTCTACAACTATATTCTTTCCAGAATCGACGCACTCTCAATCGACATGGAGAATGCTTCCATCGATCTCGTTGACGTTCTCGCAAAGAACCAGAAGAAATAATTTGTAGCGACAATTTTAGAATCTGATTATAATGAATAAGATATTCAAAATAACCGGATGGGTATTGGGGCTCCTTGGAATCGTCTTCGGAATTTTGGCTTTTGTAAATGAAGGCTCTTCCGTTGACCTCCTTCTCAGGTACACCTACTTCCTCTTCTTCGCGGCAGTAGTTATCTGGATAGGACTCGCGATATTCATCGCAGGTAAGAACAACCCAAAGAATCTGCTCAAGGCCGCTGGCGTAGTGGTCGGAATCGCGGTTTTGGTTGTTCTGGCCTATGTGCTCTCATCGGGCGCACCGGCACTTAATGTCAAGACACAGCCAAGCACACAATGGCTGAAACTTACTGACACAATGCTTCTTCTGGTCTATGTGCTTGGTGGTGCGGCAATCATCTCCATCATCGTAGGTGCGATCAGAGACGCTATCAACAACAAATAACATCTAGCTATGGCAAGAAAAACACCGGGACTGAACACACAATCGACAGCCGATATCGCGTTCCTTCTGCTCTGCTACTTCCTGATGACATCCACTATGGACCAGCAGTCAGGTCTGCAGCGCCGTCTCCCTCCTATGCCTGATCAGAATCAGAAGACGGAAGACACGAAGGTAAACAAGCGTAACATCATCATCGTGAAGATCAACTCTTCCGACAGACTGTTTGCCGGTGACCAGATCTTGGATGTTAGCCAGCTCAAGGACAAGATCAAGGAATTCATCACGAACCCAAGCAACGATCCGAATCTTCCGGAAAGGGAGATGAAGATGATCGAGGGGTACGGTGAATATCCGGTTTCCAAAGGAGTCATCTCACTTCAGAATGACCGTGGAACCAGTTACAGAGCCTACATTGCGGTTCAGAATGAGCTCGTGAAGGCAATTAACGAAGTCCGTGACGACTTCTGCAAACAGAACTACGGCAAGGCCTACGCCTTCCTCACAGACGACCAGCAGAAGATTGTCAGGGAAGCTATTCCACAGAACATTTCCGAGGCAGAGCCTAAGGACGTTACCAAAAAGTAAAACAGGAGGACAAGACAATGCCTAATTTTAAAAGAAGTGGTAAGAAAGAAATGCCGGAGTTGGGAACCAGCTCAGACATCGTGTTCATGTTCCTGTTCTTCTTCATGGTAACCTCACAGCTCCGTTCCACGGAGGTTAAGGTCAGGGTAAGACTCCCGGAAGCCACAGAGGTCGCCAAGCTTGAAAGAAAGGATTTGGCTTCATACATCTACATCGGTTCCCCTACCGCTCAGTATCAGAGCCAGTACGGTACCGAAGCTCGTATCCAGCTGAACGACTCTTTCAAGACAACGAACGACATCCGTGACTTCATCGCCGCAGAGCGCGATGCGATGAGCGAGGCTGACCGCCAGTTGATGCAGGTCTCTATCAAGGCAGACGAAGACGCAAGAATGGGTATCGTGACGGACGTCAAGCAGGAGCTCAGGCGCTGCTCCGCCCTCAAGATTATGTATGCTGCGAGAAAAGCGGAAAGCAAATAATCATTCTTAAATATTCTGGAGAGTGACTGACCTTACGGCCAGTCACTTTCTTTTTTTTGTTTTTTATACTATCTTTGTGAGATTGAATCAAATGTCTATAAAAATGATAACGAGGAGCAAAGTGAAGGACCTTCTGAAGGCGACACCAGGACAGGAAGTTCTCGCCAAAGGTTGGGTAAGGACCAAAAGAGGTAACAAACAGATCAAGTTCATCGCCCTCAACGATGGCTCGACTGTAAACAATATTCAAGTAGTGGCCGACATGGCCAATTTCAACGAGGCTCTCATCGCGAGGATCACCACCGGAGCCAGCATCAGCGTGACAGGTAACCTGATAGAGTCTGTCGGCAGCGGTCAGGCCGTGGAAATCCAAGCGAAGGAGATCGAGGTGCTGGGAGAATGCGACCCGGTAAGATACCCTCTCCAGAAAAAGAACACCTCACTTGAGTACCTTCGCACGGTGGCACATCTCCGCCCGAGGACAAACACGTTCGGAGCGGTGCTGAGAATCCGCCACGCCATGGCGTTCGCTATCCACAAATTCTTCAACGACAAGGGATTCGTTTATCTCAACACCCCACTCATCACAGAATCCGACGCCGAAGGAGCCGGAGATATGTTCCAAGTGACAACACTAAACCTTGAGAATGTTCCTAAGAAGGAAAACGGCAAGGTTGACTTCAGCAAGGACTTCTTCGGGAAGAAAACCAGCCTCACCGTCAGCGGTCAGTTGGAGGGAGAACTCGGAGCGACGGCTGTAGGCGAGATCTACACATTCGGGCCGACATTCAGAGCCGAGAACTCAAATACTCCAAGGCACCTTGCCGAATTCTGGATGATCGAGCCGGAGATGGCGTTCTACGACATCAACGACAATATGGTTCTTGCAGAGGAATTCGTGAAATATCTCGTGCAATATGCGCTTGACAACTGTGCGGACGACCTGAAATTCCTCAACGACAAGTATGACGATGGCCTTATCGATAGACTTAAGAGTGTTCTTGGAATCCCATTCCAGAGAGTGACCTACACAGAGGCCGTAGAAATTTTGGAGGAGGCCGTAAAGAACGGAACCCAATTCGAGTACCCTGTTCACTGGGGAACAGATTTCCAGAGCGAGCATGAGCGCTACCTTGTAGAGAAGCACTTCGGCAAGCCGGTGATCCTCACGGACTTCCCTAAGGACATCAAAGCCTTCTACATGAAACAGAACGAGGACGGAAAGACAGTGCGCGGAATGGACGTGCTCTTCCCTAAGATCGGCGAAATCATAGGTGGCTCAGAGAGGGAAGCCTCACTGGAGAAACTGGAGCAAAGAATCGACGAACTGAAGATGAGCCGCAAGAACCTCGAATGGTACATCGACACACGCAGGTACGGAACCGTGCCTCACAGTGGATTCGGACTCGGGTTCGAGAGGCTGCTTCTCTTCGTCACAGGCATGGCGAACATCCGTGACGTGATCCCGTTCCCTAGGACTCCAAAGAACGCCGAATTCTAAAAGACACCGAATATGCTAGTGATAGGAATAGCCGGAGGTTCCGGTTCAGGAAAAACCACGGTGGTCAACGCGATAACTGAAAAACTCAAAGAGAGGGTTGTCGTCATCCCGCAGGACTCCTACTACAAAGACTCCAGCCACCTTCCGTTAGAGGAGAGGCAGCAGATCAACTTCGACCATCCTGACGCCATTGACTTCAAACTTCTCTGTGAACAACTCAGGGATCTGAAGAACGGAAAGGCTATAGAGCAACCGGTATATTCCTACATCACCTGCTCTAGGTCAAAGACGGAGACCGTCACGGTGGAGCCGGCCGAGGTGATCATAATAGAAGGCATCCTCGTGTTCACCTGCAAGGAACTGCGTGACCAGATGGACATCAAGATATTCGTGGACGCAGACGATGACGACCGCCTGATGAGGGTTATGGCAAGAGACATTCTGGAAAGAGGCAAGACTGTCGAGACAGTGATTGAAAGGTACACAAAGACTGTCAAGCCTATGTACCTTCAATTCATAGAACCGAGCAAGCGCTACGCAGACTTGATCATTCCTCAAGGCGGGCACAACAAGGTCGCGATTGACATCATCTCGGCAATGATCGAGAAGTCATTGAGGGAGCAGGAAGCCAAGGGATGACCGGACAGGAGCCGGGCTCAGGACTGAAGTATTTGATGCTATGAAGAGCGACGACAAAGCAGGACTTTACATCACCGTCATTTTTCATTTGACGGTGGTCATTGTGTTGCTTGTATGCCAGATCTCATCAGCCCTCAAAAGGGAGAACACCTTTGTTCTGGATTTCTCCAAGCAGGAGAAAGTCGAGAAGGAACAGGCCGAGCGCAATCTCAAGGAGGAAGTCAGCGAAAGGCTAGACAGGATGCTGGCAGAGGCTGCCGGGGTTCCGATACGGAATGTGGCTGTCGATAGGGGCGCTCTCAAGGATGACCGCAACACCAACGCCGACGAGCTCTACAAAGAGGCTGAGGAACTTGCCCAAGAACTGAAAAACGGTCCGAAATTAGATGAGCCTGACGAAGATTACGCCACTGTCAGCAAACCGGAGCGCAAAGCGGAGGTACAAAAGAAATCATCTTACAAAGGTCCGTCTGTTGTATCGTACGAACTCGACGGACGCAAAGCCAGTAAACTTTCCATTCCGGCATACAGATGTCTGGGAGCGGGTCATGTCACGGTGATAATCACTGTTGACCCTTCAGGAAAAGTGCTCAACGCCAAGGTTCAGGATGAGGTTTCCTCTGACGACAAATGCCTGAGGGACTTTGCGACAAGAGCCGCAAGGCTCTCACGTTTCTCGGCTTCGGCCACAGCGCCCGCGCGCCAGACAGGCAATATCGTGTACTTATTTGTAGCCCAGTAACAGAAAGTCCTATGAACAGAAAGACATTGACCATATTGATTACGGTGGCAGTGATTCTCATAGGAGGAATCGCATTGGCAGTCATAAAGTTATATTCCGGAACCGACAGGAGAGCCACCCAAGGAGACACCCGGTTTCTGGAAAACCACCCACTCGTAAAGGCGGTTCCGTCAGATGCGGCGATAGTATTCTGTTTCAAGAATTTCGGTCGGGTCTGTGAATTTCTAGGCGACTCTACGGCAGTCTTTGGAGAACTTGCGTCCAACAAATTCGGCAAAATAGCATCCTTGCATCTTGGAAGCATGAAAAGGTCTCCGGCCATAATGTCCGTGCACTACAGTAAGGATATGCCACCTCTACTTATTCTGGAGGCAGGCAAGGCTATAGCTGACACGACCGAGGATTTAAGGGCACTTCTAGCCGCGGCTGACTCTTCAAGGCTGCTGACCAGAATCAATGGAGACCTTGTCTTGATCTCCTCATCGGAAACAATCATTAATTCCTCTGTCAGGCATATTGAGGAAGGGCACAGTATATTGGAGGCCAGCGGGTTCACTGAAGCGGCAAGGTCTGTGGACGGAGACGATGCCATATTCCTGTCCAACGCCTACTCCGGTAACATACTGGAGACATTCTTTGCAAGAAAGCACCGTAAATCAAGAGATTTCTTCAAGGAAATGGCAGAATGGACCGCATTCAGCGTTTCAAGACATTCAGAAGCGGGAGTCTCCATGCATGGCACAATGCTCTACTCCGGAGAGCCGTCGTACTATCTGAACGTGCTCGGACACGCGGGCAGTTCAGAAATCAAGGTCACCGAAACCGCGCCGGGCGATGTCAATTTCATTCTTGACATCACAATCGGAAACATAACATCCTACATAAAAGCATACAGGAACTATCTTGACTCAAGGAGCCTTCTGGACAGATACGAAACGACTCTTTCCTCCCAGAAAAAGGAATCAGGCAGAAATGCCGAAGAATGGGCGAAAGCATTGGATGTCAAGGAAATCGCAGTCATCAATCTGAACATAGGCGAGAGACTTCGTCAGGTTCTGGCGCTCAGGCCGGCAGCCCGGCTGAATGCCGACGAGGCAAGCGGCATGAGTATGGCAGGATTCGCAGCCTCATTGTTCGGGAATATATTCACAGGCGAGGATGAAAGCGCTTGCGCGCTGGTTGGCGGGTGGGTCATCATCGGAGCGACGGACTGCGTGGATGAATATTCAAAGGCAGGTTTCTTGAAAGAGACGCTTGCCGCCCGTCTTGAAGCCGAGGGGCTTGACAGGGTGCCGAAGAAGAATGGAGGAGCTTGGGCGTATTATTCTCCGTGCGACAATCCGGATCTGATCGAAGCCACTTTCAGCCCTATGATGGCTAAAGGTTGCCGGAATATTCTGAAAGGCGCCACCTATGTACCGGTAACGGTCTCAGCAATCGAGAATGGTGGAAAATTCAGTCTTGAGTTCAACCTAGACAGGATAGAGGTCAGCAAAGGCAGTGTGCCGTCAACAGGAAAAGACTCTATGGTCGCCGTACCTTCAGGGCCGTTCAAGGTCAGGAATTGCGCGACAGGGAAAATAAACACACTCTATCAGAACAGCCATCTGTCAATATGTCTGCAGGACGAGAACGGCAAAGATGCCTGGGGCGTTCCGTTCAAGTCGAAGATTTGCGGCTATGTTCAGGAAGTCGATTATTACAACAACGGGAAAATCCAGTACCTGTTCGCGGCTGGATCGCAAATGTACCTGATTGACAGGCTCGGACGATTTGTCTCGGGATTTCCCGTCGAGACAGGCAAGATAATTGCGGCAGGTCCCGCCGTGTATGATTTCACCGGAGCCAAGGGCTACACCGCCATGGTTCTGCACAACGACAACACCGTAGGCTATTATGACCTGCACGGGAAGCAGGTTCCTTCATGGAAGGGAATAACAGCCGATGAGACTATAAAAAGCCTTCCTGAGCTTCTGGAAGGTAATGGCAAAAGATACTGGGTGGTCAGGACATCGGCCCAGACCTTGGTCTTCCCGTTCTCTGGCGGAGAGGTTCTGGTCAAGGGCGAAGGGAACAAGATGATCCGGCCGGACAGTAAGGTTGAGATTACGGACAAAGGGTTCAGCGCGGTTTGTTATGACAGAAAGGAACGAACCTTCAAGGCCGGCAACTAAAAACGAACATCATGAACGAATTCAAATTCGAATCAGTAAACAAACTTCTGGAGGAAAGCTTCAGAAAGAATTGGGACAGGCTTGCGCTCTCCAACTATCAGGGAGTCAGCCTCTGCTACAGGGATGTGGCGAGACGCATCGAGAAACTTCACATCGCATTCGAAAAATGCTTCCTGCACAAGGGGGACAAAGTGGCCATCTGCGCGCGCAACCAGGTGAACTGGGCGGTCAGTTTTCTGGCCACGATGACCTATGGAGCCGTTCCGGTGCCTATCCTTCACGAATTCAAACCCGGGAATATTCATTACCTCGTCAATCACTCCGAGGCCAAGGTTCTATTCGTGGACGATGTAATCTGGGAGGGACTCAGCGCGGATGAGATGCCGGGACTGTTCGCGGTCGTGCGCATCAACACATTCCAGCTCCTGTATTCAAAGGTGCCCCGCATCACCGAGGCCAGAGAGCACATGAATGAATTTTTCGGCAAGCGCCACCCTAACAGCTTCGAGCCGGAGGACCTCAACTACTACAAGGACTCCCCTAACGAGCTGGCGATGATCAACTACACTTCCGGGACATCCGGATTCTCCAAAGGCGTGATGATCCCATACAGGGCTCTTTGCTCCAACATCCAGTTCGCCAAGCATGTGCTTCCGGAACTGAACAACCAGACGAACGTGGTGGCCATGCTTCCTTCCGCGCATATGTACGGAATGATGTTCGAGTTCCTCTTCGAGATGACAATCGGCGCTCATGTCCATTTCCTGACGAGGGTTCCTAGCCCGAAGATCATCATGCAGGCACTCGCCGAGGTCAAGCCGAATATCATCATCGCCGTGCCGCTGATCATCGAGAAAGTCTACAAGTCCAAGATTCAGAAGATCGTGGAAAAGGGAGGCATCAAGACCCTGCTCAAGGTGCCTGTAATCGACAAGATGATCCAGAAAAAGATCTGCGGAGAACTCGTGAGCGCGTTCGGAGGCAACTTCGTTGAAGTCATCATGGGTGGAGCAGCCTTCAACAAGGAGATTGAGAAATTCTTCTGGGACATCGCTTTCCCTTACACGGTTGGCTACGGAATGACGGAGTGCGCCCCTATCATCGCTTACGCCCACTACGATGACAAGAAACTCTACTCCTGCGGAAAGGCAGCGGTGAATATGTCCATCCGCATCGACTCCCCTGACCCTGAGAACATCGAGGGTGAGATCCAGGCCTACGGCCCGAACATCGCTCTGGGCTACTACAAGAACGAAGAGGCCACCAAGAATCTCTTCACGGAGGACGGATGGCTCAGGACTGGAGACATGGGTGTCATAGACAAGGATGGTTATCTCTACATCAGAGGTCGCTCAAAGTGCATGGTTCTTGGCCCTAACGGTCAGAACATCTACCCCGAGGAACTGGAGTCCGTAATCAATTCCTTCGCTTATGTGGTTGACTCTCTTGTAATTGAAGACAATGGTGGTCTTACTGCATTGGTTTACCCTGACTACCACCAGGGAGAGTTGGACGGAATGAACCGCGAGGATCTGGAAAAGACGCTTACCTCACAGCTTCCGGAAATCAATCGGGAAATTCCGAACTACGCCAAAATCAAAAAGATAGAGTTTATGCCGGAGGATTTCGAGAGGACTCCTAAACGCAGCATCAAAAGATACCTCTACCAGAGAAACAAATAATGGAGAAGTTTGACCAGCGATACCTTGAGATGGCAGAGATCTGGGCCAGGAACTCCTACTGCAAAAGACGGCAGGTAGGGGCGATACTGGTCAAAGACCGTATGATCATCTCCGACGGCTACAACGGAACCCCGTCCGGATTCGAGAACGTCTGCGAGGACGAAAGCGGCGCGACAAAACCATACGTCCTCCATGCCGAGGCAAACGCCATCACCAAAGTGGCAAAGTCTGGCAACAACAGCCTCGGAGCGACCCTCTACGTGACCGCCTCACCGTGCATCGAATGCTCGAAACTGATCATACAGGCAGGCATAAAAAGAGTAGTCTATAAGGATGAATATCGTCTCACGGACGGCGTGGACCTGCTCCGCAAGGCTGGAATCAAAGTTGAAAAGATAGATTAGGATGAAACGAATATCTTCCGTCTGGATCGCTGTGCTGGGAATAATCGTGGGTGCGCTTATGGTGATGGCCTACAATGCCTACACGCAAAAAAAAAATATGCTGCGCGTTCAGTATCAGGATTGGCGCAAACTGAATCTTATCCTCGACCAGATCGACAAGAACTATGTCGACACGATCAATGTCGGTAAAGTGACCGACGCCGCGATCACCGCGGCATTGGCGGAGCTGGATCCACATTCAGTCTATATGCCACCGGTCGAACTGACCGAGGCGGAGACGGATCTCGCCGGCAATTTCGATGGAATCGGCATTCAGTTTAATGTTCCGAATGACACAGCGATTGTGCTGGAAGTCATACCGGGAGGGCCATCCGAGAAAGTAGGGCTTCAGAAAGGAGACCGGATCCTGAAAGTAGGTGACAAGGACATCGCCGGAGTGAAATTCCCGCAGGACAGCATGGTACGCAGGATGAAAGGCCCCGCTGGAACCAAGGTCACCGTCACGGTTGGCAGAGGCAGCGAGACAATTCCGTTTGAAATCACCAGAGGCAAGATTCCGATGCACTGCGTGGACGCTTCGTTTATGATCAACGACACGACAGGCTACATCAAGCTCTCCAAATTCTCCAGGACGACATATTCAGAATTCTCACAAGCCAGTATTGATCTGCTCGGGAAAGGCATGAAGAAACTGATCTTCGACCTGCGTGACAACACCGGAGGCTATTTCGACCAGGCGTTGCTGCTCAGCGACATGTTCCTCAAGAAAGGTGACGAGATCGTCTATATGCAGGGTCTCCACCGCAAGAAGGACGACTACAAGGCTGACGGCAAGGGAATCCTTCAGGACGTTGATCTGACCGTACTGATCAACGAGTCCACGGCATCGTCCAGCGAGATATTCGCGGGAGCCATCCAGGATAACGACAGAGGCCTCATCATCGGAAGGCGCTCATTCGGCAAGGGTCTCGTGCAGGAGCCGGTCTATTTCAGCGACGGTTCAGGAGTGCGTCTGACGGTCGCAAGGTTCTACACGCCTTCCGGACGGTGCATCCAGAAACCATATTCAGAAGACTACCAGTACGACATCTACAAGCGCTACGCAGACGGTGAGATGTATGATGCTGACAGCATCAAGGTAGACTCCACCGCAGCCTACAAGACAGTCGCCGGCAGAACAGTCTATGGTGGAGGCGGAATCATCCCTGACGTGTTCGTGCCTGTGGACACCACAAGAGCCTCCAAATTCTTCATCGCCTGCAACAAGAAAGCGACACAGATGAGGTTCGCCTCGGCGATGTTCGACAAGTACAAGAGCCGTCTCTCGGAAATTGACAACGATGCCGAACTCGGAATATTCCTTGACAAAATGAACATCCCGTCCGCTTTCCGTGAATATGCTTCCTCGAAGGACGGCATCACCTGCACGCAAAAAGAATGGGAAGAGACTTCTGAATATCTCCTCCCACAACTCCGCGCCCTCGTCGGACGGTATTCTAAACTCGGTGAGAACGCCTTCTACAAGATGTACCTCAACGTGGATCCTACGCTGAAGAAAGCTACTGAATCGGACTCACGTAATCTTTTACATCCTGCCCGCTGACAGGATTGCCTCCAAGGATCATCAGACGCTCGACGACATTGCGGAGCTCTCTGATGTTTCCGGTCCATGATTTCTCCTGAAGCAACTTGATTGCCTCGGGAGAAAATGTTTTTACAGGCATACCGGATTCAGTACTGATCTGATTGACAAAATATTCCGTAAGCAGAGGAATGTCTGACTTTCTCTCATCCAAGGATGGAACCTTGATCACGATCACGCTGAGACGGTGGTAAAGGTCTTCCCTGAAATTGCCTTTGGCAATCTCGTCCTGAAGGTTCTTGTTGGTGGCCGCGACAACCCTCACGTCCACGACTATGTCCTTGTCACTGCCGACCCTTGAAAGTTTCTTCTCCTGAAGGACACGCAGGACCTTTGCCTGGGCGGCAAGGCTCATGTCCCCGATCTCATCCAGAAAGAGGGTTCCGCCGTCAGCCTGCTCGAACTTGCCTTTGTGCTGCTTGATGGCCGAGGTGAACGCCCCTTTCTCATGTCCGAACAACTCGCTCTCTATCAGTTCCGAAGGGATGGCCGCGCAGTTCACCTCGATGTAAGGCATAGCGCTGCGGGCGCTCTGTTCGTGAAGGCTTCTGGCCACAAGTTCCTTACCGGATCCGTTAGGACCGACAATCAGCACACGGGCATCCGTCGGAGCGACTTTCGAGATGATGTCGCGCACGTGCTGAATCGGCTCCGACTCCCCTATCATCCGTTGTCCGTAAACTTTCTTTTTAAGACTCTTGTTCTCGGAAATGATGGTCGCCTTCTCGGAGGCGTTCTTGATGGTGATAAGAATCCTGTTAAGATCCAACGGCTTCTGGATGAAATCGAAGGCGCCCTTCTTGATGCACTCCACAGCTGTCTCGATGTCCCCGTGGCCGGAAATCATAACAATCGCCGAATCAATGCCCTCAGCGACCATCTTTTCCAAGACCTCCGTGCCATCCATTCCCGGCATCTTGATGTCGCAGAAAATCACATTGTACTTTTCCTTATCGACCATCGCCAAGGCTGTTGTTCCGTCCTCGGCGACATCCACATCATAGCCCTCGTCACTCAAGATCTCCTTCAGAGAGTTTCTGATGGCCCTCTCGTCATCTACAATCAATATCTTCATAGAAATACGTCTTTATCCTTCTTCATCATGTGAACTATTTTTCTTCGTAAAATCATTTCGGTTTCAGAAGAATTCCAGGTCACAATTCATAGATTGCACAAGACAATCCGTAATACAAATATCGGACAAAATTCTTTCTTTGGGAAATGAAAAGGAATTTTACATAAAATTTGATAATTTTGCCGTATGAAACTACCTGACATCATCATAGCCATCGACGGCTATTCATCTACAGGCAAGAGCACACTTGCCAAACTGATAGCGGAACATTACGGATTCCTTTATCTTGACTCCGGAGCCCTTTATCGGGGGGTGACCCTGTTCGCCATAGAGAAAGGCCTTATCGGTGAAGACGGAGCCATTGACGAAGCAGGCCTCAAGGCGGCGTTACCGGAACTGGCTCTCGATTTCAAGGCGGAGGGCACGTTCATCGGAGACAGGAGCATAGAGAAAGAGATCCGCACGCTGGAGGTTTCCGGCCATGTCAGCCCGATTTCGGCGATTCCGTTTGTCAGGGAATATGTCGACGAGCGTCTCCATGCTTTCGGGCGTCGGAAAAAAGTCGTGATGGACGGCAGGGACATAGGCACGACCGTGTTCCCGGAGGCCGAGGTGAAGATATTCATGACTGCCAGCGATGAGGTCAGGGCGACGAGGCGCTTTGACGAGATGAGGGCCAAGGGGCAGGACCCGAAACTGGAAGACGTGATGAAGAATCTTCGGGAAAGGGACTACATAGACTCCCACCGTGAGGTCTCTCCACTTTCCAGGGCCGCTGACGCTTTCGTTCTGGACAACTCCGACATGAACCTGCACGAGGAACTTGTCTGGTTCCAAGGGTTGGCACAAGGCCGTTTCGGAATCCTTGAATAGAGCCATGAACCTTCAGGTCGAGATTGAGAAGCATTCCGGCTTCTGTGGCGGAGTCATCCGGGCGATCAGCCGGGCCGAGCAATTCCTTGAGGAGTTTCCCGGACGCAGGCTGTACTCTCTTGGCGACATTGTCCACAATGAGGCGGAGCTCCGGAGGCTAGGAGAAAAAGGACTCGTCACAATCGACAAGGAAGGACTCATGAATATTCCCGAGCCAACATCGAAGACATTACTGATCAGGGCGCACGGTGAGCCGCCGCAGACATATTCATTGGCCAAGAGGTTTGGCCTTACGGTCATCGATTGCACCTGTCCGGTGGTTTTGAAGCTTCAAAAAAGCATCCGGGAGGCCTATGAGCAGATCAAGCAGGCCGGAGGGCAGATCATCATATTCGGAAAGATCGGTCACGCCGAGGTGCTGGGGCTGTTGGGACAAGTAGATGGCGACGCTGTCGTGATCGAGAATATGCCGATGCTGCTGTCCGCTCTTGAAAGCGGCTCCATCAAGACAGACCGGCCGTTGGAGATTTTCTCACAGACCACCAAGAGTCCGGTGGAATATTCCGAGATCTGCGGGGTGCTTTCGGAGGCGCTCCGGCATTTCAACAGCTCGGACGGTGAGCCTGCCGAACCACGGTTGGTGAGCCCTGTCGAACCATCTGGGCAGGCGCTTCGACAAGCTCAGCGACCGCAAAGAACTGAGGCTTTCGATGGAAAAGTGGTATATGGCCAGGCCAGTCTTACAGTTCATAACACAATCTGTTCGCAGGTGGCGTCACGACATGAGGAGCTGGCTGAATTCGCTCTTCGGCACGATGTCATTGTCTTTGTGTCCGGAGCCTCCAGTTCCAACGGGAAAGTGCTTTTCGACCTTTGCAGGTCCAGGAATCCGCGCACCTATCATATTTCAGAGCCTTCAGAACTGGAGCTCGGTTGGTTTTCAGACAGTGACAAAGTCGGAGTCTGCGGCGCGACATCCACTCCGGGATGGCTTTTGGAGCAGGTGGCGGAATCTATTATAAGGCTCTGAGTCACCGGTCGCTGAGCCTGTCGAAGCGACCGGACGGTCCGGACAAATATTCACCGACAATGGCTGGCTGCTGAAAGAATTTTTTGCAGGAATATTCACAAATAGTTAACTTTGCGGTCGAAATGATTGCGCATCAATCTTTTGAAATCCAATCCCCGAGGATTTCCTTAGTTGAGGCAAGGTTTTAACAGATAACAAATTCATTACATATTTTTATGGCAACAACAGCAGATTTTAAGAACGGCCTTTATATCAGCTACAACGGCAAGCCTTGCCAGGTAGTCTATTTCCAGCATGTAAAGCCTGGAAAGGGTCCGGCATTCGTGAAGACAAAGCTTCGCAACCTTGAGAACGGAAGGATCCTTGAGAACACTTTCACAGCGGGTATGAAGATCGATGTCATCAACGTTGAGAGACGTCCTTACCAGTTCCTTTACTCTGACGAGGACGGATTCAACTTCATGCACGAGGAGACCTACGAGCAGATCCACCTGCCTCACGACGTTGTCGAGAACGCCGACCTCATGAAGGAGGGACAGCATGTCGAGATGATGTTCGTCACCGAGCCTGAGGAGAAGTGCCTTACATGCGAGCTCCCTACCTACGTTACCCTTGAGGTGACCTACACGGAGCCGGCTGTGAAGGGCAACACCGCCTCCACCAGCGCTTTGAAGGAGTGCACCCTTGAGACCGGCGCCAAGATCATGGTTCCGCTCTTCATCAACCAGGGCGACAAGATCACCGTCAACACCACCGACCGTTCCTACGGCCAGAGAGTGTAAGCTCACTCCCGTCAATAAATCCAACCGGACGACTCACCCCGAGCCGTCCGGCTTTCTTTTTCCCATATTACTCTATTGAATACTTGATTATAATCATTACTTTTGTATTACGAAAAAAGTCGTAACATGGAGAATCCTTTCAAATTTGGAACTATCGTTGAATCGGAGTATTTCACGTATGTTGCTATTGGAACGCGCCCACTCTGAGAAGGATCGGCTGATTGTTGTACTGGACGAGTTTCAGGAAATCAAAGACATCGCAACGAATCTGGACAAACAACTGCGATCAATCATGCAGGAACAAAAGCACATCAACTACATACTTTTGGGAAGTCAGGAAAGTATGATGACAGACATTTTTGAGAACAAGAAATCTCCGTTCTATCATTTCGGAGAGTTGATGCGACTTGGGAAACTGCCAAGGAGTGATTTCTACGACTATCTGTCAAAACGGCTGTCACCTGTGTTCCCGGAATCCTATGGATCTTTGGCGGACAGCATCCTGGATTTCACAGAATGCCATCCTTATTACGCACAACAATTGGCGGCGAACGTATGGCAGATCGGTGTATTGCAGCCCAAAACGGAGGATGTCCTTCAGGCTGCGGTTGACAACATCGTCGTATCACACGCTCTCGACTACGAACGCATCTGGATGGGGCTCAAGCGAACAAACCGATGGATTCTTCAGCGCTTGGCTTCGAAAAAAAACCTGCAATCCGGAGAGTATCGGACCAGCACCATCTACAGTGCTTTGAAACGGCTGCAAAAAGACGGGTATGTGATGTATTCAGATCACTACGAACTTGAAGACCCATTTTACCGACAATGGATACTAAGACAACTCTAACGCGATGAAACCTGGGAATGGAGGGAATGTGTCTTTGCTATCCGTAGTTGACGAATATAATATGCTTACTTAGCAGATGGTGGATAACCTAACAATGATGGCAGCAAATTGAGGAGTGAAAAAAGGGCGGCCGCTGATGTGCGGTCGCCCTTCTTCAGGATATATTCAAAAAATTACTTGATCAAGACATTCTTGACCTCCCAAGTAGGAGCGACAGCTGTTGTGCTCGTATACTTGAAGGCAATCTGCATCTTGGAACCGATGTAGGCCTTGAGATCAATCTCACCGGACTCAACAAAAGTCCAGTTGCTTCCGGCAGGCTTGACAGGGATTTCAATGCGTGTCCACTCGGAAGCTCCGGATTTTTTAGCAAGCAGGAAGATGTGATCATCGACATTGCCGGAATTCAAGTAGTTCAAAGCGTGGCTGAATGTCAGAACAGCGGCATCCGCATCAGTAAGGTCAACCTCAGGAGAAACCAGAAGAGCCTCTGCGGCGAGGTTCTTGCCGCCGACATAAGCCGAAGCCTTCATGTAACCTCCATTTCTGCTATCGAATGACCACACATAAGTGCTTCCGGTTGGAAGAGTGACATTCTCAATTGTAAATGAGTTATCCTTCTTCGTCAGGGCATCCTCAAGATAAGCCTTGCCAGCCTTCTGGGAAACAGTGCATGTGCCATCAGAAGAATCCGATCCCTTATAAGAAGCAAACTTGATGTCGCACGAACGCGCATCACCATCATTGGCAGCAACAGAGAACTTGGCGACAGCGGTGTCTGCAGGGTTAGGTTCGATCTTGGTTGGAACGCCCTTCACGTAGTCCATCCCGACATACTTGACCCAATCGCAATCCTCCGGTACTGTAGGGAACACACCGTTACCCTTGTAAGCAACCTTCACAGAGAAGTCACCGCCATTCTTGCCAATGGCGGCAGATGTGTTGACAACCTTTATCAAAGACTTCTTGATGCTTAACACAGTAACGTTGACAAGCTGAGGGCTGCCCTTGTAAGAGCCGACAGGACCTTCTACAGTCACAACATCACCAAGCTCGATGCCGAGGCTTGAGAAGTTTTTCTCAGCACCTTTCTTATCAAGAGTACCATAGATGTAAACAGAACCAGTCTCATCCTCAAGATACCAGTTGCCATAAGTGGTGTTGGCAATCGATGTGCAGACACCTTTCACCCTTACGTTCTTGCCTTCCGGGCTGACATTGGCCTCAGCGCAGGTCACGGTGACAGCGGTCATGGAGCCCTGACGAACCCTTACGAACTGAGAGTTGTCGCCTACCTTGATGGTAAGCTCGAGCTCGCGTCCGCCTTCAAAAGCAGCAGCAGAGAAAGTAACCTTGGTCTCTCCCACAGTGCCGGACATCTTGTCAGCAGCGAGCCATGACGGGGTCTGGGACTTGATGCTGCCATCCTTATTCCTCTTGATGACATCAGGCCATGTGTCATTGGTGACAAACTCCCACGCATCCGTAGCGGACACGGTCAAAACAGTTGAACCACCGGCATTAGGAATAGAAAGATAGGACTCATCAAGCTTGATGTCGTCCAATGTTCCAAGCTCCTCATCGTTGCAACCAACAAAAAGGGCTGAAGCAAGAATAGCTGAGAATAAATATCTAAGTTTCATAATTATCTCAATAAATATTAGTTAAACATATACTTTATTCCCACAGAAGCGTACCAGCACTGGCCGATGGCAGTGTAAGGAACGAATGTCTTCACGTCTGAAGTGACAGCGCTCGGAGTGGAGAATACCGGATAACCCTGACTGTCAGTCGTCTCATACTTGAGGATACGTCCAGAATTGAGATCAGGATTCATGTACTTGCTAACACCCCAGCTTGAATTGAAGAGATTAAGAATATTCTTGATGTCAACGCTGAGCTGAAGAGTGTTGGTGGTCTTGCCGATGTTGAGTTTGAAATCGTGCTTGTAGCTTACGTCAAGTCTGTGAACCCATGGAGAGTAAACACTGTAAGCCTCGGCATATTCACCCTGATGCTTGCTGAGGTATTTATCAT
This sequence comes from Bacteroidales bacterium UBA1628, assembly GCA_002321335.1. Lineage (GTDB taxonomy): Bacteria > Bacteroidota > Bacteroidia > Bacteroidales > UBA932 > Cryptobacteroides. The sequence goes on along the minus strand of DCMG01000013.1, from coordinate 14,945 downwards.
TGTGGACATATTCCATGAAGCGGTCACGGTCGCCCTCTGAAGCGAAACGGAACTCGCCGTCAGCAACCTGCTTGTCGGTAGGGATATAAAGGGCGTCGTAGCTGTAGCCGTCACCGTTCATGTCATTGGCAAGCATATAGGAGTAGTTGTAACCACCTCTCCATGCCTCGTAGATCAAGCTGTAATGGTTGCCGCTCTTGTCGTGGTGGGTCGCGGAGGCGACGATACGGTCTGGAGTGACATACTCGGAATTATGGAGTTTGATGTTGTTAGGGCCGGCGACAGTAGGAACATACGTGAACGCAGACTCTGCGTTAGAACCTGGCATACCAGTGATTTCCTTTGAGGCGGTATGGGTGTAGGCGGCCATAAGGCTGAGGCTCTCGACCGGACGCATATTCACAGTCACATTGGCGGAGTAGCCGTAACCTTTGCTTGTGTTCTCAAGCACGAACGCCTTGGTGGAGTTCCTGAATGTAGCAGGGAAAATAGGGCGGTTGTCCGCTCCGTTCCACCTTGCGAAGCCCTCTGCAGGAAGCATGCTCCAGTCAGACATCATCACGCCATTGACGGTCTTATTGAATATTCCTTCAGCGGTGACTGTGAATGGGAATGAGGCAGGAAGCTGGTAGTCAACCGCGAGGGAAGTCTTCCAAACCTGTGGCATCTTGAACTTGGAATCAACAGCGGCGATTGATGAAGGGACGGTACCATCCTCCGGAGAAATGGTCTTTGGATAACCAAGAGAATAGAGTTTATCAAGCAGAGCCTGGGTTGTAGCCTTACCACTGGCATCGGTAACGAGACCGCCCTTGAACTCATCCATAGTAAAGCCCTTCTTCTCAGCATTCTTTGCATTGATTTGAGCCTGATACTGAACCATACCGGAGTTGGTAGGCATGTTTGTGAAGAACACGAGAGGGAGACGGCCCATGAAGAGGCCGGTGCCGCCACGGAGAGTAAGGCTCTTGTCATTGAAGACATCCCACTTGAAACCGACACGCGGAGACACCGTGATCCCGGCTGAAGGCCACTTGCCAGTGTCGATGTGGCGGACATTGTTGTCGCTGTCATAGTAGTCAAGACCAAGGATGGCGTTGTTGGTCATCAGGTCGCTGTTGTTGAAGAACAGGCCGTCAAGACGCAAGCCGTAGGTCAGCTTGAAGTTCTCAGTAGGATTCCAGTCATCCTGAGCATAGAGTCCAACCTTGCTGAACTGAACGCGGGCGGCTGGATTCTTCTCTCCGTCATAGCCGTAAGTGAGACAGACAACCTCAGGGGCGGCGCCATTGACGAAATCATCAACGCTTGAGTAACGATAGTAACCGGTACCGTTTCTCATGTAGGCGTTGTCGGCCATCTGATACTCATAGCTGAGACCGGCGGTGATCTTGTGGCTGCCTACATAATATGTCAAATCATCCTTGATGTTGGCGATTGTGTTGTGGACAGCGTTATTCCAAGTGAACAGCTCGTAACCAAGAGACATGTACTGGGTGTTGGTGCCTGTTCCGTCCTGAATGTCGATGAACGGGAACTCGCTTGAGTTGGTTCCGCGCACGTCATCAAGTTTTGAGAATGTGGCGAGGAACTGGTTGGAAAGGTTGTCGCTGATGCGGCTGTTGAGGTCAACTGACACTGAATGAACGAGATTGTTCATAGAGTACATGGAGTTGGCGAAAGCCATGGAGTAAAGTGAGGTACGTCCGTAGGCGGAACGTGTGCCACCGTCCATTGAGGAGGCGTTAGGGCCAAACCATGAAGTATTGTTGGTGTAGTTGTAGCGGACAGCAAGATGGTTCGCGTCATTGATGTTCCAGTCCAGACGGGCAAGGATCTTGGCGTTGCTCTCGTCAGAAGGGAAATCAGTAAAGGAACCTGTGTCGTAGCCATACTTGTCTTTCACGTGGTTGGAAACCTTCTCCATGTCAGCCACAGAAGCGTATGACAGGTACTTGGAAGCGTTTCCTACTCCATTCTCAGAAGCTCTCCAACGTACCGCGACAGATGGAGTCTGTGAATATTCGGCGTTAACGAAGAAGAAAAGCTTGTTCTTGATGATAGGTCCACCAAGGGTGAAGCCGTATGTGGTGTTGCGATCCTTGTCACGAGCACCGGCAATCTCAGTCCCGTCAACAGCGTTGCCACGCATGTTCTCATTGCGGTGATAAACGTAAGCGGATCCCCTGAATGTGTTGGTACCGGACTTGGTGATGGCGTTCACACCACCGCCGATGAAGTCGGTCTGACGGACATCGTAAGGAGAGATCACAACCTGAAGTTCCTCAATGGCATCAATGGAGATAGGAGAGCCACCTCCAGGAAGCTTCTCGCTAAGACCAAAGTTATTGTTGAAGTTCGCACCGTCAACAGTGAAGTTTGCGGTACGTCCGTCAGTTCCTGCGAAGCTCATTCCGTTTCCTCCGTAAGGGGAGAGTCTTGTCACATCAGTGATGCTCCTGCTGACTGTAGGGAGCGCCTCGATCTGTGATTTGTTGATGTTTGTCGCGGCGCCGGTCTTTTCGACAGAGAACTTGGAGTTCGCGGAGGAGACAACAACCGCCTCGGAAAGCATCTGGGAGTCATCCTTCAGCCAAGCGTTAAGACTGTACGACTCGGCAAGCTGGAGAGTGACATCCGTGAAAGTCACGGTCTGGTAGCCAAGGCAGCTTACCTCAACCTTGTAAGGGCCACCTGAACGCATACCGTTGATCGCGTAGCGACCTTCAGCGTTGACAACAGCGTAGTACTGTGTACCTGATGGCGTGTGAACCGCAACTACTGCGGCGCCAGGAACAGGGGCTCCATTGGCATCGGTGACCTTACCGTTCAGCGAGGACGTGGTCACCTGCGCGAAAGCCGTGATTCCGACAAGGACTGCAACCAATGTGGCAAATCCTTTTTTGAGTAATTGAACCATAGATTTGTTAATAATAAAGTATTGAATTAAATGTTTTTCGCACCAACCATTCAACTTGCGAAATTAACACTTTTTCTTCGGTTCAGAAAATTTAATTTAGCCACAATGCGGTTATAATTGAAGATTGTAACGATATATTCAAGAAAACATATTCTTCGTCGGTTTTGGATATTCAAAAAAAGTAGTACCTTTGCATACGGAAAATGTGGAGAGATTTGCCTGCTTGCAACCACACTAAAAAATGCTAAAAATTTTCATATTGTGTTTTTGGTGTCGCTCCACGTATTCCGCATACGTTGGAGTTTTTTATTTCCGCCCGGTGTACTTGAGTGGAACGTGGTGCATGAAACGAGTATGCCACAGTAGCGGAATGATTGGAAATTATAAACATAACGCATTATGAATTACTTATTTACAAGTGAATCCGTCTCTGAGGGCCATCCGGACAAGGTGGCCGATCAGATCTCGGATGCGGTTCTGGACGAGTTCCTCAGCCAAGATCCGGAAGCGAAGGTGGCCTGCGAAACATTTTGTTCAACGGGATTGGTGGTAATCGGCGGGGAAGTACGTTCAGACGAGGCATACGTTGACGTTCAGAAGGTTGTGCGCGGCGTGATCAACCGCATCGGCTACAACAAGGCCGACTACATGTTCGACGGCAACTCATGCGGAGTGCTCTCGGAAATCCACGAGCAGAGTCAGGACATCAACCGCGGCGTGGTGCGCGAAAACCCTGAGGATCAGGGAGCCGGCGACCAGGGTATGATGTTCGGCTACGCCTGCCGGGACACTGAGGACTACATGCCTCTGCCGCTCTACCTCTCGCAGACCGCCCTCCAGGCACTGGCGGACATCCGCCATAACACCCCGGAACTGATGCCTTACCTGAGGCCGGACTCAAAATCCCAGTTCACCATTGAATATGACGAGTCACACCACCCTGTGCGTGTCCACACAATCGTCATCTCTACACAGCACGATGACTTCGTGGCCGAAGAGCTTGGGAATATTCCTTACTCAGAGGCTGTCCGCCAGTTCGGCCAGGACAAGGTGGATCAGGCGATGCACGACAAGATTGAGGCAGATGTCAGGAATATTCTCCTGCCGAAGCTGAAGGCCGCGCTGAACCCTCAGACAGCGGCACTGTTCAAGGACGATTTCATCCTGCACGTCAATCCGACCGGGAAATTCGTAATCGGCGGCCCTGCAGGAGACACCGGCCTCACCGGCAGAAAGATCATCGTGGACACCTATGGCGGCAAGGGAGCACACGGCGGCGGTGCCTTCTCAGGAAAGGACCCGAGCAAGGTGGACCGCTCTGCGGCCTATGCGGCAAGGCACATAGCAAAGAATATGGTCGCTGCGGGTGTCGCCAAGGAGATGCTGGTACAGGTAGCCTACGCCATCGGTGTGGCAAGGCCTGTGAGCATATTCGTGGACTCTTACGGAACAGGCATCGTGCCTGACGCCGAGATCGCCCGCAAGATCGAGGAGCTCTTCGACCTCCGCCCCGCCGCGATCATCCGCAAGTTCGAGCTCAAGAACCCTATCTACGAGCCGACAGCCGCCTACGGCCACTTCGGTCGTAAGCCATACACCAAGGCCGTGAAGGTCGGCAAGCCCGGCCACCAGACCGACAAACTCGTCCAGTTCTTCGGCTGGGAGAAACTCGACGCCGTAGACGACATCAGAAAAGCCTTCGGACTATAGCCCATCGGCCATAAGAAAAAGACATTTCCAAATTTTGGTAACGTGCAAAATTTGGAAATGCCTTTTTCTTTAGCCGTCTCGGCACTTCGACAAGCTCAGTGACCGGAGTTATCTCCTTATTGACCTGATAGTGACGGGGTGCAAACGTAACGGTTCTGCACCCGAGGTGGGTAATGTCAGGTGATGCGGGGGCAACAATAGCGGTTTTGCACCCCAAAGCTTAAAACTGACACCTGAAATTCAGAAAATCACTCCCCGCGGTCAAGCTCGCGGCGGAGGTCTTTCTCTTTGATGGAGGCACGCTTGTCATAGACTTTCTTGCCTCGGGCGAGGGCGATGACAAGCTTGGCAAGGCCGTCTTCGTTGATGAACAGCTTGGTGGCGACGATGGTAAGGCCTTTCTCTTTTACGGCCTGGTGCAAATGCCGGAGCTCACGCTTTGTCAGGAGAAGCTTGCGGTCCCTCATCGGCTCGTGCTGCCCCCATGAGCCCCAGAAGTACTGGGCCACATTCATACCCTTGACAAACAACTCGTTGCCGATGAAATAACAGAACGAATCGACCAGCGAGGCCTTGCCCATACGGATAGACTTTATCTCAGTGCTGACCAAGGATATTCCCGCTACATAGGTTTCAAGGAACTCATAGTCGAACGAGGCCCGACGGTTGCGTATCTCAACTTTATATTCTTTCTGCTTTGGCATATTCAAAATTCATTTATTGCGATTCACTGCCTCTACAGCAAACCTGTCCACAGAATTTCCCGGGGCACAGCGAAGCGGTGATGATATTCATTGCCTACAAGCCTAATAGTTGCGGAGATGTTCACCACACCAAGGATTGTGGTGCAAAGATAATCACTTTTCTTGGTGTTGCGGCCAAAATTGATTAAGTTTGTCAATTACAGCCATTCAGGGCAAATGTATTGCAAGCGGGGAATATTTCGCCGCATATTTGACGATTAGTAAATGTTCAATATTATGAAAAGACAACTCACTCTGGCGGTGATAGCCGTCATCACGCTGCTCCTGACAGGATCATGCGCGAAGTACAAGTACGAGACAGTCAAGGGAGATCCTATGAACACGAAAATCTACACCCTCGACAACGGATTGAAGGTCTATATGACCGTCAACAAGGAGACCCCTCGCATTCAGACCTACATCGCCGTAAAGGTCGGCAGCAAGAACGACCCTAAGGAGACCACGGGACTCGCCCACTACCTTGAGCACCTGATGTTCAAGGGCACGGAGAACTTCGGAACGTCCGACTATGCGGCCGAAAAGCCAAAACTCGACTCCATCAAGGCGCTGTTCGAGGTTTACCGCACAAAGACCGACCCAGAGGAGCGCAAGGCCATCTATCATCAGATTGATTCGATCAGCTACGCCGCGTCAAAGATCGCGATCGCCAATGAATATGACAAATTGATGGCCGTCATCGGAGCCGATGGCACCAACGCGTTCACATCCAACGACATGACAGTCTATCAGGAGGACATCCCGTCAAATGAGATCGACAACTGGGCGAAGATCGAGGCGGACAGGTTCATGCACCCTGTGATCCGTGGATTCCACACGGAACTGGAGGCCGTCTACGAGGAGAAGAACATGAGCCTCACCGAGGACAACAGCAAGGCCATGGAAGCCCTTGACTCAGTGCTGTTTCCTCACCACCCTTACGGACTCCAGACAACCCTCGGAACCCAGGAGCACCTGAAGAACCCGTCAATCGTGAACATCGAGAACTATCGGGCGAACTTCTACGTGCCTAACAATGTGGCCATCTGCGTCTCTGGAGACTTCGACCCGGACACATTCGTCGCCACGATCGAGAAATACTTCGGAGAGTGGAAACCGAACCCTGACATCAAATTCCTTGAATATGAACCTGAACAGGCCATCACCACTCCGGTCCAGAAGACCGTCTATGGACTTGACGCTGAGTTCGTGATGATGGGTTGGAGAGTTCCGGGAGCGAACGACTACCTCAGAAGCGAGGTGGGAGACATCGTGGGAGACATCCTCTACAACGGACAGGCAGGCCTTGCCGACCTCAATCTGATCCAGGCACAGAAGCTCAACGGATTCTATGGCTTCAACTACACCCGTCCTGACTACGGTGAGTTCATGCTCGTGGGCTATCCTCGTGAGGGGCAGACACTTGACGAGGTGCGAGACCTGATGCTTGAGCAGGTGGCCAAGCTCCGCAGCGGAGACTTCGATGAGAGTCTCATCCAGTCAACGCTGAACAACTACAAGCTCTCCAACATGCGTCAGCTTGAGGACAACGGCAGAAGGGCGATGAATTTCGTTCAGTCATTCATCAACGGACACGACTGGAAGGACGATGCCCTCCAGATGCAGAGGCTTGAGAAAGTCACCAAGCAACAAATCGTGGATTGGGCGAACGAGCACCTCGGAGCGAACAGCTATGTAGCTGTCTATAAGCGCATCGGAGAAGATAAGAACATAGAGAAGTTCGCAGCCCCGGCAATCACTCCGATAGAGACCAACCGAGACAAGCAAAGCGAGTTCCTGACCGAGATCCAAAACACGGAAGTCGCTCCTATCGAGCCGGTGTTCGTGGACTTCTCCAAAGACATGTCCAAGGGCAGCGTGGCTGAAGGCATCGAACTTCTCTACAAGAAGAACGAGACCAACGACATCACCACCTTGACCAACGTGTTCGACAGAGGCAACCAAGACGACCCGCGCCTCGGCCTCGCGTTCGACTACCTCAGTTACCTCGGAACTCCGACCAGATCAGCCGAGCAGATCAAGAAAGAGCTGTACGAACTGGCCTGCTTCCAGAGACTTTCCTGCGGAACCACCCAGTCCTACATCGGCGTGAGCGGACTTGACGAGAATGTCGGCAAGGCTATGGACATCGTTGAGGATCTGATTTTCAACGCGCAGGCTGACACCGTGATCCTCGCGGAACTGAAATCCGACATATTCAAAACCCGCTCCGACAACAAACTGAACCAAGGTGCCTGCTTCGGCGCGCTCAGAAGGTACATCTTCTACGGTCCGGACTACATCAAGAAGGCCACCCTCACCAACGAGCAGGTGGCAGCCCTGACCTCCGAAGAGCTTCTTCAGGCCATCAGGGACCTCTACGGGAAGAAACATGACGTTCTTTACTATGGCCCGTCCGATGAAGCCGCAGCAAAAAAAATGATTGCGGAGCACCATAAGATCAGCGAAAAACCTGAGTCTCTTGTCAGGTCCTACCCTCAGGCAAGGCAGGTTGCCTCCAGCGAGGTGTTCATCGCCCCGTACGACGCCAATCAGTTCTACTACCTGCAATATTCAGACAGAGGAGATAAATTCAACGCCGCCAACGACCCAAGCGTCAGAATGTACAACAGCTACTTCGGCAGCGGTATGGGCGCCATCGTCTTTCAGGAAATGCGCGAGGCGCGTGGCCTTGCATATTCAGCATCGGCTTTCCTCACAGACCTCGGCTACAAAGACTGCGACTACCTCTTCTACGCCTTCATCGCCTCCCAGAATGACAATGCCAAGGATGCCGTCGAGGCGTTCGACAACATCATCAACGAGATGCCTGAATCCGAGAAAGCGTTCGAAGTGGCAAAGACTTCTCTTCTGACCGGCATCCGCACAAGCAGGACAACCGGCATCGACGTACTCTACAAATATCTTGACTTACAAGACTATGGTCTCACCGAAGACCGTGAGAAGGCAGTGTTCGAGAATGTCCAGAATATGACACTCGCTGATGTCAAGGCCTTCCAGGAGAAGTGGATCAAAGGCCGCAAGTACGTCTATGGATTCCTCGGCAAGAAAGAAGGCCTGAACATGGACTTCGTCGGCTCGCTCGGTCCTGTCACCGAACTCACCCTTGAGGAAATTTTCGGTTACTAACGGATGAGCAGAAAGCCACAGAACAAGTTGCGGGAGGCGATTCCCATTCCTCCACCGGCTCCCCTTCCGGAACCAGAGACAATCAACTTCGGGGGCATATTCAATGAATATGCTTCCGGGGCGATTGATTTGATAGTCGTGCTTGGGCCGACCGCATCCGGGAAGACGCGCTTCGCGGTGGATCTGGCGCACAAATGCGGCAACGGGGAAATCCTTTCCGCCGACTCACGTCAGGTCTATCGCGGCATGGACATCGGGACCGGAAAGGACCTGAATGAATATGGCGATGTCCCCTACCACCTTATAGACATCGTGCCCGCCGGCACACGTTTCGACCTCTACCAATGGCAGCAGGCCTTTGAATATGCCTACAAAGACATCCGTGACAGAGGCAAGACTCCGATTCTGTGCGGCGGCACCGGGCTTTACATCCAAGCCGCAACCTGTGGCTACACACTGCCTCAGGTGCCACCCAACGAGGAATTGAGGGAAGAGCTAGAAAAGTATGACTCCGAAATCCTTATCGCGAAGCTGAGCGGCTACGGCCCTCTTCCAGACCAAGGTGTCCTTCAATCTAAAAGGAGGATAATCAGAGCCTTGGAGATCGCGATGCACGAGCGGGAGCATCCTGTGAAACGGACTGGCTTCATGCCTAAGAATCCGTACTGCATTGGTACTCTGGTCAGCCGCGAGGAGCGCGTCGCGAGAATTGACCAGAGGCTTGACGAGAGACTGGCTGGTGGGATGATCGAGGAGGTAAAAGGACTGCTGGACAGTGGAATTCCAGCCGAAGACCTTGTCTATTACGGACTTGAGTACAAATTCGTCACTCAATACGTCCTCGGCATCCTGACTTACGAGGAGATGCGCACCCTACTGGCCAACGCTATCCACCAGTTCGCCAAACGTCAGATGACATGGTTCAGAGGAATGGAAAAGGATGGAATCACGATCCACTGGACAGAGGTGTAAAAAAACTTATTAATATTCAACGATATTCTTTATGCTGAAAGTAGCAATTATCATGGGCTCCACAAGCGACTATGAGGTCATGTCGGGAGCCGAGCAGATTCTATCCGACTTCGGGATTGAATTTGAAAAGAGGGTGATCAGCGCCCACAGAACCCCGGAACTGATGTTTGAATATACCAAAGCTCTCAAGGGACGTGGATTCGGAGTCGTAATAGCCGGAGCTGGCGGAGCGGCTCATCTTGCAGGTGTGGCCGCCGGGCTGACCACTCTGCCTGTGATTGCCGTGCCGATGCAGACCAAGGCCCTCGGCGGACTGGACTCACTTCTGTCAATGGTACAGATGCCAACCGGGATTCCTGTGGCCACGGTTGCGATTGGTGGCGCCAAGAACGCAGCAATCCTTGCAGCAGAAATCATAGCCCTTCAAGACGTGACGGTCTCTGAAAAGCTGGATGCCTACCGCAAGGCTCAAGCTGAAAAAATCTACAATACTACTATCTAGAATGACGCCTGTGTCGATTCTCCACCGAAACGTCCTCCCAGCACAAGTTTCACTTTGAGCAGGGAGGTTTTCTCTTCTTCCGTCACCTTGTTGTCAATCATCTTCTGCAGCAAGTCGAATGATTTGGAGGCAATTTCGGACAGAGGCTGGATGATGTGAGGCACAACCGGCTTGTTCAGTTCATAGACATCACTCTCGTCAAAGCAGACAAACGAGAAATCCTTAGGCATACTGAGCCCCAAGACATTAAGTGCATTGAAGCCGTACATCGCTATCCTCTTTGTAGGAAGGATGAACGCTTCGGTTCCGCGTTTTACAGCGCCACGGAACACTTCAATCACATCCTTTTTGGCAGCCTCGGCATCATATTCAATCTTATGAATCTGAATGTCATCTTTAAGTCCGGCCTCCTCCATTGCCATAGCATAGCCTGATTCCCTGTCCGTCAAACTTGTCACGCCTGACTTGTAGGTGAACATTTCAATTTTGCCGAAGCCCTGATGGATCAAGTACTTTGTGGCCATCTTTCCGGCATCGACATTATCGACAAGAACCCGTCCAAACTCATCTCCAGGCATATTCCTGTCAATGAGCACAGTAGGTATTCCAATGCTCAAAGCTCTCGCAAGAGCCGGCTCACCACCAAGGCACGGAGCCACGATAAGTCCTTCGACATTATAGCCCACCATTGTCTCTACGAGGTGAGCCAGTTTTTGAGGATTCTCCTCTGAACTGGCGAATATCACCGTATAGCCAGACTTGTAAGCAATGGTTTCGATGTTTCTGCAGATTTCCGCAAAGAAAGGGTTGGCAATGTCAGAGACAATGACGGCAATCGAATGGGAACGTCCGCTTCTCAGTGACGCCGCCGCATTGTTACGCCTGTAGCCAAGCTTTTTGGCCACCTGCAAGACTCTTTCCGCCGTATCAGGGTTGACAGGACAATCCAAGCGACCGTCCTTTCCCATCTTGGCATTCATCACGAAAGAAACCAGAGTGACTGACACTCCGGCTTCTCTCGCCACATCTCTAATGGTTACTTTTTTCATTCTTATAATAACTGTAAGTTCGTCATATCCATTAACCGTGAATCATGACAATTAGTCCTGCCATCACGATTGAGACCATGCTCATCAGTTTGATGAGGATGTTCAGCGATGGTCCTGAAGTGTCTTTGAACGGATCACCCACTGTGTCTCCCACAACCGTAGCGTGATGATTGGCTGAGTTTTTGCCTCCACAATTGCCATCCTCAACATATTTCTTGGCATTGTCCCAGGCTCCGCCTGAATTGGCAAGGAATATGGCAAGAATGAATCCCGCGCCAAGGCCACCGATGAGAAGTCCCATAACACCTGCCTCTCCAAGAATGATACCAACAACGACAGGAACTATGATAGCCGTGAGCGCAGGAGCGACCATCTCGTGCTGCGCGGCCTTTGTGGAGATCTCCACACAGCGCTTGTAGTCAGGACGTTGCCTACCCTCAAGTATGCCTTTTATATCCTTGAACTGGCGGCGTACCTCAACCACCATTTTCTGCGCTGCGCGTCCGACAGCGTTCATAGTCATTCCGCAGAACAAGAATGCCATCATGGCACCCACAAAGACACCAGCAAGGACACGTGGGTTCATCAGATTGACCTGATAGTATTCAACAATCTGAGGGATTGTGGCTTCAGCCACATTCACAACCTTGTCGCCCAACTGGAGCACAGCTGTGCCCATATGCTGGAGACCGATCTTGATCTCCTCGATGTAGGAAGCCAGAAGTGCAAGGGCGGTAAGTGCGGCTGAACCGATAGCGAAGCCTTTCCCTGTGGCGGCTGTTGTGTTTCCAAGGGCGTCGAGGGTGTCTGTACGATGACGCACTTCCGGATCCAGTTCACTCATCTGAGCGTTGCCACCAGCGTTGTCCGCAATCGGGCCGTATGCGTCTGTCGCAAGGGTGATTCCGAGGGTCGAAAGCATCCCTACAGCGGCGATGCTGATTCCATAAAGGCCATTGCTGATGTAGGCAGGATCAAAGGAGAACCCTGTGGCGCAAAGGTAAGAGATAAGAATCGCTATCACGATTGTGACTACCGGGATGCAGGTGGAGATCATTCCTAAACCGATACCATTGATGATCACGGTGGCTGGACCGGTCTCAGAACTCTTGGCCAGGTCCTGCGTCGGCTTGTAGGAGTGCGAGGTGTAGTATTCAGTGGCTTTTCCGATGATGACCCCGGAAAGCAGGCCGGCGATCACCGAAAGGCTTAGCTGCCACCAGTTGTCAAAGCCGAGCACACGGAACACGACGAATGTCAGAACAGCGATAAGGCAGGCACTGAGGTTTGTTCCGACACTGAGTGACTTCAAAAGCTGCTGAAGTCCCGCTCCTTCCTTTGTCCTGACGGCGTATATTCCAATGATTGATAGAACCACTCCGATAGCGGCGATCATCATCGGAGCCAGAATAGCCCTCATCTGAGCATCCACGTCACCGAAGAATGCGGATGCGCCCAAAGCCATTGTGGCAAGAACGGAGCCGCAGTAGGATTCATAGAGATCCGCACCCATACCTGCGACATCACCCACGTTGTCGCCTACATTGTCAGCGATGGTGGCCGGATTTCTCGGATCATCCTCTGGGATGTCCTGCTCAACCTTTCCAACGATGTCCGCACCGACATCGGCGGCCTTGGTGTAGATACCGCCACCCACTCTTGCGAAAAGAGCCTGAGTGGACGCACCCATCCCGAAAGTAAGCATCGTGGTGGTGATGACAACCAAAGTTTGGGACTCACTTGCCTCATGCACAAAAGCATTCAGAATCACCCACCAGATAGAAATGTCAAGAAGACCGAGGCCGACAACGGTCAGTCCCATGACAGCACCGGAACGGAAAGCCAGTTTCAGACCCGCGTTAAGGGATTTGCTGACAGCATTCGCTGTCCTTGCGGAAGCGTATGTGGCGGTTCTCATACCGACATAACCGGCAAGGGCGGAGAAGAACCCACCTGTCAGGAATGCGAACGGCACCCATTTGTTCTGAACACCGAATCCGAACGCAAGAACACAGAACAGGACGGCAAGGACGATGAACACCATGCCAACGACTTTGTATTGTTGCTTAAGGTATGCCATTGCACCTTCGCGGACATACTGGGCGATTTCCTTCATTGTTGGTGTACCTTCATTTTCTTTCTTCATCTGATGGTAGAAAAGCCATGCGAAGAAGAGGGCTATCACTGAAGCCACTGGTACAGAATAAAACAGACAATTCATAAAGTGATTAGTTATAACGATTTATATAATATCATCAAAAAAAAGGGTTCTTCCAACCCTTACAACGCACAAATATAAGAAAATTGTGGAGACATATAGCATATGGAACCACAAAAAAGTTAAAAAAATGGCGGCCGTAATCCGGTCGCCATTTCATTTGATCCGTGAAGACTTTATTCAGCCTTAGGAGCATCCTCCTGAGCCGGAGCCTCAACAGCCGGAGCCTCAGCCTTCTTGGCACGGCTACGACGTGTTGACTTCTTCTCCTCTTTCTTGGCGGCAAGAGCAGCCTCGTTGAAATCAACGAGCTCAATAAGCGCCATGTCGGCTCCGTCACCCTGACGGAAACCTAAGTGGAGCACGCGGGTGTAGCCTCCTGGACGATCTGCGATTTTCGCCGAAACGACTCCGAAGAGTTCCTTGACAGCCTCCTTATTCTTGAGGTAGCTGAAAACGGTTCTGCGTGAATGAGTCGTGTCCTCCTTTGACTTTGTGATGAGAGGTTCAACGTATGACTTCAGAGCCTTTGCCTTGGCAACGGTAGTCGTGATCCTCTTGTGCATGATCAAAGAAGTCGCCATGTTGGCCAACATTGCCTTACGGTGGCCAGACTTGCGGCCAAGGTGATTGATTGCTTTATTGTGCCTCATTTCTATGCGTTCTTTTTCTTGGGTTCAATATTATATTTTCTTACATCCATCCCGAACTGGAGTTTCATCTTCTCCACGAGCTGATCGATCTCATTGAGCGACTTCTTTCCAAAGTTCCTGAACTTCATGAGTTCATTCCTTGAATAGGAAACAAGGTCGGCGAAAGTGTCGATATCAGCAGCTTTCAAACAGTTGTACGCTCTTACTGAGAGTCCCATGTCGGAAAGTTTGGTGAGAAGAAGATGTCTCATCCTGAGGCTTTCCTCGTCAAGTTCCTTTGAATCGGACTCGACAGCGCTCTCGATGGAGATCTTCTTGTCATCCGTGAACAGCTTGAAGTGATAGATCAGGATACTGGCCGCCTCCTGAAGCGCCATATTAGGTGAGATAGATCCATCCGTGATTATCTCAAGATTCAGCTTCTCGTAGTCGGTCTTCTGCTCGACACGCCAAGGCTCGATTGTCCAGTTGACCTTTCTGATAGGAGTGTAAGCAGCATCGACAAGAATGGTACCTATCGGCATGTTCTCCTCCCTCATCTCCTCGGCCGGAACAAATCCGCGTCCTTTGGTGATGGTCAAAGAAATCTCGAGTGTGACAGACGGTTCGAGTGAGCAGATGTGCTGCTCAGGGTTCAACACCTTGAAAGAAGACAATCCTTTAGAAATATCCTCTGCGGTAAATTCATTCTTACCGCTAATTACAATGTTCGCCACCTCGGAGTCAACAGAATCAACCATTCTCTTGAACCTGATAGTCTTCAGGTTGAGAATGATGTCCTGCATTCCCTCGATCACACCAGGGATGGTCGCGAACTCCTGGTCCACGCCCGAAATCCTGATCTGACTGATAGCAAAACCTTCCAGAGAGGCGAGAAGGATGCGCCGGAGAGCGTTGCCGATAGTCTGACCGTATCCAGGCTCAAGAGGCCTGAATTCGAAGCGGCCGACGGTATCGGTGCCTTCGAGCATTATCACCTTGTCCGGTTTCTGAAATGCCAAGATTGCCATATTAATTCTTTTTGGGTGTTA
>DCMG01000071.1:1570-3599 GCA_002321335.1 Bacteroidales bacterium UBA1628 | reverse complement strand
GTGCGATGACACTTCTCGCCCAGGCGAACCCTGCTCACAAAGTGAAGATCAATGATGGCCTTACGGTCAGTGTGGAGGCTTGTTCCGAAAGCATATTCAGAATCAAGGTTTCTCCGAGAAAGGATTTTTCCGAATCCTTGATGGAGCGCTATGAACTCATCAAGACTGACTGGAATGAGGTGAACACCAGCGTCTCCGACAAGGGAGGAGTCTGGACGTTGAAGACTTCTGAATATTCATTGGCCATCAACAAGAAGAGCGGTGTGATGACAGTGAAGGACGCAAAGGGCGGAAGCGTGATCCGCGAGGTCAGGTTCCTGCCTGAGAAAGAGGGGCTTTGCGGCGAGATGAGGTCTTTCATCAATGAGAAATACGCTGATCTGAAGGTCGCTGACAACGGTGGCGGCATCATCGGGGACGACAACGGCAAGTTCGGAGAGGTCGATAAGCACGAGATACCGGCAGCTGACGCGGTAAGCATCCTCAGCATCAGCATGGAAAACGGTGAGCGGTTCTACGGTGGCGGAAGCACCAGCCGCGACCACATCCAGCACAGGGGCGAGTTCCTCAGGATGTGGACTACCTACCAGCAGACGGAGATCCCGATGCCGTTCATGATGAGTTCGCGCGGCTGGGGAATCTACAACAACTCAACCCGCAAGAGTTTCTTTGACGTCGGCAACCGTCAGAAGACCAAGTTCAACATAATCAACACCTTCGATGAGGCGGACTTCTACCTGATGATGGGCAAGGACATGCCTGCCATACTTAATGAATATACCCTCGTCACTGGCCGTACCTACGTCCTGCCGAAATGGGCCTACGGGCTTTGCTTCGGGCCGAACATGCGCGAGGAGCAGTTCGACATTCTGAACGACGCGGTGCACTTCCGTCAGTTCGATGTGCCATGCGATGTGTTCTGGCTTGAGCCCCAGTGGATGGAGAAGCGCTACGACTTCTCGACCAAGAAGAAATGGAACTACGATAGGTTCTCTCCGGAACCTTACTGGATGCAGAACCAATACCCTAAGACGATGCACAACCGCCTTTTCATCGGCAAGCTTCGCTCTATGGGCTTCCACCTCGGCCTCTGGCTCTGCGAGGAGTATGACCTGAGCATCCAGGAGGAGGACATCATCGCCGAGCGCACCGGCGGCAAGCTTTCCGGCAAGGAGCACTGGATGGATCACCTGACCGTGTTCATGGATCAAGGCGTGGAGGGATTCAAGCTGGATCCTGCACGCACGATTGACAACCACACGAATTGGGAATATTACAACGGACGCACCGACAAGGAGATGCACAACCTCAACCAGGTTCTTCTCCCTAAGCAGATGCGTGAGCTTGGCCGCAAGTACAACGGCAAGCGCACATGGCATCACTACTGCGGTGGATGGTCCGGCACACAGCACTGGACGGCTTCCACTTCCGGGGACAACGGTGGCGGAAAAACGGCTCTGTACGACCAGTTGAACCTCGGAATGAGCGGGTTCCTCAACACTTCATGCGATGTGATGAGCGTTCCGCGCGAACTTGAGATGCAGAGTCTCCACTTCGGTCTCTTCCTGCCTTGGGTGCAGATCAACAGCTGGTTCTCGATGATGCATCCGTTCTACTACGCAAAAGAAGAGCAGGACATCTACCGCTCTTACGTCAAGTTTAGATATTCATTGGCCCCGTACATCTACTCAATGGCTCTTGAGGCGGCGCAGAACGGCATGCCGATCGTGCGTTCGATGCCGCTTTGCTTCCCGGACGACCGCAACTGCGACGACATGACTTATCAGTACATGTTCGGCGACAATTTCTGCGTTGGGATATTCACAAACGAGATTTATCTGCCGAAGGGAACTTGGACGGACGCTTGGAGCGGCGAGAAGGTTGTCAGCAAGGGGGAGACTTTCACCCGTGAATATCCTTCCGACCGCGCGGGGTTGCTTTTCATCCGCGAGGGTGCGATCATTCCGACGCAGCCTGATGTTGAATATCTAGGAGCGCGTCCGTTCGACCGCATCATCCTGAAGGTCTA
>DCMG01000071.1:0-1424 GCA_002321335.1 Bacteroidales bacterium UBA1628 | reverse complement strand
GCTCCTTCAAGGGGATGCCTTCGGAGCGCGAATATTCATTCCGCATCCAGAGGGACGCTCGTCCGGACTCGGTTTCGCTCAATGGCGCTGCGGTTCAGGATTGGACCTACGAGGACGGAATGGTTTGCCTGTCAGCGGGTAAGGTTGGCGTTGGCGACAAGATTGTTGTCTCCATTAGATAATTGGTTAGTTTAGCGGTGAGGCGCATACCTCCGAGGGACCTGCGCTTCGCGCCCTGTCCGGGTGAATGGTCCCTCTGGGGAAGCGCCTCGCCGCAAAAGGGAAAGTTATTTATGAATATAATCATGTCGCTTCGACAGGCTCAGCGACCACAACTCTTCGGTCACTGAGCTTGCCGAAGTGACCTAAAAACAAAACAAAAAGTCTGACACCTGTCTGCGGTCACTGAACTTGTGGTTGCTGAGCTTCTAAGCATCGAAGAGCCGAAAAGCCGAAACTCATAATCACAAAAATGACAGACAACTGAATAAGAATAGGATTTATGAAAAGATTAGTAATAGCATTAGTTTTCGCCGGGATGATTATGTCGTGTTCCACAAAGGATTGGCGGGACACTTCGTTGCCGGCGGAGGAAAGGGCTCAGTTGATTCTGAAGGAGATGACCCTTGAGGAGAAGGTCGGGCAGATGTGCCAGTACGTGGCGCCGTGCTATGTGGAGCCGGGAAAGGGTTCGGCCCGTAAAAACATTGACGCTACCGATGAGAATCTGGGAAACAAGGATTTGTCCGACAAGGTCCGCAAAGGTGAGGTGGGAGCGTTCCTGCACGTGATGACATCCGACGAGGCGGTGGCGCTTCAGAAGATGGCGCAGGAGAGTCGGCTGGGGATTCCTCTGCTGCTGGGAATTGACGCAATTCACGGTAATGCGCTGATCGAAGGCTGCACGGTCTATCCTACGAACATCAACATGGCCTCCACCTTCAATCCTGAGATCATGGAGAAAATCGGAGAGGAGACCGCCCTTGAGATGCGCCAGAGAGGTCTTTTCTGGACATTCGCTCCGAATCTGGACATAGCACGGGACGCACGCTGGGGACGCATGGGCGAAACATTCGGCGAGGATGCCCTGCTGACTTCCGAGATGGGGAAATATGCCATCTGGGGATTTCAGGGACGTGACGGAAACTATTCAGGGAGCCATGTCGTGGCCTGCGCTAAGCATCTGATTGCCGGCGGTGAGCCGGCCGGTGGTCTGAATGCCGCTCCGATGGACATCTCCGAGCGGAAGTTGCGTGAACTCTATCTGCCTCCGTTTGTGGCAGCAATCCGTGACGCTAAAGTCGGCACGGTGATGGCGGCGCACAACGAGATCAACGGGATTCCGTGTCACGGCAACAAATGGCTGCTCAATGACTTGCTTCGAGACGAACTTGGATTTGACGGATTCGTGGTCAGCGACTGGA
>DCMG01000018.1:6006-7384 GCA_002321335.1 Bacteroidales bacterium UBA1628 | reverse complement strand
CTTTTGCGGACGGTTATCAAACATATTACCAAGATGAAAAAGTCAGTATTTATCACCGCACTGCTGATGTGCGTGTCCGCGAGTTCGTTCGCGCAGGTTTCCGTAGAAGCGGGTTATGTCAATTCCTCACATAAGATGACAGTCTCAGGAACTTCCACTTCCGGAAACACAGATGGTCTGTATGTCGGAGCAAGCTGGAACTTCGCGTCAGGGAATGTTCTCGGTGTGGCTCCGGGAGTGTATTACGAGTTCCTCACGACTGACAACTACGAACTGCCGTTCGCAACCGGTTCAGTTCAGGAGCATTACATGAATATTCCGGTGCTTCTGAACGCAGGAGTGAACTTCGGAGACAATGTCCGCGCGTTCGTCTATGCTGGTCCGACACTGAATTATGGAATAGCTGCGACAACTTCCGTGGACTCCGGAATCGGCAAGGGTGGCAACAGGAAGAAGCAGAACCTCTATTCAGACAGTGACTACAAGCGTTTCGATGTCCTTGTCGGTGGAGGAGCGGGGGTCGAATTAATGCATCGGTTACGCTTCTCTGTCGGCTACAACGCTGGTCTTCTGAACCGGACAAGCGCAGCCAATTCAACACTCAAGCGCAACCAACTGCACATCGGAGCAGCGTTTGTTTTCTGACAGAGACTGGCCTCAGTACATCAAAAGGCCTTCTGGTGTACCAATTGACGTTTTTGATGCGGTTGGTACCCTAAAGGGCCTTTGGGGGCACCAAATGAAGTTCAGGGGACTGTTGGTACACCAGAAAGCCTTTTAGTGTACCAAAACGAACCGGCTCACAGCACGCTTGGAACTGCATTTGAGCCAGGGGGGCGTTTCACCAGCCATCAGAGCTGTCTCCCCAAGCCCCTTTATCAGTCCGTGCAGACCTGATGTGACCTTGGGGAAATCAGGCTTAGACGAGACAGGAAGGGCAGACGCCCTTTATCAGGACCTGACACTCTTCCTGCCGGTAGCCAAGCGGCAGATCGTAACTGGACACCGGAGTGTCCTTAAGGCAGGTGACCGAATGGCATACCATGCAATAGAAATGGACGTGGGAGTGATGTTCCTCTTCAGTGTTCAAGGCGTATTCCACAATGGTCTTGTCTACAACGATGCGGTGAACGATACCCGCTTCACAAAGAGCCTGCATCGTTCTGTAAAAGGTGATCCTGTCATAGATCTCCCCCATTTCTTCCTTGATTTCGTCCTCTTTCAACGGAATCAGATGCTTTTGGAGAATGTTTATGACAGCGATACGTTGGGCGCTTTTCTTCAATCCGCCCTTTTTGAGTATGTCTGTGGCATTCATTTTCACTATATAATATATTCGCAAATTTATAGCAAATAAATCAATTTATAAAATTTACCA
>DCMG01000018.1:0-5832 GCA_002321335.1 Bacteroidales bacterium UBA1628 | reverse complement strand
GAAGCGATGTCGGAATCTCATCAGGACATCCCGGGACACACAGAAGGAGGACATTGCGAGGACACGTGTCCTATCTGTCATTTCATCGCGACACCTTTCATTGGCTCGCCTTCTTTAAGGCTGGATGTCTTCAACATATTACTTTTCCCTGATTTGACAATTCAGCCGGAATCAGGAGCCACACAGGTTGAAACTCTGACGCATTCTCTACGTGCCCCTCCCTTTTCATCATTCTCATTAGTAACCGTTTAAAAAAATAACTTACCTCACCTTAGGCAACTTATTTTTACCGCTTAAGAACTTCGCGGAGTACTATGCCAGGATTTTGCATCAAAAAATATATGTGAGTCCAAGGCATTGGCGACCAACAACATTATGTATTTATCGGGCAAGAAGTTGATAATCATTATCGACTTGTCATTCAATGCCCAAAACCAGATTAAGATGAGAAGGAAGATCAGTGTTCTTCCACTATTCATCCTGCTCTGTCTCGCATTTGATGGACCGAATGCGAGAGGAAGCCGTACGCCTTTGAGTGATGCCACACGTTCGGACACATTGAAAAGAATGGCCGTGACCGACAGCATCAAATCAAAGGAAGGCGGGACGCTGGATGAAGCGGTGGTGATAGGACACAGCAGCGAAAAGGATGTCCAAATGCGCACATCCTTAAACACAGTCAATACCGACTGGAAATACATAGAAGAGAATTTCGGAGGCTCTTTGATGCAGAGTCTGTCGAAAATTCCGGGAGTGAAGGCAACTGTGATCGGTTCAGGAGAATCCAAACCGAACATAAGAGGCTTGGGAACAAACAGAATACTCGTCGCCGAGAACGGAATCAAGCACGAGGGGCAGCAATGGGGAGACGACCACGGACTTGAGGCCGATCAATTCAGCGTTGAGAATGTGGAGATCGTCAAAGGACCGGCAGCGCTGGCTTACGGCTCGGACGCCATCGGTGGAGTGATCAACCTCAAGAGCGACATCATTCCGGGCAAAAGATTCGGAGGAAGTGTCAACATGTTCGTCCGAAGCAATAACGAATCAGTTGGAGCGACCGGAAAGATCGGAGGCAACCTTGGAAGGTTCTGGTATAAAGCGAATGGAACGTTCGTCGGCTATGCTGACTACAAGGTTCCGGCCGACAGCATACAATACTATTCGTACTACATCAAACTTTACGACCGCTGCCTACGCAACACAGCGGGCAGGGAAGCTGACGGCAGCCTGACACTTGGCTACGAGGGCAACGGCTGGAGAACATCCCTAAGGATAAGCAATGTGAACACAAGAAGCGGCTTTTTCGCTGATGCCCACGGACTTGAAGTGCGAATGTCTGACATTGACTACAATGCTTCCAGACGAGACATTGACCTGCCGGACCACACTGTCAATCACCTATTTGTCTCAAATCATACCGAACGGGCGTGGGGCAGCGGGACATTGGCGGCTGACTTGGGCTGGCAGAACAACAGGCAGTGGGAATATTCAGAACCGGTCTCACACGGCTATATGCCTACGCCTTCCAACGACCTGGAACGGAGCTTCGAGAAAAACACATTCTCAGCCACAATCAATGCTCGTCAGACATTAGGAGCGAACACTTTGAATATGGGGGTGAATGCGGAATGCCAGCTGAACCGAACCGGGGGATGGGGGTTCATCCTTCCGGATTTCGAGCGGCGTACGTTCGGGGCTTACGTGTCTGACAGGACGGTGATCAACGAAAGGCTCATACTGAGCGGCGGCATTCGCTACGACTATGGACGTGTGAATATTCATTCCTACAAGGACTGGTTCAAGACCCCGACTGCGGACGGAGGCTCTGTCTATATGGAGAGGTCAGCAGACTTGAGGAAACGGTTCCGCAGCCTGACTTGGTCCACCGGAATCAACGGGAGGCTTGGCGATTTCGTGCTTAAGGCGAACATAGGCAAGAGTTTCCGCATGCCAGCAGCGAAGGAGCTGGGAATGGACGGTGTCAACTACAACATATTCCGCTATGAAAAGGGCAACTCCAATCTGAGGCCGGAAGAATCTTATCAGATAGATGCCGGAATAGTCTACGAGCAAAGCTCCGTCAAAGCATCATTCACCCCATTCGTGAATTATTTTCCGAACTACATCTACCTCAACCCGACTCCGGATTATCAGGAAGGTCTGCAACTATATTACTACACACAAAGCAGAGTATTCCGCTGGGGTGCCGAGGCATCGCTTGAATTAAAACTAAATCGTGACTTGGAATTGGATGCAAGCGGTGAATATCTTCACTCACGACAACTCAACGGCGAAAAGAAAGGATATTCATTACCCATGTCCCCTCCTTGGTTCGCTTCCGCCAGGCTTCGCTACAATCTTCCTGCAACCGATGCAGCCAAAGGAGGTTTCGCTGCCATTGAATATGTTGCCGTGGGCGACCAAGATGAGGTCGTGCCACCGGAAGAGCCGACATCTAGGTACCAGCTTGTCAACATCTCATTAGGGAAGTCTCTTCCTCTTGGAAAGGACATTCTACGTCTGACCTTACGCTGCGACAATCTCCTCGGAGCCAGGCACTACGACCACACCAGTTACTACCGCCTGATCGGGGTTCCAGCGCCCGGCCGTGACATCACGCTGATGGCTGCGTGGAATTTTTAATGGCGTCTATACAATAAAACGACTAACAACAACAGATTCCTGACTGCAGGAAGGATTACAAAACATTAAAATCATGAGACACAAAATCAATCTAATGGCAGTGGCATTGTTCACAGTGCTTATAGTGGCCGAAAGCTGCACGGGAGAAGACACGAAGGCCAAAGATCTGGAAAAGCCAGAAATCGTGGACGGGGATGTCCCGTCACCGATCGACTGCGAGGTTTATCACATCGGAGAGGAGATTCCGTTCCGTTACACATTCACGGACAACGATGAGCTCGGAAACTTCAACTTGGAGATCCACCACAACTTCGACCACCACACTCACTCCACTTCCGCAGGCGACTGCCCTCTCGACCCCAAGAAGGATCCCGTCAACCCTTGGGTGTACAATCAGGATTTCGCCATCCCGGACGGGCAGAAATCGTACAACGCCAAGGTGGACATACCCATCCCGGAAGGCATCGACACGGGCGACTATCATTTTATGGTACGGCTGACCGACAAAGCAGGTTGGCAACAGCTGAAGGCGATCAGCATCAAGATAAGAGCAAAAGAGTAATATTCCAAACAATTAAAAATTAATTTATTATGCGACTGATTAAATCTATTTCAGCAGCCACGATGCTGCTTGGAGCATTCTCGTTCGGGTTCACTTCCTGTGACAAAAACAATCACACACCCGACGAGCCTCAGGAGAACATCTCCGTGGAGGAACTTAAACTTGGGGAAAAGGATATTCCCGACAGCGGCACTGCCTTCGCCTACGGGCACCTCTCCATCCAGGCCAAAATCAAAGTACTTGAAGGGGCGGTCGCTTCAATAAAAATGACGGCACAGCAGGAAGACGGAGGGCAGGGCAAGTTCGATGAGACGGAACTGATCTCCGGTTATGACAAGGAGACGGGAGAACTGAAAGCGTTGATTCCCACCGATGACTATGAGCAGATTCCGATGGATCAGCCAGTGGGGCAATACAAAATGAATCTCGTCATAACACTGGACAACGGTGAGTCAAAGACAGTCGCCGGACAGTTCCAGATAAGCGACAAGCCTTTTCTGGAGAATTTCGAGATGGGCAGCGGACACGGCACGGGAGAAGTGAACAACCACACAGGAAGCCTGAAGACCGGAGACCTGCACGTTGAGACCAATGTCTACTGCGTGATGAACCAGTTGAAGAGAATCACCGTCTTGATCACCTCCAAAGACGGCAAGACGGAAGTGGTAAACCAGACTTGGGACAAATCACCTTACGCAGGCACACGCAACACCACATTCCACGAGCATCCTAAATTCCCTGAAGGTACAAAGCCAGGTGACTACCTCTTCAAATTCACCGTTGAGGATCAGGCAGGGAACACCTGCATCCGGGAGTACAACCTTACGTTGGTAGAGTAGGGACCTCAAAAGGTAATCCGGGTAATAAAAACCGGAATACGATTAAGCCGGAGGCCAGACTGAGGTACTGATTTTGTTGTGAATATGCGCCTGTGAATATGATGGTGCGGGATGACACGACCCGGCATATTCAGAAATATAATCATTATGAAGAAGGTAATTGTAATATCAACCAGTCTTCGCGCTGGTTCCAACAGCGACACGCTCGCTGACAAGTTCATCGAAGGCGCCCAGGCAGCTGGTAACGAGGTCGAGAAGATTTCCCTCAAAGACAAACAGATAGCATTCTGCCGTGGATGCCTCGCCTGTCAGAAGTTGGGGCGATGCGTCATAAACGATGACGCCAACACAATCATGGCCAAGGTGTTGGAGGCCGATGCCGTCTGCTGGGCGACACCGATCTACTACTACGAAATGAGCGGACAGATGAAGGTGCTTATCGACCGCATGAACGCGATGTACCCTCTCGACTACAAGTTCCGGGATGTGTATATGCTCTCGACAGCAGCGGAGGACGATCCCGAAGCCCCGAAGCGTGCCGAGGCAGGCCTGACCGGCTGGATAGACTGCTACCCTAAGAGCAGCCTTGCCGGCACTGTCTTCTGCGGCGGAGTCGAATCGCCCCGCGACATCGAGGGCAACACTAAGCTGCGAGAAGCCTACGAGATGGGGCTGAATGTCTGATATTCCTTGGGCCACCGTACCATATAAGGCACTTTGGTGTACCAAATGACGTTTTTGATGCTGTTGGTATCCCAGAGGGCCTTATGAGGTTTGGGGCACGTGTGGTACACCAGAGGACGTTTTGGGGTACCAACTCCGTCAACAAGTCTGGACAGGCACTGTTTTCAAAGGATTCGGATCACACGGCAAGGGCTGCCGACAGCGATGCAGCGGTCTGGAATATCCTTGGTGACAACGCTTCCGGCCCCGATTGTGGCACCTTCCCCGATCGTCACTCCCGGCAGGATGATCGCACCACCTCCGATCCAGGCGTTGTCCTTGATCGTGACCGGCTTGGCAATAGTGATGCAGGCATCCCCGCCCCCAGACGAGCATCGCTCCTCCGGAATGACCGAATGTGTGGCCGTGTAGATCTGCACATTTGAGGCTATCAGCACATTACGGCCAATGGAGATGCGGTTGTTGTCGATGAACGTGCAGTTCTGGTTGACTATGCTGTTGTCCCCGATAAAGATGTTTTTACCATATTCACAATGAAAATCAACATCCACCCAGACATTGCGGCCGACGCCTCCAAGCATCTCCTTGAGTATGGCGTACTTTCCCGCCGCATCCTCATAGCCGACAGCATTGAAAGCCCTCAACAGCCGCCTTGCCGCGGCAGCCATGTCTGTCATCGGTTTCTCCCCTCCGTTGAAAGGCTTTCCCGCCAAGCATTTCTCATACTCTGTCATATTCAATAATTTTAAGAAGCTGTTTCGATCTGTTTGTTTGAAAACAGCTTATAAGTATCCTGTCGTATAATATCCCAGCAGAATATGTGGCCGCTTTTTTCGCTCGCAAAGCCTTAACCTTTAAGGAGTTTACCAAAGAGGCCAAGGATGCCGGCAACGGTGTCCTTGTCGGGCACGGGGATGCGAAGCTCGGATTTCCCGGTTTGAGGGTCGGTCGCGACAAGAGTGTCGGTGAGTTTCTTGACACCTTCCTCTGAACGCAATGTCTCAGCGAGACCGGAAAGGAACGCCACGCCCTGGCTGACAAGAGCTTCCGGAGCGACCACGCCACCTGACGCACCATCATTTGCCGATGTCTCGCCATCCG
>DCMG01000133.1:15322-18983 GCA_002321335.1 Bacteroidales bacterium UBA1628 | reverse complement strand
TGCTTTCTGCGGAATTAAGGTTCTATTAAAATAAAGAATATGCCCATTTAGGGCAGAAAAATAAAATGGCGGATTTTGGTAACGTGCAAAATCCGCCATTTTCGTTTTTTCTGCCCTTCTGTCAGCGATTACTCTGTCAGTCCGCGGGCACGGAGGAGGGCACCTGGATCTGGCTGGGCGCCACGGAATGAGAGGTAGAGGGTCATAGGCTCCTCGCTGCCACCCTTCTCCAGGAAGGTCTGACGGAACTTCAGCGAGACCTCAGGATTGTATATTCCCTGCTGCTTGAAGTACTCGAAGGCATCCTTGTCCAGAACCTCGGCCCAGAGATAGCTGTAATAGCCGGCACTGTAGCCGCTGTTGAAGATGTGGTTGAAATAGGTGGTTCGGTAACGAGGGATGATCTCGTCGATGAGACCCATCTCCTTGCAGACCTTCTTCTCGAAGTCAGCAACGTTAGCGGCCTGGTCACCCTCGGAAAGTTTCGCGAGATCCTCCTCGGTGAGCTCATGCCACTTCATGTCAAGAATGGATGCGGCGCAAAGCTCGGAGGTCATAAAGCCCTGATTGAACTTCCTGGCGTTGTTGATCTTGGTCACGAGAGAATCCGGAATCACCTCACCTGTCTCGTAGTGCTTGGCATATTCAGCGAGAATCTCAGGCTGGAAAGCCCAGTTCTCGTTGAACTGAGAGAATGTTTCCACGAAATCACGGGCGACATTAGTGCCGCTGACCGAAGGATAGTGGCACTTCGTGAGCAGTCCGTGAAGGGCGTGGCCGAACTCGTGGAACACAGTCTCGACCTCATCGATGGTGAAGAGAGCAGGAAGCGAGTCGGTCGGAGCGGTCATATTCCCGACATTGATGATGATCGGACGGACATCATTGCCCTCGGCGTCAACATATTGCTCGCGGAAATTAGTCATCCATGCGCCACCTCTCTTCGAAGCGCGAGGGAAGTAGTCAGTCGTGAATATTCCAAGAAGGCTGCCGTCAGCGTCGGTGACCTTGAAGGCCTCGACCGCAGGATTGTAAAGCGGCACGTCCTTCAGCGGCTCGACATTGATGCCGTAGAGCTTGTGGGCGGCGAAGAAGATGCCGTCGCGGACATTCTCCATCCGGAAATATGGCTTAGTCAGATTCTCGTCCAATGAATATTTCCGCGCGCGCACCTTCTCGGCATAGTAGAACCAGTCCCAAGACTCGATTTTCGAGCCGGCAGCAACCTTGCCGGACTGAATGTCTTCGTCCATAACCTTTTGCATGTCAGCAATCTCCTCCTTGGCTTTGCTGACTGCCGGGCCTATGATCTTGTCAAGGAAGGCGTCAACTGTCGCAGGATCGTGAGCCATCTTGTTGTCAAGCTGGTAGGCGGCGAAGTTGCCGAAGCCAAGCAGTCTGGCCTTCTCGGCGCGGAGTTTCAGAATCTCAAGGCAGAGAGCCTTGTTGTCATATTCATTGCCATTGTTGCCTCTTGAGGAATAGGCCTTGAACATCGCCTCGCGGCGGCTTCTGTCCTCGCAGGAGGTCATCTCGGAGGTGTAGGATGAAACCGGGATTCCGAATTTCTCTTTGAAGGCGTTGTTCTCGGCGAGCAGGTTCGTGCCGAATTTTTGCTGTGCGGCGGCGATCTTCTGGTTGATCTCCTTGAGCCTTGCCTGAGCGGCCTCGTCAAGATCCACGCCGTTGCGGGTGAAACTCTGGTAGAGTTTCTTGAGAACCATCTGCTGTTCCCTCGTAAGTCCGCTCTGATCAGCGTCATGGACGGCCTTGACACGCTCGAAGAACGCCTTGTTCATCGAAATGTTGTCCTCATGCTCGGTCATCAGCGCGGTGGCCTCCTCGACGACCTTGTTCATCTCGTCGCTGCCTTCGGTCTCCTGAAGGTTGAAAAGCACAGCGGCTGTCTTGGTCAAAGTCTTGCCGGACAGTTCGTAAGCCGCCACGGTGTTCTCGAATGTCGGAGCCTCCTGATTGTTCAGGATAGTCTCAAGTTCCTTGTTCTGTTCCTCGATTCCGGCCTTGATGGCAGGAATATAATCGGTAAGCTGAATCTTCTCAAACGGCGGAATGCCGTACGGTGTGTTCCATTCCTCAAGGAACGGATTGTTCTTTGTCTGTGTGCAGGCTGCCATCATAGCGATCGCTCCAATTGCTAAGAATGATTTCTTCATAATATACTGTGTTGCTGTTATTTAACAATTTCCACCCCGTCAAGGTCGATGAGGGTGAACTGGGCATTGCCTTGGTAGATGGTGAGGATGCCTTTGACGTTGATCTTGGCTCCAGCGAGGATGGCCGGATCGATCTGGGTGTCGGCGAAGCGGGAGTAGCCGCTGGTGCGGATCTGCACGGTCTGGCTTCCCATCTTGAAGTACTGGCTCACTGAATATGCGGAAGCGTTCTTCAGAAGCGTGGCCTTGAGTTCCGGATCCGAAACCTGTCTGGCATAGTCAGCTGAATAAGCATCATCAAACTTTCCGGAATTGATGTAATCAATGAACCCTTGCTTAGACATCGCCCAAGTGGTGATTCCCCAAGTCGGGTCAGCCACCGGAGTGTAGTTCTTGCCGGTGCTTGAAAGGAATATCCTGTTGGAGGACGATTTCTTGTCCTTGTAGGAGTCAATGTAAATCAGGCAGAAGATCTCGCCTCCGTAGGTCAGGCCGTCAAGTTCGACATAGCAGCCAAGATTCTCCTCTTTCAAAAGATCTGCGGAAGATACTTTCTTAGGCTGGAGCGGAGTGTCAATCTTTCCTTTGAATATGTGAGTGTCAATCATGTACTGAACCTCGATGTATGAGGTCTCATATTCACCGGTAGGATCGGCATAGCCCAGTTGGATCATTCCGTTGTAGGCACCGAGCGTGAGGCCGCTGCACTTGACATAGACCCACTGGCCGAGCTTGTAGTCGTTGTAAAGGGCGTTCTTGCCGATCTTCACCTCGATTCCGCCCGTGGCGTCCTGAATGTAAAGACTCTTGTAGATGTTGCCGCTACGGTCATCAGAGACGACCTGTCCACCGATAAGAATGTCCTTGTCGATCTTGACAGGTGCATTCTTGTACATGGCCTTAAGCTGAGCGATGGTCGTGTTCGGAGTCATCGTCACAGGCTCATAGACATCGGCCTTGCCGTAGTCCGTGGTGAAGACCTGGTCCCACTCCTCGCAGGAAGCGAGAGCGAATATGGCGGCGATCAGCGCGAAATATATTCTTTTCATACCTTAGAATCTGAAATAAATGTTCAACATGTAGTTGATTCCGCTCATGTAGAAGTACTTGGAATCAAACCTGTAGAATCTCTCCTTGCTGACGGTGTTGTCCACAAGACGGGTCTGCTCGTAGCCGCCAGTGCGCACGTCCTTGTTGTTCAGGAGGTTCTTGACCTGAAGCGAGAAGCCGAGCTGGTACTTTCTCTGAATATACCAGGACTTGCCGACGCTGGCGTTCACAAGCATGAAGTTCTTGAACTTCTCCTGCGCGGCCATATATTCAATCTCCTGCGCCGTGACAGTGTTGTCCGGTCCGGCGGTGGCCATGTCTGTCCTGTAGAGCGGGTTCATGTCCAGGTAGGAGTTTCCGAAGAAATCCACGTCGGCGTCGATGAACCAGTAGTTCTTGTTCCAAGCGAGACCGAGGCTGGTCGCAAGCTGCGGAGT
>DCMG01000133.1:13836-15221 GCA_002321335.1 Bacteroidales bacterium UBA1628 | reverse complement strand
ACACCGTAGGTTCCGGCGACATATTCAGCGCTGTTGTCGTAGGTCTGGTACATTGTCGGGTTGGATGTGTAGATGTACTGCCCGTAGGAAAGGACTCCTTGGACGGAAAGGTTCGGAACAGGGGTCGGCACCTTGAAGCCGAGCTCGACTCCTATGTGACGCTCGTCTATTCCGGACATTGCGAAGTTGGTGAACGAGTTCTGAGAGTCATCATAGAAGCTCATCACGTCGGTCTGGTCCTTGATGTTCGTGTAGAATCCGGTGATGCGGAAATCGTAGCCGGAGTTGCGGTAGGCGTAGTTGATGTCCGCCGTCAAGGTCTTGATAGTCTTGAGGTCAGGCATGATGGTGTTCCTTGTCCTCGGAGAGATGAACGCCTGGTTGAAGGTAGGAGCCTCTGTGATGTAGGCGGCATCGGCGTAGATCCTGTGGCCTCCGCGGATGAAATAGCTGAGGTTGATCTTGCCTGAACCCGTGAGGAAGTCCTTCTTGTCGGACTCGCCCTTCGAAGTGATCGGCTTGCCATCGATCTGGTCGTACTTCGTGATGACATTTCCATTGTAGGTAAACGGATTGCCATTTTCGTCAAGTCCAGGGAATAGACCCTTCCTCAGAAGACCTTCCCTCCAGAATTTTGAATATCCCAACCTTCCAGCGACTGTGGCTTCCAGCCCACCGAACGTGAAACGTCCTGAGGCCCAGGCCTCGGCACGGCGTACGTGGGCATAGTAGTCGTAGCCGTACTTGTCGCCTTCTTTCAGGGTCTGGGCGACTCCGTTCTTGAGGAAGTAATCCAAGTCGTTCTGGATCATCGTCGGATAGGCAGCGAAATCCCTCTCAGCGAACTGGTCGATGTTGACATAGTAGTCACCGCCGAGGAGGTCGTCCAGAACCTTGTAGTACTCCGTTCGGTTCCATTTGTAGGAAAGTCCTCCGTTGATTGTCAGGAACTTGACTGGATTCCACTTGGCGTTGAGGGCGAAGTTGAGGTCGTTCTGGTCCACACGCCTCTCCTCGATCACGTACTTGGAGCGGTTGCCCGCATCGGTGGCGTTAAGGGAGTTGACGGCATAGAGACGATCCCAGTTGAGATGAGTGGTTGAAGGGATGTCCGTCTCCCATGCCTCCTTGGCCCATGCATATTTCGCAAAGTTCTGACGGTTGTAGTCAGTGTTCTCCATGTAGAAATAACTCGGAAGGTTCCTGTAGTAGTCAGGGCGAGGATCCGGGGCGTCGTACCAGTCAAGAGCCGTGTAACCGTTCTTGCCGAACCGGTAAAGAACCGTTGCTGATGCTGCGAACTTCTGTGATTCCGGTGTGAAGTCGTACTTGAGTATCGCTATAGGCTCGTGGGTCTTGCGGACACGGGCGTTGCGCACCTTGCC
>DCMG01000133.1:0-13804 GCA_002321335.1 Bacteroidales bacterium UBA1628 | reverse complement strand
AGCCCCAGTTGGAGTTGTACATGTTGTCGCCCGTCAGGTCATAGACTTCCTGGGTGGAACCGTTCTGGGCTCCGCGCTCTCCAGGGGCTGCCATGAATGTGAAGCCAAGCTTATGCTCTTCATTGAATTTCTTCTCAACAGCTCCGTAGTAGCCGAACGAACGGTAGAAAACGCCTTTGATCCAGTCGTTTCCGCCAAGTCTCGCGGAGGCGCTGAAGGCGTAGGACCAGCCGTTGTCAAGCTGTCCGGAAGCGTAGGTGAGCATCAGACGGAGTCTGTACAAGGCGCTGTTTGTCAGCACGCTTCCCCTCCAGCCTGTGCGGATGGAAGAGGCCATCGGCATGATGTTCGTGAGGCCGTTGTAGCCGCCAAACCCGAAGTCGGAAATCTCGGCTCCGTTCACGGACTCCTTGCTTCTAGTGGCCTCGTTCAGGCCGCTCCACAGGGAGTACGGAGTGTAGCCCGTGATGGCGTCGTTCATCCTCACACCTGCGAGGTAAACGTCCTGAGACTCACTGGAATATCCACGCACACGGAATCGTACGGAACTGAAGTTGTACCCGGCCATGTTGTTGAACACGTCGTTCTGGCCGAAGAGGATGGTAGGACTGTCGGAATACCCGGAGTCGTCCATGTCAAACTCGGAGAAACTGGCGTCGTCCACCTCGGCGACCTTCGCGACAGGGGTGAGGGACAGGTTGAACATATTCTTGACATAGCCGTCATTAACGGTAACGTTGACTCTGGACTGGAGGTAGTCCGGGCTTTCGATGACAAGGTCGTACATTCCGTCCTTCAGATTCCCGATCTGGAATGTTCCGTCCTGTCCGGCTTTCACACGGGCGACTTCCTTTCCTTCTGAATATAGGATCAGGTCCGCTCCGTCAATGGTCGCCTTGCTCAATCGGCTGACGACCGTACCCTTTACGCCACCGGTGTAGTTCTGCGCCGACATGGTCAGAGCCAGAAACAAAGCCGAGGCGGCAAGGAATATTTTTTTGCTCATAAATATTGAATGTTAACTATTTATCTTTTTAGTAGGTCACTTCGACAGGCTCAGTGACCGAAGCGACTGAAGGTGTTACTTATTACTAATAACAATATATGTCGGATAATGGTCGCTGTAGCCACCAACATAAGAGCCCGATGAATATGTCCGGAACGGAGTTCCCTTGTACTGTCCGGTCTGCTGAACCATGAACGGCTGGTTGAAGACACGTCCGTAGTATTTCCCTTTCACAATCGGCACGATGCGGAGTGATCCCTTAGGCGCGTTCACCAGCGCCTCGTTCGTCATGATGATGTCGTAGATGTTCCAGTCCCCACGATAAGCCAAAGAGCCGTAACCGGCCTTGAGCATTGATGTGAACGGAGAGAAGAAGTCCATCTTGCCGACCTCGGAGACGTTCTCCTTGCCGTGCAGATAAACCGTCATGCTCTCGTCCGTCGGGTTGTCGTTCATGTCGCCCATCGCCACGATCTTGATCCCCGGATATTCATTCATCAGTCTGACGGAGTTCTCGTAAATGATCTCCGCGCCCCGGCTTCGCAGGTCGCTTCCCTTGCCTCCGATCCTGGAAGGAAGGTGAGCCACGAAGAACGCGAACATCTCGCCCTTGATCTCGCCTCTGACCATCAGGATGTCACGGGTGCGGAACCGGTCCTGAGACTCCTTGTCCATGTCGAACTTGATGTCCTTGCTGTTGAAATCATAAGGAATGGACTTGCTCTCAAGCACCTTGAACTGATCAGGCCTGTAAAGCAGGGCCACGTCCACGCCACGTCTGTCCGGGCCGTCATAGTGCACAATCTGATAATTGGCGTCGGCAATCTCCTTCTGGCTGACAAGGTCTTCAAGCACGTGGCGGTTCTCTATCTCGCTGAGACCGAGGATTGTGTGGTAGGCCTTGTTCTCATCCGCCATGGCCTTGATGACGGTCGCGATGTTGTGAAGCTTGCGGTTGTACCTCGCGTCGGTCCAGCGGTTAGCGCCGTCGGGGAGATATTCATAGTCATTCTTGCCCTCGTCGTGGTAGGTGTCAAAGAGGTTCTCGACGTTGTAGAAGCCGATGACATAGCCTCTTGCGCCCTTGTCCCCTTTGGCGCAGGCCGTGACTGTGACGACAAGTAGCAGGAGTGCTGAATAAAGTAATTTTCTCAAACGCATATCAGTTTTGTATTATTTTCATTTTCAGCGGTTTTTACCACCACCAAGAAACCTTGGCCGGATCCTCGGCCTCGATCTTTGCTGCCACGTCTTCCCCGACTTTGTCAGGCAGGTTCACGAAGAAATCGATGTTCAGTTTCTTTTCCAGGTCATCCACCGACATTGAATATGAAGAATTTATGTTTTTTGAGTTGTAAACCTTGTGATCCAGCCAGACAGCGCAGGCGGAATAGCCTGAGTAGCCGATCGTGGAGTTCTTCATGTAGCGGAGCACGACCTTGTAGTAAGCCGTCGGTACGGTCACTTTCTTGCCGTTGTTGTCAAGGGCGTACTTGACCTTCTCACCGTCTTTGTAGTCAATGACGCAACCCGTCACCACATAGAGCGTGTCCGAACTGTTGGCCCAAGAACGGACTTTGCCTTCGAGAACAGCCCAGATGTCCCCGTTGAAGCCATTCTGGATCTGAGGCGTCATATTCGTGCCATAGAAGGTCATGGCGTTTGAGGAATATGATGTCAGTCTGTCCGCAGAGGCGATTTGATGACCTCTGGCGAACCATCCTGCATTGCCTTCCTTGAATCCCTTGTAGAGAACTGGTTGCTTGTCCGCCGGCAAAAGGGGATCCAATCCCCACGCATCGGATCTGCTGCCCGAACCTATATTCCATTTG
The DNA here is from genome assembly GCA_002321335.1 of Bacteroidales bacterium UBA1628. GTDB lineage: Bacteria > Bacteroidota > Bacteroidia > Bacteroidales > UBA932 > Cryptobacteroides. The sequence goes on along the minus strand of DCMG01000133.1, from coordinate 10,966 downwards.
CAAAGCGGGTAGGCCACCCAAGGTGCGACAAGATTATTGTAGTCCCAAATGAAGGAATAGTTGCGTGTCTTGGTCGAGCCGACAGTCATTGAATGGGTGAATGCGTCCGTCCCTTCCGGGATAGCTGGCAACTCGAGCCACCCTGTTTTAGGTGACAGGTTGCCTCCATTGGGTTTCGGGTCGGGTTTTGGTTCTGATTTTTTGGCTTTTTGGCTAATGGTTACGATTGCTGTCCCTCCTGTGGTGGAAACTGTTAAGATAGCAACTCTCTCCTCCTCGGACTCGTTGGCGGCAACTCTTAGCGTAACGCTCTTGTTGCCGTTCCCAACACTTGGCTCTGCGATAATCCAATCCACAATTTCGCCGGACTCTGAGGAAAATGTTATTTTCCACGAAGACGAAGCCTTCACATAGATGTACTGAGAATATCCCTCAGCCTGCACTGAGGTAGTCTTCACTTCAACGGTTGGCGGCATAGGATTGTCCTTACTTGTCGCTCCGCAACCGTGAAGGACAAGTGTAATCACTCCCACACAAAATGCCAAAAATCTCTTGAACACATTCATCTTAACGCATCCCTATTTGGATAATAAAGGGCTGCCCGTGTTCCGGGCACCCCTTTATCGCGCTGTTCGTTAGACTAATTAATCGACTTATACGTAACAGTAAGTTTAACAACTCGCATCTGTTGTTCACTTGCAGTGTATTTAACAGTAGATGTGTTGCCGGAAACGGTAACCGTACCTACTTTCCCGCTTCCAGTGGACTCAGAAGAGGCACCACTGTCAACGCTCACCGGACTTGTGGTATAGAATCCCTGTTTGACACCGCAATCTTTGGTGCAAGTAAACTCAACTTTAGTGATTGTGTACCCGTCAGCCGCTTTTATGGTAAGATTCTGACCTTTGTACACACGAAGTTCTGTAACCGTATTATCACCGTAATCAGTGTCATTCTCATAAGAAATCACATCATCCAGCTTTCCACTCTTGTTCTTGGCTAGATAATCCTTTTCAACAGATGCGACAACCTCCGCTCCACCTTGAGAGCCCCCCTTTCCTCTATGAGTAAGAGTCACGGTGTATGATTTAGTAGCCACTTCAGCTGTGGTAGAAACCGTAAGGTTCACGACTTTGCTCGTCTCCTCCGTGTTGGCGGCGAACTTCACGGTGACGGTAGCATTCCCGTTTCCGGAAGCAGGCTCAACCGTGTAAGCGGAATTGTCAGAAGTCACTGTCCAGGCCACATTAGCCTTTACATCAAAGGTGGCGGTTGTCGCGTCAGCCGAGGCGGAAAGGGCTGTGGCACTGACTGTCAGATAGTCCGAGCCTCCCGGAACAAGTTCCGTGACCATCGTGTTGACGTACTTGTTGTTGCTGGCAAGTCCAACATAGAAACCAGTCACCTTCACAACCGCTCCATCGAATGACTTTGCGTTGAAACTGTCGTTGATGTAAGCTAAGCTGCCGGTGTGCTTGGTGGCACCGGCCACTTCCACATTGACATAATTACCACTCACCGTGAGAGTTCCTTCGTATGAGATATATTCAATCTTGCTTGATGAATATGCATCAAAGGCAGCAGCGTCCAGAGCTTTCGGCGAAGGCAGTGCCAAGGCGTTGCCGGAAGACACGACCGCCACCTCAGGAGATGCCAGCTGAATAAGTCCACCATATTCAGAAGTTGTGCCTGTCACTTTAACATTGTCTTTCTCCTTTGCAGCACATTTTGATCCATCATAGACAAGAAGGTAGTCAGTACCGTCTGTAATGATGAATCCTCTCTGATAGGTGGCAGCAACTGTTCCGCTGACAATAGCCGCGGTTCCTTTAGGGGCATTAAGAACTTGTGAAATCGTCATTTCTCCAGGCTCTGGAGTTTCTCCGCCGCCCGTACCGAGGTCTACACCTTTTGAAAAGTCAATAAGAGTACCTTCTTTATCAGAAATCGAGAGTGTCAAATCATCGAAACAGTAGACACTCGCTTTGGTAGACATGAAATAAAGGTAAAGGGTAGAAGTGCCTTCTGGGACCGTAAATGTCGAAGATGCGAGATCCCAACGCTTGTTCTTGTCACCATTAGGGAATGAATATTTAATTTCAACCCACTTGCTTCCATCATTGCTGACGTAGACCTTGAACTCATCGTGCTTGAATGTGTTGTCGATGTCTCCGGATTCTGAATATTCATTACGCTCCGCCCCGAACGAGAGTGTGTAATTCCTTGATGCCGGCAGGCTTATTTTCTTGACTATGAAATAAGGCTCCTTGGCGAACCAAAGATAGTTCATTCCAGATCCTTCATAGTCAGAGGCAGAAGATGACGAATTGTATTTATCATTGGTTCTTGCTGTTATGCCGTTGGAAGCATAGGTAACGGATGAAATTCCAGTACCTGTCTCGTTGCGCCAACCATCAAATGAATCCAGATATGTCTTCCAACCGCTAGTGCCCTTAACTGCTTTTTCCTTGTCGAAGTTGTTCTTGTAGACAATCATATCCTCAACGGATCCGGTTCCTTTCTGCTTAATGGTCAAGGTCTTGGAATCAAAACCAATATCAAATTTCACAGCTCCTTCACGATCCAAGCCCGTGTTCTCATTAACCTTGATCTCAATAGTGACAGCCTTGGAAGATGCGTCGCCCTCTCTTGGGTCGATGGCGATCCAGTCCTGTTCAGTCGTTGCTTTCCAGTCTCTCGTGGCAGTCAACGTCACGGTCGTTTCACCTCCGGTCTGATCAAAAGACACCTCGGATTGTCCAAGCTCCACGGATGGCGCTCCGAGGTCTTCTTTCTCTTCCTCGCACGCCGTCGTGGCGAACGTGAGCGCTGCGATGGACGCGATAAAACTCAAAAATCTATTTGCTTTCATATCAATTGTGTTTAATAACAGTCCACAAAAAATTAGCTTCGCCCGTAGGCGTTCTGCCAGTCGTTTCGGCCGGCTCTGTCACTTCGACAGGCTCAGTGGCCGGGATTTCTTCCCGCAAAATCTTTGCCTGCCAAGCAGTCTGCTAAGTTACGACTAAATATTCAATTATAAAACACATTGGCAGAGAGACCTTCTACGGGAGACCATCTTCGTGATTCAGAAATAAAAGAATAGGCATTATTTAGAAATTGTTTTTGATTATTCAGAATAATATGTTTACATTTGCAATGCGTCTAGGAGGAGTCGCCAAGCGTCTCAATCATAGGCTACGGCCTTGATACTAGTCGCTTTTTTTATACCTTGAAGTCTCGGAAAGTATGGTTTACTTTTGTTATGTTGATGAATCAGGAACGCCTCAGATTCCCGGGAACACATCACACTACATCCTATGCGGCATTTCAATTCCAGTCAAAGATTGGAAGAAGTGCGACAGCGCCATCAACAAAATTAAGGTTAAGTACGGATTGTCCGACTCGGAGATCCATACAGGATGGATTATGCGTTCATATCTGGAGCAAACCAGAATTCCCGAATTTGACACAATGAGTTTCGCAGAGCGTCGCAGCGAAGTAATCAAGCAACGTAAGGCAGAAATATTTAGAGTTAAGAAGACCAACAACTCAAAAGCACTCAAGCAGCTCAAGAAGAATTATAAGCAGACGGATGCTTATATACATTTGACCTACGCGGAGCGCTTTGCATTCATCCGAGAGATAGCGGATCAAGTTGGCTCTTGGAGGCACGCCAGAATCTTTGCAGAATGTATCGACAAGGTTTTCTTCGATCCTACCAAATCCAAACTATCAACAGAGGATCAGGCTTTCGAACAAGTCATCTCGCGTTTTGAGCACTACATGGATAATGTCTCTCACTCTGAAGACCAGACTTACGGTCTGCTGATTCACGACAACAACGAGACTGTTTCAAAGAAGCATACCGAACTGATGAAGCGCTTTCATAAGCAGGGAACACTTTGGACGTCAATAAAGCACATCATTGAAACACCGCTCTATGTAAATTCAGAACTCACCGGGATGGTCCAAATTGCTGACCTTTGCGCTTTTGCTTTGAGGAGATTCTTTGAGAATCAGGAAACGGACATTCTTTATAGGATTATGCCGCGCTTCGATTCACATAGAGGAAAGATGGTCGGTGTTCGCCATTTCACAGAACCAACGTGCCAGTGCGAAATATGTAGTAGCCACGTATAGGCAGACCATCTTTCTTATCCAACGAAAAATCGTTGAACATATGTTTCATCAATCGCCGTCTGAATGTCAAACAAATACGCCTTAAGATGTCTGTCCATAGATCAACTGCTTTGTCTCGTCAAGTTCTTCTTTGAAGTACGGATTCCTTACCGCATTATATTCAATCAGGTCAACATCTCTATGAAGAAGATCCTCCAATGCGAATTTGAAGTCAAAATAGTTGTCTCCATATTCCATAAGAGACAAAGAGTTCCGGTCAAAAATGACGGAAAAGTCCACATCACTGTCCTTGTTGAATTTGTCCGTCAAGGCCGAACCGAAGACATACAGAGCCACAACCTTGTGCTTTTCACACAAGGTGACAATCTGAGCCAAATTCCGTTCAATTAACTTCATACTGCACAAAAAAGTCCCCCCTTGAATTCCAACCTTAAAGACATCCAGTCGTTTCGGCAGGTCTGGTCACTTCGGCAGGCTCAGTGACCAGGTTAGTCTTCCTTTGTCCAGCACTTCGACAAGCTCAGTGACCGGTGAGCGTCGGCTCACCGGCCAGACTTCCACCCCGCAAAATCTTTGCCTGTCAAACAGTGTGCTAAGTTACGACTAGATATTCAATTATAAAATATGTCCGGACAGCCACTTGGCGAAGAAGCGGTCGGACACAAGATAGCCTTGCGGTGTTTTAGCGACTAATTGTTTGTCGACAAGGGACTTCAACGCTGATTTTACACTACTGACGGCGGGAAGGTTATAGGTTCTGATAAATTTTTGTCCCAATGGTGAGGAAACCAGACGCTCCTTGGCGATAGCCGTCAGAAGACGCTGTTGGTTTTCGGTGAGCCAAGCGCAATAATTCTGATAGGCAGTGGATTGGTCCTCAATTATCTCACGCACGACATCATTAACCAGATGTCTGTTTATCATATTCTTAGAATGTTCGTAGATGCCATGAAGAATCGCCTGGACATACCAAGTGACTTTATCAGAGACATCGTAAATATATTCAAAAGTATCTTCATCCATTGCCCTTGACTGCCCTTCGAAGAAGCGGTTGGCGAAACCAAGATACTTCTCCTTGTCTATGCTTGAGAGCGTCATCATGGAAGAGCTCTGGAAGAACGGACGGTTAGCGGAAAGAAACATCTCCTCCATCATGTGTTGCTGGCTGCCGGAAAACACAAAATACACGTTAGGCAAGAATTGAATATACGAACGTATAAGAGCCTCGACTCCGGATTCGGGGAAATTCAGTATCTGCTGAAACTCGTCTATGGCGATGTAGCACCTCTTTCCGGACTGTCCAAGATATTCGAATATCTGCTTCAAGGTCTCTCGTCCTTCAGAAGGCCGAATGTCAAGAGAGAAAGTAGGGCGGCCCGTCACTTCATCTATCGTGAGGGTTGGCCTCCACTTGCTGAAAAACTCTTGGACACGACGCATGGCAGCCTGTGAGACAGAATCCAACTTCCCGATGATCTCACTTCCCAACATCCCAACCATCTGATCCAGATTCTTTGCAGGATAGATGTCCAGATAGAAACACCTGACTTCCTTGTCCTGTTTCTCCATCTTGGCGAACACGTGCTTGACGAGTCCGGTCTTCCCCATTCGTCGTGGGGCTACAAGAGTGACATTACGTTCGTTATGGAGGGTGGATATCATTTTTTCCGTCTCATCCTCACGGTCACAAAAATACTCAGGACCTTTGTAACCATAGATGACAAAAGGGTTGTTCAGTGTAGCCATATCTTATTGCGTAATTCTCGTTGCGTAATTCTCGCAGCGCAATTTACGTAATAATATTCAGACTTCCAAAACAGATTTGAATTCGTGAGCGAAAATGACCATGTCACGCACGAAAGACCACAGTAGAACACTTCGTGAGTCCAACGGCTCTATTTACGCACGGCGGTCATCACGCAACGACTCCGTGAGTAAGAACGCAGCATTTACGGACAGTGGTTGCCGTGCGATGACTTCGTGAGTCAGAACATGTAATCAGTGCACGGACTCTTTGGTCTTAAAGTCTTTGTCTTTAAAGGTTCAGGTCGAGCTCGACGGGGCAGTGGTCGGAGCCGAGGATTTCGGAGTGGATTTCGGTGGAGGTGATCTTGTCCTTGAGGGAGTCGGAGACGAGGAAGTAGTCCAGGCGCCATCCGACGTTCTTCTCGCGGGCGTGGAAGCGGTAGGACCACCAGGAATATTTCACCTCGTCCGGGTGCTGGAACCGCCATGAGTCCGTGAAGCCGGAGTCGAGCAGGGCCGAGAACTTGCCGCGCTCCTCGTCGGTGAAGCCGGCGTTGCGACGGTTCGTGTCCGGATTCTTGATGTCTATCTCATTGTGGGCCACGTTCATGTCACCGCAGACCACGACTCCCTTGCGGGCGGCGAGGCCGGCGAGATATTCCCGAAAATCATCCTCCCACCGCATCCGATAGTCCAGTCTTCGTAGGCCGTCCTGCGAGTTCGGGACATAGACGCAGACGAGGTAAAACTCCGGCATCTCCAGCGTGATGACGCGCCCCTCGTGGTCATGTTCCTCGATGCCGATTCCGTACGTCACCGACAGAGGGGTGTGTCTTGAATATATCGCCGTGCCTGAGTAGCCTTTCTTTTCGGCCGAGTTCCAGTACGAGGTGTAGCCAAGGAACTCAAGGTCTAACTGTCCCGGCTGCATCTTGGTCTCCTGAAGACAGAAAAAGTCAGCGTCCAACTTTGCGAACACCTCGTCAAAGCCTTTCCCGGCGCAGGCCCGAAGGCCGTTCACGTTCCAACTTATGAATTTCATATCACTTCAAAATCTAGAATGTCAAACTAATGCCTAGACGGCAGTCTGAAACAGCCCTTGACCGGCTTGCTGGACATCACGAAATGCAGTTTCGCACCGTCCTTGATTTCGGAATAACGGACGACCGGTGAGTCGAGGCGCTTGCCGTTCAGGTAGGCGGCCTTTACATAGACTGCGTCCTTGCTCCAGCCCTCTGAGGTCATCTCCAGCGTGCCTCCGTCCGACAACTTGACTTTCAGTCCCTTGACGCACGGAGAACCGATGTAATATTCATCAGACCCCGGGCAGAACGGGTAGAATCCGAGGCAATTGAATATGTACCAGGCGGACATCTGACCGCAGTCGTCGTTGCCGCTCAGCGAGCCAGGTTCGTTGCCATAGAAGTTGTCGGCCACGTAACGCACCCATTTCTGGCACTTCCATGGCTGGCCGAACCAATCGTAAAGGTAAGTGACATGGTGGCAAGGCTCGTTGCCGTGCCAGTAACCTCCGATGCGGCCCCAGATGTCGTGGGCTCCGGGAATATCCTCGGGCAGCTCGATGGTGAAGAGGCTGTCCAAGCGTTTCAGAAGCAGATCTCTGCCCGTCCTCTCTACATAGCCACCGAAATCGTGCGGCACCGTCCACGTGTACTGCATCGTGAATCCTTCCGTGATGTCTCCCCAGCCGTGGACCGAGTTCGGCCCCTGATAGGCGATCGGGGCGAACGGATCTCGCCAGTTGCCCTTGGAGTCTTTCCCACGCATGTAACCAGTTTCGGGATCAATGAGATTACGGTAGTTCATCGAGCGGTTCAGGAAGAACTCGTAGTCTTCCTTGTGACCGAGAAGTTTGGCCGCCTGGGCTATGCACCAATCATCGTAGGCATATTCAAGAGTCTTTGAGACAGACTCCTTTTCCTTGTCGAACGGCACGTAGCCGAGGGTGGTATATTCAGGAATGCAGTCATAGTGAGGGTTCGTGGCGGTGGTTTTCATCGCTTGGAACGCGCGTTCGTAGTCGAAGCCCTGCACGCCCTTGAGCATCATGTCAGCCAGCACCGAACAGGCGTGGTAGCCGATCATGCACCAGGTCTCGCCACCGTAGAACGACCAGATCGGGAGCATCTTCTCCGTGCTCTTGTCGAAATGCGCGAGCATCGAGTTGGCGATGTCGGCCTGAAGCGGCTTGTTGACGAGGTTGAGAAGTGGGTGGAAAGCCCTGTAAGTATCCCAAAGTGAGAATGTTGTGACGTTCTTGAATCCCTCGGCCTTCCCGATTGTCCCGTCGTGCTCACGGAAGCGTCCGTCGGCATCCTCGAAGAGGAACGGGTGCAGGGCTGTTCGGTAAACGCTGGTGTAGAAAGTCTCCCTCAGAACCTTGTCGTCTGAGTCCAGCTCGTACTTCCCGAGTTCCTTTTCCCAAAGATTCTCCGCCTCGGCTCTAACAGTAGCGAAGTCCTTGCCATCCAGTTCCTTAAGGTTGTTCAGAGCTCCGTCAGTCCCGACAGCGGACACAGCGACATTCACGAATATGCTCTCGTCCGCTCCGGTCTTGAACCTTGCGACAGCCTTCAGTTTCTGTCCCCATGCCTCAAGCGAGCTGCGGAAACGCTTGGTGTTGTAGATGACCGGCTGCCCGTCCTGGAATATGTTGAACTCTTCGATAGGCCTTGAGAATCTGGCTACGAAATAGACGTAACGTCCCGGGTTCCATCCGTTCACGATCTTGCTTCCGACAATCGTGCGCTCGTCCAGTTGGCGAACCGTTGACCAGAGGCAATCCCATTTGAGGGTGTGGTCTAGGTCGATCATCACGAAAGAACTGTCCGACTGCGGGAATGTGAACTTGAATATTCCGCTTCTTTGGGCCGCGGTCATCTCGGCCTTGACTCCGTAGTCTTTAAGTATGACTCCATAGTAGCCCGGCTTGCCCCATTCCTGAGAGTGGTCGAACTTAGAGGGCTCCATCCTCGATCCGGTTCCCGGCAGGAAAAGGAAGTCGCCCATGTCCGGAATTCCGGTTCCGCTTAAGTGCGTGAGACTGAAGCCCTGGATGAACGGCTTGGAGTACTTGTACCCCGCCGCGCAGTCGTAGTCCTTGTCGTCGCAGTCAGGACTGATCTGGATTCCTCCGAACGGCACCTGTGGTCCAGGGTACACGTTTCCGAACCCGTCAGTACCCACGAAGACATTCACGTCATCGATAAGTCTATTTCCAATGGTTGGTGAGCCCTGTCGAACCACGGTCCCTTCGGCAGGCTCAGGGACCGAGTTGGAGCCCATAGCACACACTAAACTGATTCCTTCGGCAGGCTCAGAGGCCACCCTACCGCGGTCGCTGAGTTTGTCGAAGCGCTCGCCAGCGACACTAAATCCCGAAAACCCGCACAGCACCGCCATGCTCAGAAATATTCTCCGAATATTCATGATAATGATCATTCCATTTCTCTTGTAAATGTACCGATTATTTCTGTAAATCATAACAATTTGTCATTGAATGTGTTCGAAAATCCTGCCGGTCGTATTTGGAGGGCATGATTTTGCAACTCCTTGATGTTCAAAGTATAACATTATACACCCTGACTGATGAATCTACGGTTGCCGCACTTGTCTGGACGTTTTGTTTTTCGGCTACTTATGATTTGGCGCTCATTGAGAATGGTTGACATTTCAGAGGCCGCCGGTATCGAAGGAGGTAAGTTGAATCACTTGACTTTCAGCGGCAGGGGAGCAAGGTCAGAGTCTGCGGAGGAAGAACCGAGCAGGATTGTGAAGTCTCCATGCTCAACGGTCCACTTCTCGGAGGCGCCCCAGCACTGGAGCATCTCAGGGGTGATGTCGAACTCGACCTTTGTGCTTTCGCCATTCTTCAGGCTGATGCGGCGGAATGCCTTCAGTTCCTTGACCGGACGGGTCACGGAACCATATTCATCACGAATATAGAGTTGAACAACCTCGTCTCCATCATATGGGCCGTTGTTGGTTACGGTCACGCTGGCTTTCAGAGATTCGGAAGCGCCAATCTCAGAGGCTGAGAGCGAAGCGTCTGAATATTTAAACGTGCTGTAGCTCAGCCCATAACCGAACGGCCAAAGAGCTCCGGTCTCGTTGGTCGCAAACAGACGGGAGTACTGCGAATGTTTGTAGTTGTAGACGGTCTGGACCTGGCCCACATTGCGTGGCACGGTCACAGGCAGCTTGCCGGAAGGGTTCACCTTGCCGGTCAGCACCTCGGCGATCGCCTGGCCACCCATCTGCCCTGGCTCCCAAACGTTAAGGATTGCGTTGGCATTGTCCTTAGCCCAACCGATGCTGAGTGCCCTGCCGCTCATCAGAACGACGACAGTAGGCTTCCCTGAAGCCACAACGGCTTCCAGAAGCTGCTGCTGCATTCCCGGAAGGCTCAGATCATCCCTATCGCAATTCTCACCGCAGGTACGGCCGAACGCTGAATATCTCTGTGAGTTCTCTCCGACAACAACGATGTTCACATCTGCCGCGGAAGCCTTGAATCTAGCCATCTGGATTCCCTTTGCGTTGACATTAGCGATCTTTCCGCCGAAGCATAATGTGTCAATCGAAACGTTCGGCATCGCGGTCTTGAGTCCATCCAGAACGGTGATGACATCCTCGTCTTTCTGCGGTACGGCCCAGTCTCCGAGAATGGTCTGGCTGTCAGCGTTTGGCCCGACAACAAAGACTCTACGCGGAGTCTTAAGCGGAAGGGTCCCGTCATTTTTCAGCAGCACAAGTCCCTGACGGGCAGCCTCAAGGGCGGTCTGACGATGTTCTTTGGCACCTGTCAGAACTTCTGGAATCTCAGGAATCGGTTTCTCGAAAAGTCCAAGGGCGAATTTCACGGCCAGAATCTTCCCAGCGGCTTGATCGATTCTGGATTGCGGAATCCTGCCGGATTTCACTGCGGCCACAACAGCCTCGAAATATTTGTCTCCCTGCATGTGCATGTCAATCCCCGACTCGACGGAGACCACGAACGCCTCAGTCGAATCCGGAACCCAGTGGTGCATTGAGTGAAGCCTCTCGATGTCCATCC
>DCMG01000100.1:23945-35341 GCA_002321335.1 Bacteroidales bacterium UBA1628 | reverse complement strand
AGAATGTAGGCGATCCTGCTCGTCAACACCCTTGTCTTTCCTGATCCCGCACCAGCCACTATCAGCACCGGTCCGTCCACACTGCCGACCGCCTTCTTCTGCTCGTCGTTCAGCCCTTCAAAAATAGCGCTCTCATTCTTTTCCATATCGGGCACGAAAATACGGAAATTTTCCCAATAGTGAGCATCAAAAGATATGTCGGTGAATATTTGGAAAGATTGGCAAGGCATTTTTAAGGGATTACTAACTAAAATGAGTATATTTGCAAGTTGTAAAAAATATGGTTGTATTACAATCAACACTAATTATATGTCAAACATCATCGATTTGAAAAAGGGTCTGAACATTCCGATCAGCGGAGCGGCGGCCCTAGAAACAAAGAAGACGATCGTGCCTGACACAGTTGCCATCAAACCGACGGATTTCAAAGGGCTATCCCCGAGACTCCTCGTGAAGGATGGTGACAAGGTTCTGGCAGGATCCCCTGTTTTGGCAGACAAGCAGCACCAGGACATCCTCCTGACTTCTCCGGTAAGCGGAACGGTCTCCGGGATTGTCAGGGGAGAGAAGAGAAAGCTTCTTGCTGTGCTCGTGAAGGCTGACGGAACCAACGAGACCGTCGATTTCGGAGCCAAGAACCCTTCCGGCCTGAAGGCCGAGGATGTGAAGGAAGCCCTTCTCAAGAGCGGTCTGTGGCCATTCATCATTCAGAGGCCTTACGGAATCATCGCCGATCCGGCTTTGACACCTAAGGCTATTTTCGTGTCCGCGTTCTCGACGGCTCCTCTCGCGGCTGACGCCGAGTTCGCCTTCAAGGATGACGTGGCGGCCATTCAGGCCGGTGTCACGGCTGTGTCAAAACTCGCCAAGGTTCATGTCTGCGTGAACAGCGAGGCTTCCGCCTTCGCCAAACTCACAGATGCTACCGTCCACACGGTCAACGGCAAGAAGCATCCTGCCGGCAATGTGGGCGTGCAGATCAGCCACATCTCTCCGATCAAGAAAGGAGAGACTGTCTGGACACTGTCTCTTCTTGCTCTCGCTGCCATCGGCAAGTTCTTCAAGACCGGCAAGTTGGATCTTACCCGCAAGGTTGCCATTACTGGTCCTGTGGCCAAAGACGCGTCTTACGTTGTGACCCTTCCAGGAATGCCAATTAAGGCTCTCAAGGGCTATTATGACAACAGTGTAGAAACCCGTTTCATAAGCGGCGATGTTCTCTCCGGTGAGAATGTCGGTGAGGATGGCTATCTCGGATTCTTCGACAATCAGGTCACCCTGATCAAGGAAGGCCGTGAAAGAGAAGTGCTTGGATGGGCGAAACCTTTCAGATTCAACCAGTTCAGCTCTTCGATGACTTACTTCTCTTGGCTTCTGCCTAAGAAGAAGTACAACATGGACACCAACACCCATGGTGGTGTGCGCGCGTTCGTGGTTTCAGATGTATATTCAAAGGTTCTCCCTATGGATCTTTTCCCTGTCTATCTGATCAAGGCTTGCCTTGCCGGAGACATCGAGAAGATGGAGCAGTTCGGAATCTATGAGGTTCTTCCTGAGGACTTCGCCCTTTGCGAGTTCGTGGATCCTTCAAAGAACGACATACAGGCTATCATCAGCAAGGGGATCGATCTCATGATAAAGGAAATGGCTTAAAGGATTATCGCTATGGAAGAAAACACAGTAAAACCAGGCCTTTTTGAAAAAGGCGGAAAGTTGGGGTGGCTGCATTCTACATGGGATGCCTTTGACACCTTCCTTCGTGTTCCTGCGACCGTGACAGCAAGAGGCGCTCACGTCAGGGACGCTGTTGACATCAAGAGAATCATGATCATCGTTGTGCTGGCCGTTGTTCCGGCCGCCCTTTTCGGCATGTGGAACGTCGGCTATCAGCACAATCTCGCAGTAGGAGACCTTCCGGGATTCTGGAACCAGTTCTTCTGGGGACTCCTCAAGGTTCTCCCTCTCTACCTTGTTTCCTACATCGTTGGTCTCGGAATCGAGTTCGCCTCAGCCCAGATCAAAGGTGAGGAGGTCAACGAGGGTTACCTCGTGTCCGGTATGCTCATCCCGCTGATCGTCCCAGTGGACGTTCCGCTCTGGATGCTTGCGATTGCCGTTGCTTTCGCTGTCATATTCGGTAAGGAAGTTTTCGGCGGCACAGGAATGAACTTCCTGAACCCTGCTCTCCTCTGCCGCGCGTTCCTGTTCTTCTCTTATCCGAGCGCGATGTCTGGATCTGAGGTTTGGGTTGCTCCACGCTGCGGTGCTGACGCCATCTCTGGTGCCACACCTCTCTCTTATCTGACTGAGGGTCAGGGCGCTCTTGAGGCTATCAACAACGCCGGATTCAGTTTATGGGATATGTTCGCGGGAACCATCCCGGGCTCTGTGGGTGAGACTTCAGTGATCGCCATCCTTATCGGGGCCGTCATCCTTATCTGGACCGGTGTCGCAAGCTGGAAGGTCATGGTTTCATCTGTTGCCGGAGCGCTGCTTGTGGGCTGGCTCGGCAATGTCTGCGGAGCCACTGACGTTCCTGCCTACTATCAGCTCGTCATGGGTGGTTTCGCCTTCGGTACAGTCTTCATGGCCACAGATCCTGTCACCTCAGCCCAGACCGAGACCGGAAAGTGGATCTACGGATTCCTTATCGGAGCTCTCTGCGTTGTTGTCAGACTGTTCAACCCTGGCTATGCCGAGGGTATGATGCTGGCCATCCTTCTCATGAACACATTCGCTCCTCTGATTGACCACTATGTGACCTCAGCTGCTACGGGCAGAAGAGCAAATAAGGTTACAATCGCTTAATTTTCAAGGAATATGAATACTAACGGTAACGCATACACAGTAATCTACACGACGATTGTCGTGGCCCTTGTAGCGGCGATTCTCGCTTTCGTGTCAATGGCCCTCAAGCCGAAGCAGGACGCGAATGTCAAGGCTGAGACCATCAGCCAGATGCTGACCGCGGCTCAGTTCTACACAAAGGACGAATGCAGCGCGATGGGTAATGACAAGGTTCTGGAAGCATATTCACAGAACATCAAGGAAGCCTACACCATCGGTCTCGATGGCAAGAAGGTACGTGACCTCAGCACAGATGTCAAGAACATCGAGCTTCAGGACGGCCTCAAGGCCCAGAACAAGAATATCAAGAACGGCAAGAACGCTGACCTTCCTGTCTATGTTTTCAACAAGGACGGCAAGGCTGTGACAGTCGTTCCTGCCTATGGTGCTGGTCTTTGGGGACCGATCTGGGGCTACATCGCCCTCGATGAGGATCTTCAGACTATCGTCGGAGCTTATTTCGACCATGAGAGCGAGACCCCTGGCCTCGGTGCCAAGATCAAGGACGATCCTTCATTCAGGGCCGAGTTCATCGGCAAGAAGGTCAACCTTTCAGGTGATCCGGTGTTCAGTGTCGTAAAGGTCGGCACCGCCACCGATCCTGAGAGCTCGGTTGACGCCATCACCGGCGCGACAATGACCAGCAAGGGACTTGGCGAGGCCATCGCCTTCTGGCTCAAGGCTTATGTTCCGTTCCTGTCTTCCGCCGCTCCGGCGCATGAGTGCTGCGGTGGCAAAGGAGGGGAGTGTGACGGCTCAAAGCCATGCTGCAAAGGCGAAGCTGCCGGAAGCTGCAAGGAGTCTGCCGAGAAAGAGTCCTGTGCAGAAGGACATTGCTCTGAAACCGCTGTAACAGAATAATCTAAGGAGGAAGTAATATGAACAAAGAACTCAAAGAAACGATTCTTAACCCGATTTTCAAGGGCAATCCTATCACTGTCCTTGTGTTGGGTATCTGCTCCTCCCTCGCTGTAACAGTCGAGCTGAAAGGAGCGCTTGTCATGGCCCTTTCTGTCACCATAGTCACAGGACTTTCCAGTCTTGTTCTCTCTATGATGAGGAACACGATTCCCAACCGTGTGCGAATCATCGTTCAGTTGGTTGTCGTGGCACTTATGGTAATCCTCGTTGACCAGGTACTCAAGGCTTATGCCTACGGCATAGAGAAACAGCTGTCGGTTTACATCGGCCTTATCATCACAAACTGCATCGTTATGGGACGTATCGAGGCGTTTGCCCTTGGCAACAAACCGATCCCTTCCCTTCTTGACGGTCTCGCCAACGGTGTGGGCTACGGACTTATCCTCATTGTCGTGGCTTTCTTCCGCGAGCTGTTCGGCTCCGGCACACTGTTCGGACTGAGAATAATTCCGGAAAGCTTCTACGCTGCCGGCTATGTCAACAACGGTCTGGTGATTCTCCCTCCGATGGCGCTGATTCTCATCGGCTGCATCATTTGGATTCAGAGAAGCATCCAGAAGGATCTCCAGGAAAAATAACGACAAAGACAAGAACTGATTATGGAATATTTAAGCTTATTCGTAAAGTCAATATTCGTTGACAATATGATTTTCGCGTACTTCCTTGGTATGTGCTCATATCTGGCGGTATCGAAAAATGTGAAGACAGCTTCCGGTCTTGGTGTCGCTGTTATTTTTGTTCTTCTTGTAACATTGCCGATCAACTATCTTCTTTACAAGCATGTACTGTCACCTGACGCTTTGATTCCCGGTGTGGACCTGAGCTTCCTCAGCCTCATCATATTCATTGCTGTCATCGCGGCATTCACGCAGCTTGTCGAGATGGTCGTTGAGAAATTCGCTCCGGCTCTATATTCATCATTGGGAATCTATCTGCCTTTGATTGCTGTGAACTGCGCTATTTTGGGAGGTTCGCTGTTCATGCAGAACAAGGATTTCGTGAATGTCGGAGAGGCCACAGTTTACTCACTTGGCTCTGGAATCGGTTGGTTCCTTGCTATCGTGACACTTGCCGCGATCAGAGAGAAGATGTCTTACTCGAAGGTTCCTGCCGGACTCAAGGGCATCGGTATCACATTTATCACAGTAGGTCTGATGGCCATGGCCTTCATGACTTTCATGGGACTTACAATCTAATTTGGAGGCAGAGACTATGTTTTCAACAGTAATTTCAGCAATCATCACAATTGTAGTTGTGACCGTTGTTCTGGTCGCCCTGCTTCTGTATGTCAAGATCAAACTCACTCCGGACGGCACTGTCAAGATCGACATCAACGACGGAAAGAAGGTTCTTGACGTTCCTCAGGGCAGCGATCTTCTCCACACTCTTGCTGATCAGAAGATTTTCCTTCCTTCCGCCTGCGGTGGAAAGGCGAACTGCGGACAGTGCAAGGTTCAGGTGCTTGAGGGTGGCGGAACCATCCTTCCTACCGAGACCGGATTCTTCAGCCGCAAGCAGATCAAGGAAGGCTACCGTCTCGGTTGCCAGGTAAAGGTGAAGGAGAACATCAAGATCCAGGTTCCAGAGTCAACGCTCAGCGTACAGAAACTTGAGTGCGAGGTCATCTCCAACAAGAACGTGGCCACCTTCATCAAGGAGTTCACCGTGAAGCTTCCTGAGGGAGTTCACCTTGACTTCAAGTCCGGAGAGTACATCCAGATTGACATTCCTGCGTACGACCTTGATTTCTCGACGATTGACGTTGACGACATCTACAAGGCTGACTGGGAGAAGTACGGTTTCTTCGGCATCAAGGCGAAGAACGAGGTGCCTACTGTAAGGGCTTACTCAATGGCCTCTTATCCTGCCGAGGGTGACATCATCAAACTGAATGTCCGTATCGCGACTCCTCCGTTTGACAGAAGCCAGCCTAAGGGTGTGTTCAAGATGCTGCCTGTTCCTCCGGGAGTCGGTTCATCGTATGTCTTCACCCGCAAGCCGGGCGACAAGGTGTGGATCTCCGGTCCGTTCGGAGAGTTCCTCCTTCCGAAGAATGATCCTGATTCTCAGGAATATATCTTTGTGGGTGGCGGTGCAGGTATGGCTCCTCTCCGCAGCCACATCATGCATCTCTTCAAGACTCTCAAGACCAAACGCGAGGTTCACTTCTTCTATGGAGCACGCAGTCTTGTCGAGGCATTCTACCTTGAGGACTATGCCGAGATCGAGAAGGAGTTCCCTAACTTCCACTTCCATTTGGCCCTTGACCGTCCTGATCCGGCAGCGGATGCAGCTGGTGTCAAGTACACGGCTGGTTTCGTTCATAATGTGATGTACGAGACCTATCTCAAGGATCACGATGCTCCGGAAGACATCAAGTACTTCATGTGCGGACCTCCTATGATGGTGGCTTCCGTCAACAAGCTGCTTGACAGCCTTGGAGTGCAGCCTGAGAGCATTCTGTATGATAACTTCTCGTAATTCGAGACACTGAATCACTGAAAAGGGAGTTGGCGAAAAGTCAACTCCTTTTTTATCTCTTATCGCGTGTTTCTTTTGGACGGGTATTAATGAATATGTCGTCAAAGATAGTGTGTGTATATTCAAAGATTGTTAAATTTGTGGTATGATTGACAATAATGTACAGATGATGGATGCCGGGATGGTGCTCTTCACGAGCGAGAAACCATTCGGAACTGTGTTGGGGGGCATCAAGGCGGAATTGACAAAACTCGGTGATGTCAAAAGAGCCAATGAGATATCAATGGATGAACTTCCGGAAACGACAGGGGAGTGCGACTTGTTTGTGGATTGGTCGTCACCTTTGCGTTGGCGTGCCATCTCATGCCGGTTGGAGGATGCCGGGCTTGTCGGGCATAATTCCGATGGAGAGGAAATCCGCCGTTATGCCGTCTCTTTCAAGGAGGGAAACAAAAACCGTAAAGGTAAGGTTCTGGCAGTGTTTGTTGCAGTCGTGACCTTAATTATATGGGGAAATGTTGGTGTCGATGGAGTTCCTGGAATATTCACTGTTACGCTAGGAATAGCCTTCGCTGTCGGTCTGTTGATTCTGTGCTTGCGGCCAAGTGTCAAGGCGCAGAACGTCATCAGAAATCTTATCGGGACTGTTAGGGATGCTAAGTGATTCCATTTTGAAATCATTGATTTTTGCATTTCGGATGTACAGAATACGTATATTTTGCCTAATGTAAACAAAAACAGCATAAAAAATCGTTTCAGATTATTGTTTTCATTAAAAGAATTTGTATATTTGACGTGAAGTTTTTCATAGTTTAAGTTTAGGTTAAGTAGCGGGGTGATCGCAGTGACTGCGATTGCCCCGTGAATTTTTATAAAAAAACATAAATTTACGTTTTTTACAAAAAAGAATTTCTGTTTCTTTTCTTTATTTCTGTTTTGTCGCCATACTTTTGCAGACGGCCCGCAACGGTGCGGACCGTTAATTATTTACAACTATGAAGAGTTCTATCAGAATCCTTTCAAAGGTCACCACGGCCGGAGCTATGGCATTGTCCGCCGTTGTGCTTTCCTGCAACAAAATTCCTTCTGAAAACGCTCAGGGAACGTTAAGTTGGAACTTCTCGCAAAGGGTGTTCACAAGATCCACAGTGGATTTGCCGGACACGGACGCTTTCATTTTGACCGTGAAAAATTCGGCGGGTGATGTGCTTTATGAGGGAGCGTACGGCGATTCGCCGGAGTCGATGCTTGTCAACCCGGGAAGCTACACTGTCAAGGCAGTGTCCCGAAAGTTCGAGAAACCGGAATTCTCAGCGCCACAGTTCGGCGATGAGCAGGTCGTTGTTGTTCAATCGGGAACAAACACTAGGGCTCGCCTGAACTGTACACAGCTTAATTCAGGTCTCAGGATGAAACTCGATTCAGATTTTGATGCGGCTTATCCGAAAGGTTCGGTTATGGTATCTTCTGTGGAAGGCAACCTGAAGTACGGCCGGTCGGAAAAGCGGATTGGTTATTTCAAGGAGGGAAACGTCACGGTCTCGCTTGATGATGGTTCCTCCTCCAAGGTTCTTCTGACCCGCTACCTTGAGGCGTGCGAAGTCTTGACATTGGGAATATCTTGCCCTGCGGTTGAACCTCCAAAGCCTGGTGCGGGAAATGGCATTTCTATTTCTGTGGACACTAACCGTGTATGGAGCAGATACGATTACGAGATAGGTTCTGGCCAAGGGGCTGATCCGGGCACAACAAAGTCGACGGCTTATGGTGTCGGGCAGGCCAAGGGGCATGTCGGAGAGAAAGGCGTGTGGGTCTGCGGCTTCATCGTGGGTGGAGACCTTTCATCCGCCAAGGAAGGGATTTCGTTCGCACCTCCGTTCACATCCATGACTTGTCTGGCGATAGCGTCACGTTCTTCGGTCACATCCAAAAGTTCATGTATGTCTGTCAAACTACCGAAAGGCGACATCCGTACCGAGATCAATCTGCCGGACAATCCACAACTTATAGGACGGAAGATATACCTTAAAGGAGACTTGATAGCAGCGTATTTTGGTATTCCAGGCATCGAAAATATTACTGAATATGCTTTGAAATAACTGTTAACCAAATAATTATCTCTTATGAAAATCAAATTTGACAGGACGGTTTATACCGTCGTGCTGGCACTGCTTTGTCCGTTGGCCGGGCATTCGCAGAACAAAACAGTGCCCAGAACATGGGAATTCGGTCTCGGAGGTGCGGCCATGAACATCACGAGGAACACCGTTTCGAACTTTCACCAGACTACCGGAGGGGATTATATCTTCAATCTGGATGAGAAGATGTTGTATGGAGGGATTGAACTCTACTCGGCGGTGGAACTTAAACGTTGGCTGTACGCTGATCTGCAGGGTACACTTGGTTTCGCCAGATATTGCGAGTCCGAGAGAATGAAGCAAGGATATTCTTTGATGGTCAGCCCGGGTGTTCAGTTGCGTCCTTGGGGTGGAAGCGGTTGGATTCAACCCTATCTCAGATTCGGATTGAATTGTTATCACAAGAATTTCCCGACATCGTATTTCGGACAATTTCAGGGCGATGTCTCAAAAGAGGCCTTATGGCGTGCCGAGGACGCATGGAACAAAGGTTACACGTTTGATTCAGACACTTTCTTTCCTTTATCCGCCGGTGTCGGTGTCATCGGATGGATGAGCAACAGGGTGGGTGTGCATATTCAAGGACAGTACAACCGTTCCCTTGGCACAGAAGGTGTCAATTTCGCTCAGGCTTCCGCCGGTATTGTTCTGCGGATTGGCGGTGTGGATAAAAACAAGGCTGTGGCGGATCGTTATGTCCCGAAACATCTATACGAATATGCCGGTCTCTATCCGCAGAAGGTGGTGGAGAAAGAGGTTGTCAGAGAGGTTCCGGTCGAAGTCATCCGGGAGATTGTCAGAGAAGTTCCTTCTGAGAAGACATTGGCAGAGATGATGGACAACATTAATTTTGATTTTGACAAAGCCACGATCACAGCTGATTCTCAGTTTGTTCTGGATGACATCGCGAACACGTTGGCGAATTTCCCGGACACCCATTTCCTTGTGGCTGGCTATACGGACGCCAAGGGAACAGAAGAATATAATGAAGAACTGTCCCGCGCGCGTGCGAAAGCCGTCTATGACTCTCTGCTGTCAAGAGGCATCCCTGCCGCAAGACTTTGCTACAGAGGTTTCGGCAAGCGCATGGCAATCGTCCCGGAGTCGGCTTCGGATGATCAACGTCGTGGAGACCGCAAAGTAGTTATGGAAAGGGTGACATCGGAGTCACTGTGGAATTATCTTAATCAACAAAAATAATATTCATTCATGAAAAATCTAGTCAAATTATTGATCGCGACGCTCATGGGAGCGTCGATGGTGACTTCCTGCAATTCACTTGAGGTGACCATGCCGGTAGGACCGCGCGGAGAGCAAGGAATCCAGGGTGTCGCAGGAAAGGATGGACTGTCGGCCTATGAATTGTGGGTCAAGGCGGTGCAGGAAAAACAGATAGATTATACCGGATCTGTTGACATCAGTCATTTCTTCCTTTATTTGAAAGGTAAGGATGGTGTGGACGGCAAGGACGGCAAGGATGGCAAGGATGGTGCTGACGGAGTCGATGGAGTGAACGGCAAGTCAGCCTACGAACTATGGAAAGAATATGTCGCTTCAGGTATTGCTGATCCTCATAATCCTGGAAGTCAATGGGATAAGAATAAAACATCAATGGTCGATTTCTACTGGTTCCTGACAGGAAATGATGGTGCGGATGGGCTTATCCCTTACATCAAGGACGGAAATTGGTGGATCGGTGACTATGACACCAAAGTCAAGGCCAAGGGTGATAAAGGTGATAAGGGTGACACCGGAGCCAAAGGAGACAAAGGCGATAAAGGTGATACCGGAGCAAAAGGTGATAAAGGAGATAAGGGAGATAAAGGAGATAAGGGAGATAAAGGTGATAAGGGTGTTTCTGGTCAGAACGGAGTTGATGGCCAGAGCGCTTACGAGATGTGGAAAAGATATGTTCAGGAGACGATTGCGGCAGGCGGCAAGGTGATTGATCCGAACGGAAATGAGATCACGTTGTCAGACCTTTCCATTCAGAAGTTTTTCCAATATCTGACCGGCAAGGCTGGAGCCAAGGGTGATAAGGGTGACACCGGAGCCGATGGCAAGGATGGAATTGACGGCAAAGACGGTGCTGATGGGAATGATGGAATTGACGGAAAGAACGGAAAAGATGGAAAAGATGGGCTTAACGGTTTGGATGGCAAGAATGGCCTTACTCCGGAAATAGACCCAAAGACCGGGGAGTGGATTATTGTAAACAAAGAGACAAGAGATACTATATTCACTCACATCATCGCGAAAGGCCGTGATGGTAAGGACGGTGCAGATGGAAAAGATGGCGCTGACGGAGTTGACGGCAAAGATGGAGCCGACGGCAAAGACGGTGTTGACGGCAAAGACGGAGTTGACGGTAAAGACGGTGTTGACGGTAAAGACGGAGCCGACGGCAAAGACGGAGTTGACGGCAAAGACGGAGTTGACGGCAAAGATGGAGCCGACGGTAAAGATGGAGTTGACGGCAAAGATGGAGCCGACGGTAAAGATGGTGTTGATGGAAAGGATGGTGATACGCCTTATGTAGGCTCTAACGGAAACTGGTGGATCGGCAGCGTTGACACAGGAGTCAAGGCTCAGGGACCAAAAGGTGATGCTGGTGCCGACGGTAAGGATGGAATCGACGGAAGGGATGGCGTTGATGGCAAGGATGGTACTGACGGAAAGGATGGCGCGAACGGCAAAGACGGTATTGATGGCAAAGACGGCGCCGATGGCAAGAACGGAAAGGATGGTGTCGATGGCAAGAACGGAACGGATGGCAAGGATGGTGTCAACGGTAAAGATGGATCTGATGGCAAAGATGGTGTAGCGGGAAAATCAGCCTATGAACTTTGGATTGCCGATGTCCAGTCTCCATCCGGTTTGGAAGATCCAAAGAATCCGGGAACAAAATGGGATCCGTCAAGAACATCCATCGCTGATTTTTATGAATATCTAAGCGGAGCATCTGGAGCTGATGGCAAGGACGGAGCTGACGGCAAGGACGGAGCTGAC
>DCMG01000100.1:0-23809 GCA_002321335.1 Bacteroidales bacterium UBA1628 | reverse complement strand
ACGGAGCTGACGGCAAAGACGGAGCTGATGGCAAGGACGGAGTTGACGGCAAGGACGGAGCTGACGGCAAAGACGGAGCTGACGGCAAGGATGGCACCGATGGCAAATCAGCCTATGATTTGTGGAAGGAACTTGTGCTCAGTGAGGCAGGCCTTGACAATCCGAACAACGGAGTGTACGACCCTGAAACATATCCAAAATGGCCAAGAACAGCAGTGTCACTCAGCGATTTCTTTGACTACTTGAGAGGAAGCAACGGTGAACCTGGAGTCAGAATCTCGGTTGTCGATACCCTCTATGCAGAGGAGGCGGACTGGAGTAAATACAATGTCGCTCCTGTGCGGTCTTTGGCGAAAGTGAGGACGAGAGGTTCAGAGAGAGACACTACATATGAATATGTCAACCCATATTCCGGAGGATGCACCTTGATAGTCACCGCTCCCGGCCCTGTGGCCATTCCGAACTGCAAGGTTGAGTTCAAGGATCAGGACGGAAACTCGTACACAAAGACATCTGACAATATGGGCTATATTTACCTTACAAGAGAAGAACTTCCGGATTGGCATTCAGGCGCAGTCTCTGTATCGGATCTTTCCTCAAGAACAAAACCGTCTGGATTTACGTTTGACGGCAAGACTGTCACTGACGAGAACTTGGTGGCTGCGACCTGTGGAGTACCTTACAAGGTGGATGTCAGCATCACGATGACAGGGTCGTATTGGAAAGCGGAAAGTGTGTACGCTGGCTATGAGATTGTCAGAACCGTGGAGGGAACAGACGAGAAGGCTTGGGGAGGTGTTGGATTCCCTGGGCATGACAATGGTCTGGGGTATTATTTGTACCGATGTCTTGGAGACGTGAACAAGTTCCTCAAACTTGACATTTACAACCTTCATTCTCCAAGCAATGTTGTTGAAGGAGACCACTTTATGAAAATCGATGAATATGGAGTGGAAGATAGTTGGGACAGAATGCCGGGCACTGTGGAAAGTACGGTTTTCAAATCCTTGACCTTTGGTGACGGAAAGAATCCTTCAGTTGTAGATGTCAACAGCTCCTCGCTGGTTTCCATAAGAGGGAAGATTCATTATCAGGAGCCTGTTCCGGATTATGGAGTTCAATGCATATCTTCGGCCAAGACCATGATTCCTGAATATTGCTATGTTGGTGATTTCGACGTGAAAGGCGTTAGGGGCGGCGAGGATGATGAAATATTCATGAGCTACAATGAAAAGAATGTCCTTGCTGAAGACGGGGTCACGAAAGTCCCGGTAAACAAGACCAATTACGAGTTGATTTTGGGTCAGACATCCTTTGCGTTCTCGCTCGACTATTCGACTTTCGGTCATGTGTACCTTGAAGAGAGTTATTACGATGCGGCGACGGACACCTATAGGTTCAAGCGGTACGACTCATTGCTGGACTATCTTTCGGACACCAAGTTGACAGAAAATGATAACTATGCCTCATTGCTGCGCAACAGCGGAAATCTTGCCGGGGTGGATATCCTTAACAAAACTTATATCAGGTTCATGGTCAGGAATGGTGTGATTCAGAATACCGAGTATGAGCCGTTCATAATAAGAAACGTATATGACGGCTTCAAAATCGAGGTTGGTGATTTCTCTTTCAGAGATGCCTATTATAAAGGAATCAGTGGAGAATTTCACTATGATGAGTCGGCTCCTTTTGTGGCTTCATGCGTACTTAATGGCAAGGAATATGAGTTTCAAGCCATAAAAGACGGCACAAGCGCTCCGCTTCCATAGAGTGATCATCGTGAATGAACGCTGAATATCCAAGCAGGGCGGTTCGTCAAGAACCGCCCTGCTTTATGAATGCTAGTCTGTCGTATTCGAACTACTTCAGATAGTCATCGAAATAGTTGGTGACCTTGTCCATAAGATGGATTCTCCACCTGCCGAAAACATTGTGCTCGGAGCATGGGTAAGGAAAATAGTCTAACTGAACATTGTTCTCGATGCATTTCTGAACAAAACTGAGACTGTGTTCCCACACAACGGTGTTGTCGATGGCTCCCTGGCAGATGAGCAACTTGCCTTTGAGGTCATTCACCTTACCGGTCAGACTTGTCTGCGCAAACCCATCAGGGTTGGTGGCCTCGGTCTCCATATATCGCTCTCCGTACATGATTTCGTACCATTTCCAGTCGATGACCGGACCTCCGGCAACTCCGACCTTGAAGGTCTCCGGATAATTGGTCATCAAGGAGATAGTCATGAATCCTCCGTAACTCCAGCCATGAACACCGATTCTGTCCGAATCCACGAACGGCAAGGATTTCAGCATGTTTATGCCCACCATCTGGTCGGCCATCTCGCTCTGGCCGCAGTGACGGTGGATTGCTTTCTCATATTCAGCGCCCCTGTTCTGCGTCCCGCGGTTGTCCTGGACATAGACTATGTAGCCTTTCTGAGCCATCAGCATCTCCCACATTCGCACCTGACCCAGCCATGTGTCCTGAACCATCTGTGAGTGAGGGCCTCCATAGACGTAGAGTATTACCGGATATTTCTTGCCCGGATCGAAACCGGCAGGTAAGAAAAGCCTGTACCAGTTGTCGTACTTGCCGTCCGCGCTCTTGACCGTGCCGAAAAGGACCTCGCCGGTCTTGTAGGCTTTTAGAGGGTCCTCGGCCGTGACGAGATTCCGGATCAGTTTTCCGTCTGCGGTCATGATGTTGGTGATGCGGGGCACGTTGAAACTGCTGTAGTTGTCGATGTACTTGGTGCAGTTCTCGTTCAGACTGATCGTGTGCCAACCTTCCTCTGTCGTAAGTCTTGCGGGCTTTCCGAACTTGGCTTTGGACACGGCGTCAGGTCGCTGAGCTTGTCGAAGCGACATCTTGACCTCAATCCTGAACAGGTGGTTCTCCACCGGCGAGACTTCCGCCGAAGTGTAATATACGAAGCGTCCGTCGTTGGCCAGATATTCCACATCAGCGTCCACGGCTGTCAGTCTTCTGACAGTCCCGAGAGTGTCGCATAGATAGAGATTGCGGTATCCGTCACGGTTGTTCGTCCTGTAGATGAATGAATATGTTCCTTTGAGAAATCTTACGGGGTCCAGCGGCTCCACATAGCGAGAGTCGTCCTCAGTGAGAATCGTTCGGGCGAACGATCCGTCATCTGCCCTGTACATGTTGAGTTTCAGATGCTTCTGTGTGCGGTCAAGAACTTGTATCAGGACATTCTTGCTGTCAGGAGACCAACTGATGTTTGTCAGATACCGGTCGCTTCCATATTCATTGACATCACACCACACTGTCTTTCCGCTCTTCACATCATAGATTCCGAGTCTTACATTCTCGCTGTCCATTCCGTTCATCGGATATTTGATGTTTTTGAGTGATCCGGTGCGGGTCGTGATGTCAAGAAGGGGGAAGTCCGAGACCTTGGAATCGTCCTTTCTGTAGAAAGCCAGTCTGGAACCGTCCGGAGACCAGAATAATCCGTTTTCTATCCCGAACTCGTTGCGGCTGACAGACTGACCGTAGGTAATGTCAGGATTCTCGCTTTGGGCGACGGTGACCGGCGTCTTGTCGAAAACGTACAGACTTCTGCCGACAGTGTAGGCGAATGTGCCTGTCTCTCCCCGCATGATGTTTTCTGCGTCTTTCGGAAATCCATCCGGCAAGCGTGTGGCGGAATATTCAGAAACATCTCCTGTCGAGAGATTCTCCTGAACCCATTTGCCTTCCTTGTACGTGATGAATGTGTCGCTGTCCTTCCACGACGCCGCGACACTTGCCGGGCGGACATTTCTGCCGAGCACCGCTTCTTCCATGGTGATCTGTTTTCCGTCTGGGTTGGCGGGATGTGTCTTGATGACACCGGTCTGGGCGTTGAGGATCATAGGAGCCATCAACGAGACGATGATGAGTGTTCTCTTAATCATTCGATTGTGGGTGTTGAGGTTGAGATTATCCTGTCCACGACATACTTCTGCATGCCGCGCCAAGGAAGCGTTCCCAGATATTCCTTATAATGCAGCTCCACGGACTTGCCGCTGCACCTCATGAGTTCGTTGGCGACCTCCTCGTCCTCGACTGAAAAATCGAATATGTAGGATTCTATCGCCGCTCCTCCGGCGTTCCTGTTCGAGCCCCTGAATCCGGCCTGAATGAGTTTCCCCTCGTAGGTCTTCCAAACGTAGCCTTTGTAGATGAATTGGTTCAGCTCTCCTGCTTTCACTCCGTCACCGAAGACGAAATAGAACCGGAAGTAGATGAATCCAGCCAGAATGAGGGCGAGGATGACTCCGGTCCAAGTGAAAATTTTCCCTTTTGTCGTCATGGTTTGCTATCTTATTTTGTTTCCTGTCAGTTCCCAACCCGTTATGGTCGAGACATAAGGAATCATCGCATGCGCTTTTTTGAGATGACCCGCATAGTTCGGATGCCCGTCCGCTCCCATGTCAGTGTCATTATTGTGGACGGATTTGGTCAGAGCCATGATGTGGACATTCTTGAGCCCGCAAGTGTCGAGAGCCTTGCGGATGTAGTCGAACATCAGAAGGTCGTTCTTTGGTGCGACACACAGGATAGGGTAGTCATCGCCATAGTTGTCCTTGATCTCTTTCAGCAGGGTGACGTAGTTCTTGACGAACAGTCTTTCCGCCGGCTGCATGCCAGTGGAGAAATCATTGGTTCCAAGATATATCACCGTTATGCTTGGCTTGAGAGGCGAGGACTTCGCATCCCATTTCACGTCCTTTTCCTTGTCGTAGGTCTGGAGATATCTGTCCGGCATGAAGTAACCTTTGACGTTGCCGTTGTAGTTGCGCGCGATACCCATTCCGGAGTGGGCGATGACAATCTGTTCGGCGTCAAAGTACCTTGCCATGGCGCAGGCGTAGGTGAGGTTCTGATTCTCGGTCTCTGGTTTGAAGCGCTCTTTGTTCGAACTCTCCGTGCCGTAGCCACAGGTGTATGAGTCTCCTATATATTCAATGATCCTGTCCTTCGGAGCGTCAGCCTGAAGGAACTCTCCGTCCGTGGAGAACCCGAAGATGGTGGTTGTGCCCTGCTCTCCCTCGGTCCGTTTCTGAATGATCACCTGATGGGGAGCCTTGGCAGCTTTTTTGTCCTTCCCGTAGCGTGCCTTGATATCCTCCGCACTGACGATCACGATTGTGGTGTCTGTCCCGCAGACCGTGACAACCTTGTCCGGCGTAGTGTCCATGGAGGCGTCAATCCAAACGTTGTAGTAGTTCTTCTTGGTGTCGGAAACTTTGAAATTCAGATTGCTGCCCTGAAATCTCACCTTTGCGTACACACCTGTCCAGTCAAAGGAGACGCTTCCGTCCTTGACCTCGGTTCTACCGATGTAAGTGATTTTTGAGTCCGAGGCCTTGATTGTCGTTCCGTCAGTCTTGGCGGCCGCCGCCATTGTTGAGCAAAGCGCCGCCGCAGCCATAAATGCGATTACCTTCAATTTCATGTCTTGTTGCTTTAGTGTCTGCAAATTTAGTGAATATCCTCGATTATCCCCACCCTCTGGTCACCCCAGCCCCCCTTTTTCAATGAATATGTCTGTGTGACATTTATATTGTCGGCCTTATTGCAAGAAATTCAAATTCCATATGTTCAAACCTGTTCTCGAACAAGCCATTCTCCAATCTGATTCGGATAGGATGTATATTGCCTCTGGCAGGTGTCGCGTCAAACAGGTATTGGTATTTGAAAAAGCTGTCGATCGGACTGAACTTTTTGATTGTCCTGAATTCTGTCTGGAATTTCTCCCTGTCAAAATTCACGGCATATAATGTCTCCTCTATTTTGGTTCCAAGTATTTGAGAATGACCTGTGACCACAACATTCCTCACAGTTTCTCCAATATTGAAAATATGCGAAGCCAACACATAAGACGACCCTAAAAGTATATTGATATAACGGAAGTTGCCCTCGGTTATTGTTCTTGGGGTGGTGTGGTATTCACATTTCAGCATAATATCCCGCTCCGGATAAAGGACGTCAAGGTAAACCGTATTCTCCGACCATGCATAGGCGATTGACAGCCCATAAGGTGACTGAACACTTTTCAGTGTCGATTTAATCTTGTCACGGATGTTTTCAATCGATGGAGACATAAACGCTTTCAGATCATCTTCAATGGCTTTGCTTTCAATACCGGCTCGTTCCTGTTCTGACTTATTGAGCTCTGCGACTCTCTTGTTCTCGGCAATTTCGAAGTCCGCTTTATCTATTTCCCATTTTCCGACAGCTTCTTTGTATCTCGGGAATGTGTTCTCACCGACATAATCGTCCCTCCGCCTCGGTAATGTCCAAAACTTGAGCGACCTGATCTTTTTTCTGGCCTCAGCTATGACAACTTTTTCAATGTCTTCAAATTCGGGACGTTTCACGGGGAATGTCTGTGGTTCATATATGCTGACGGATGATAGAATAACCCGAATCTTATCTTCAAAGACTTTGGCGTTGACCGGTTTCTGAATTCGCAAATGAATCTTGTCGCCACTGTTCCCTTTGGCATTGGCAGATGCTTCAGCCGGAAATATGTCGCGTTCCCGTTCACGCAGAGTTGAGCCGTTTGCGTAAGCTATGAAATTCCTTAGTATATCCATTCCTTAGAATTCTGGGCGTTTTCCTTATGGATGCCATACTAGAAATAATAAGTGTAACTCATACCTAGGAATGGTGAAATACCTGCGGCTTCTTTGAACATTCCTTTGAAATAATGAATATAGTAACAGTGCCAGTCGCCTTTAGCCCATGCAAAGCCGTAAGACGCTTTGATTGCTTCTGAAGTCTGGAGGCCATATTGGTAGCCCGCGCCTACATACATGGACGTATATTCAGACGTGATGATGTTCCAATTCAGGTCTATAGGAATCACCACTTCATATTCGGTTGATGAATGATTCGAACCAAAGGACGAATCATCGTATCTTATTTTTGTGTAGGCCAGAAGAACTTTGGCTCCGGTAATCAGATTCAAAGGATGCCTCTGATCTCCGAACCTTACCAGTCCACCGACACCTGCCGAGAAAGGGAAGGCCTCATAACCTGTGTCATAAGAATATCCTACGTCGGCTGACAAGGTTAATCCAAACCGAATGCTGGATTGGTTGGATCTATAACTTCCATGAGATGAAGAATCGGACGACCTGCCTTGTGTTGCAGGTGTCTTGTAAACCGATGAATACGCTTCATTATTCCGGGTGGCGTAGGCGAATTTGTTGTTCACATATCTGATTGTCTCTTCATCCGTGGCATATTCAGTCGCCATTCTTTTGTCAGCGTAAGAAGACGTTGACGTGAACCTGTCTGCCATCAGGCGGGCGATTTTGTTGGAGGCTCGCTTGTCGTAGGAACTGGCGGGATAATCCTTACGGAATTGTTTAAGGGCTTCTATGGTGTTGACACGAAGGGCATTGTAATAGGCCTGTGTGGCGGTAAGGTCGGCAATGGCATTGTCTGCCTCCGATTTGAAGAGCAGATGCTCGGAGTCGGCGAGGTACCGCTTGTATGAGTCAATCGTATTTTTGCCTTTGGCTGTCAGCCAGAGAGGAAGGTCCTCAATTCTATCGGCCACATCATCCCTGAATCCGGATTCGGGATATTTCTTAAGGAAAGCGTTAAGACTGGCGACACTTTCGCTGGCGACGGCATCGTCATAATCCTTCCGTTCCGTGGCGATACATTTGTCCAGAATTGCTTTCGCGTCGGTGTTGGCCGGGTACTTTGCCAGAATCTTCCTGGCAAGGTCGGCGGCTCCGGTCACGTTGCCGCTGTTGTAGCGTGCCTCCGCCTGACGTATGGCGGAACCGACATTCTGGATCAGAACCATTTCCGAATCGGAAACGCGAGCATGGCTTGGAACCGTGGCACACACTGCCGCCACACCGATGATAAGGCTGAAAACTATCTTTCTCATCAGAATCTAGGATCTAAGTCGTTAGCCGCGTTGTTGTACTTGATTGAATTGTACTTGGACAGGAAGGCCGCGCTTGAATATGATTTCTTCTCCAGATACTCTTTCCCTTTACGTACTTTCTGGAAATCCCTGTCGAAATCATCGAAATAGGTATATCTGGTCTTGTACTTGGCCAACTTGTCGCAAAGAGGAATAAGGCTGCGGTTGATGTAGGATTCAAAGGCGTTGGCCCTCACGCGGGACAGCCCGTCCTTCAACTCCTTGCAGTTGCTCCAAGGAGATTTGCTGTAAGACGCGGCTTTGGTTATGCAGTTGTCCACAGCCGATGTGGTCGTGCAGACCTTGCTGGATGCGATCAGTTTTTTCGCCTCATGATAGCCGTCCACGATCCGGACAACCTGACTGTCATGGAGATAGCCGGCGATGAACTTGATCTGGGAAAGATCGGGGTCGGTCCATGAACCACGACCAAAATATGATCCCGCGGCTTTCCCGAAAATGCCGCGCACCTTGTTCATGGCTGTCTCGGCTGACTCTTCGTCCATTCCTTGCATGGCGGTGGCCACATCTATGTCCGACAGTATGGAACGGAATGAGGAATATGGCGATCCGCTCCAGCTGACGGGCAGACTGTCCACTTTGGCTTCGAGGTCGGCGGAAAGGTCGTAATAATCAATGTTCCCCTCCGATGTGCCGATTTTGTTAAACTGGTCCACAATCAGATACGTCAGTCCGACAACCGCAAGAGAGACCAACAGTATCTTTATGATGTTCTTCTTCTCCATTGATTTTTTATGTTAGAATATTCAGCCCAGTATTTTGCCAAACACAGGAATCACGTCTAAATGTCCCAAGAAATAACCGCCACATACGAGAGCGAGCGACACTATCACAACGCCAAGGACAACCAACAGAATCCTGAGCAACTTGGGCAGTCTTTTCTTTTCGTTGTCTTTGTCGTCTTTGTCCGGAATATTCACACGGAAGCCCCCGCCCGGCAATCTGATGGCCTCATAGCCATGGAAAATTTGACCGACAAGCATCGAATCATACAACGGATCGGTTTCTTTGACAGGCACTTTGAGAACCGGTAAGGTGTGAGTTTCGCCGCTTTCCGTATCCCCGAAACAGAACTCGATAGGAATGACATTCGTCTTGGGTGTCAGATCTACGTTAAGCACCGAATTGTTTCTCAAACCATCCAAGGCGACTTGAATATGATAAGGCTCAAAATGCGTGGCATTCACATCCAAAACCGCGCGACCGCCTTCATGGACAGCGTTTTCCGGAACCATCACAAAGACACGCCCGTCTTCAGAACGCTCAGCCGGTGTCCCATTGAATATGACTTCAGGATTAATGGTCTTTGGAGTCGTTCCATCGTTGGACTTGATGTCGGTGAATAACTTTTTGCGAAATGTCATCCGCAGAGTCTCCGGGTCTGTAAGATGAACATCATTTCCGTCTGTGCCATAGGCTGGATTTGGCATGGAGTCCAGCCGGACATCTTTGTACAAGGGCTCGAAATCATCCTTCGAGTAGGTGATGCGGAATGATTCTCCTAGAGTGGCTTCCTCCCTGTCAGCCTTGGCCCCCGAACATCCGATGACATTGAACACTTGCTTCGCTGGTGTTGTGATCCTTTGAATATTAGTGCCTTCTTTTACGTCATGTTCATGGACGATGAGGAGTTTGTCGATGTCTGCATATTCATTCTGCTTGAGGAAAGTGAAGAGAGTCCTCAATTCCGAGGCATCTTTGAAGGTGCGGAACGCCGCCATAGGCTGTCCGCCGGAGTCCTGTTTTGTCTTTGCCGGGAAAAACTCTTTTGAATGGCACTCAGTGACACGGGCGGCGCAGTTCCTTACAAGCTCATCATCATACCTGCGGGACAGGATGAGCGTGCCGCGCAGTTCGTTCAGAGCGTCAAGTACGCTGCCGCCGGAGGCGTGAAGACCAGCCGGGACGAATATGGTGATCATTTCCAGCCCACCCCGCGAATCCGAGGCATTCCTTTCGACGTATGAATAGTAATAACCGTTTTTGTGACGGTGGATGATGTAGCACGGACCGGACTTGCACACCGACTGGAAAAGGGCTCGGGGATCGGTGATCGGAGCCGCCCACCGTGTGCCCTCGGTGAAGCTGTACTGATTCGTGATCTTTTCCGGGTATGAATAGACGTGCTCGGTGTTGTTGTTGTACTGGCCGTAAAGGTCAACCTTAATATATTCTGAAAATGTCATGGCGTTATCCTTTTAAGAAATCCAAAAAACTGTGGCCGGTGCTGTCGCTCTTCTCGATTATCCTGTCAAGAACCAGTTTGGCGAATTTGCCGTCAAACTCGCAGAGCTGTTTGGCCACCACGTTGCCGATGGAGAACGGGATGATCTTCAGGTCGCGGATTCCGGAATGGACGCAGATGTCCTTCAGCGTTTCCCAAAAACCCTTGAAGTGATCCTCAATGTATTCCTTGGCCTTGACCGGAAGTTCCTTGTACTCGCAGTCAATCATGTCTGCTTTGGTCACAAGGACATATATCCCGTTGACTGAAGAACTTATGATTTTCTTGTCATCCAGATAATGGGCGCATCTGTCAAGATAGTCGCTCATCGTAAGGTTGGTGTTGTCGTTCCAGACCCTGTCATGACCGTTGTATTCGACGACAAAGAACATTATTTTCTTGTTCTTTCTGTTGGTCAGGTAACCGAACGTGGTGTCAAGGATCTTCTTGCGCTCGTCATCCTCGTTCAGTTTGCCCAGACTGTCATAGTAGATGCACTTGAATATCTCGCCGGCCAGATCGATCATGGTCACAGGATGCTTGCGGCCTTTATCGTCGATGATGTCCACCTGCATGTCGTAGATGCAGGTGTTGGAGGTGCTGTTGGGCAGTCTGCTCACCCCGTCTTTCTTGAATATATTCTTCAATGAGTCAAAGTAGTCCACCGCCCCGCCCCTTGGCTGCAAAGTTCCTTTGGAGAACGCCCGGCTGAAGATCGCGCCGAGAGTGCAGGTCTTTCCGGAGGCCGGGGTGCCCCAGAAATAGACTTCGGTCCGGCCTTTCACAAGTTCATTCTTGTAGGCATAGATCGGCAGGTCATCCGGGCGGGAATAGTTCATTATCCGTTCCACCCATTCGGGTCCGAGGACATCGGCGATCTCGCTTTCCGTGACCGTCTTCTCCCCGATGTGACGCTGTATCTCCTCCGCGCTGAAGGCGTTCTTGTTTTTCCTCAGACCCTCCACGATGTTGTCGTGAAGGCTACGGCTGTCAATGATCCGCTGTGCGTCCACCGCATGCTTCCCGTAGCGGTGGAACCTGAGATATTCCCGGAACGCGTCTGTAGTGTTGAGGTTCCGGGCGTTCACCCAGTCCTGCTCATCCCTGAAGGTATTGAGGATTGTCTTGATCTCACCTTCGTGCTTTCCGGGATACTTCTCCTTGTAAGCGAGATAAGCGGCCTCGGTGTTGACCTTGCAGGTCTCCAACCACGGCATGTCGTCCAGCAGCGCGCGGGCAGTCCCGGCATATTTCCCGTAAGGGAAGATTTCCAGATAATCCCGGAGCGACTCTCCGGTCGGAGTCAGGCTGATGTCCTGCCACCACGACTCCTCCTTGTCGGACAATTGTTGACGGCATTGCTCTGAATATGTTCCCTCGGGAAAAAACTTCAGAAATTCCAGATAGACCGATGGAGAGTCTTTCCTGCATGCGTTCCGCCACATCAAAGCCTCGTTGGCAGCGATGTGCTTGTGGATGTCCTCCACCGTTTCGGCTGTCAAGCCGGCCGCTTTCAGCTCGTCAAGCGTGACAACTCCCTCATTCAGATAGTTGACAAGGTTCGGAACCGGAATGGAGTTGCAGCGAGTCAGTATTTTTTCTTTCTGTTCCATACGTTATTCATCTTCGTCGGGCATCAGCACGACATCATCGAAATCTCCGCCGACTGATGCGATGTTCTTAGGGGTTATGATCCAAGGCAAAAGTATGAGTGCGTAGCAGACAACCGCCAGAATGACCGCAAGGACTGACGGACCCTTTACACCGGAACACAATGATTCCAAGACGGAAATGTTACGGTTGAACGATGTGTTCTTGTAAGGCAGCGCGCCGGATTCTCCGGTATAAGTCTTTACGCTGAGTTTCTTGTAGTTCTCCAGCCATAGGTTCACGCTGGAGGTGATGTCGCGGATGTTGGCCGGGAGACTGAGGTTCCAGACGCTCGCCGACGCATCGGCAAGCCATCGGCCGCGTTTCTCGGTCAACTCTCCTGCCTGATTTTTTCCCTTCAAGAGTTTGCCAAGGTTCGCCACGCATTTTGAGACAATCTCCTTTTTGGTGAACCCAAGAGACATGCTGTTGCCGAAGACCGCTTTATATTCTGGTGACGATGGCGGCAGTGCATAGAGCGACGCGGCGTATCCCTCACATCTGGAGCGAACATATTCATCATACTTTTCATCCATTGTCCGCGCATCTTCAACCGCCGCCGCGTATGCTTCCTTGATATTGTCATTCTGCCGGATGATCCTTGTGAAATGGGTGAACAGCACAGAAGATCCGAGCAGAATGGCGAACACTAGAAATCCGAAGAATGCTTGCCCGATGACTCCGAGGCGGATCCATCGGGTGCTTTTTGCCCCGCACATGAGACGCACAAGCAGCAGGACCAAGAAGTCCGCTGCCAATGTCAGCAACACGCAAAGAGAGACATTGAACACCTGAAGGTACACCGTCCCCATGAAACTTATGTATGAATATGCCATCAGCGCTATGACGGAGATGACCCATGCGAAACTGAACTTTGCCTTTTCCATTATTTCCCGTCTTTCTTCTCGTTTTCCGGCAACATCTTGCCGAGCTCGTCAATACGCTGCTTGTATTCCTGAATCAAAGCGCGGATCGCCTCGTAATCCACCTCGGTTTCCTTTGTGACCTTCTCTTTCTCAAGGGATCCCTCCTTCACCGGCTCCGGAAGTCTCTTTGTGGTCTGCGTCGTGACGGTCTCCTCCTCGGTCACTGAGCCTGTCGAAGTGACCGCCGGACCGGAACACATCCTGAGCAGCAACGAGAGCAGGAACAGCAGCAAGAGAACCAACAAAAGCCCTATCAGCCAATTCAGACAGCCTCCACGGCCTCCTGACCAACCTGACGGGCCGAATCCGCCGCCGAAGAATCCATGGCCACCTTCAAGTCTTTGGTATTGAGCCTTGAACACGGTGTCTTGATGAATGGGTTCGGTCGTGTCCTTGTCCCACCCCACAAACTCATACCCACGTTTTGGTTTCACATGAGGGATGATGGAGGGATCGAGCGGTTCCCCGTTCATTGCCCGCACAGCCCGTGCGCCTTTGAGTTTTCCTTTGTCGCCGGCATCGAAACGCACGTCGCTGAAGGTGGGCGCTTCCGGAGCGACAGGCTCCACGGCCTCCGGCTCTGTCACCAATGCATCCTCGGACTGTGGCTTCGGGGAGCAGACCGCAGTGAATGTCATGTCTGATTCCACAACCTTGTTGTGAGGGGCGTCCGGCTCCCAGGAATTGAATTCAAATCCGTCCTCCGGCTGAACATTGGGAATGTCCCGCGCTCCGCTCAGCACATAACCATGCCGTCGCCTTATCACGGTGTCGCATCCGACAAACGATCCCTGTCCTCGCAGCGCGTAAGTGATAGTGTAAACCCTCTTGTCATCTATGTCAGTTCTGATGGCCATGGAGATGTCCTTGCCGCTGTGCAGTTGAAGCCCCCAGACTCCGAAGATGACGTGGTCGCCTTGGATGAACGTGGTGAAGTCTGAAATCTCCGAATCGGCGAATCTCAGCAGACAGTCAAAATATTTTCTGTCATGGTCCGGCATGTCGGGCGTGAGCCTCTTGAAGTATTGCAGACATGCGTCTTTCCTTCGTACGGCATCGTCATATTCAAATGAACCCTTCAGGCTGTCAAGCC
This sequence comes from Bacteroidales bacterium UBA1628, assembly GCA_002321335.1. Lineage (GTDB taxonomy): Bacteria > Bacteroidota > Bacteroidia > Bacteroidales > UBA932 > Cryptobacteroides. Next base: position 9,937 of record DCMG01000100.1, on the reverse strand, counting down.
GTCTGGCTTCCGAATACAGAGCGGGAACATACCAGTCTATCGTTCCCCCCGCATTGTTGAACAAAGGCTCGGCGAATGAGTCTTTGTAACGGCGGTCGCCGACATATTTCTGAAGCAGCCGCTCGAACTCTATGTACCTGTCGTAGAACGGGATCCCGCCGACGCTTTCTACCGATACACCGCTGGCCGGCGTTGAACAAAGTTTCGTTTTTCCCTTTACCGTACTCATTTTTATTCCTTTATGTCATTCAAAATCTTTCCCAGCTCTTCATTGGCCACCGGATCGAAGTCCGGAAGGCCGCATGAGAACGCATAGCCGGCTTTCATCCTCTCCTCCCATCTCCACACATTATTGTACTGCGGGAAACGGTTCAGAAACTCCTTGTCATCCGCCTTGAAGGCACTATGCTGAAGAATCGACTTCTGCTTTTCAAGGCCAGCGACAAGTTCTATTGACGCGCCTTCTTTTCCTCCCTCCAGAAGGGCCTCGTCAAGCTGAAGTTTGAACTGCCGGTTCTTCTCGGCCATGGACCTGCGTCTGTCAGCGTCAAAATAATCGTAACCGAAAGATGCTGACAGGCGGTTGAACATCATCGACAGGTAATCCGAAACGACCTCGACCGCACCTTCCGCTCCGTAATCCTGGATGTACCCATCCACTTTCCCGATCCATTCCGCTTTGACATCCAGTTGCCTGTACAGCCTGTAAAGGGTCGAGACAATGCCGGAGACGGAATCAATCTTGTCCTTGAACATCGTGACGGCATAATGGGACAAGGTCTCATTTAGCCAATATCCCTCCACCGCATCCACAACGCTCTCGCCGGCTCCGATCTGCATCTGGGTCGTGGCGAGAAGGCGCTCCATGTCAACCCCGATCTCCTCCAAACTTTGACGGCATTCCTCAAGAGTGTCCGCGCCGGTGTAGTCCATCAGAAGATCCTCATTCTCTTTCCGGCAGTTGTCTGAACTCAGTCCGGCGGACATGAATATCTGGGACTCCTTGCCGGACATCTTGGGCTGGGTCTTGTAGTTGACCAGCAGTTCATGCACAAGCTCGCGTACCTTGGACTCGTCAAGCATCAACGCATCCATGAACATGCCGAAGAAGAAAGGATCCTGTCCCAGCCGGACATCAATCTGCATGTTCGCCTTTCTGGACTGCTTCTTTGCCTTGCGGATCTCCTCGGAGATGTCGCTGGTGTGATAGTAATTTCCTAGCAAGGACTCCAGCTTGCCCTTCATCGACACAATGTCTGCCTCAAACTTGATTTTCCTTGCATCGTTCAGATTCGGGGCGATGGCGTTCAATGCCTTGATTATCCGTTGGGTTCCATCCATATTGATGGACGCGGCCTCATCCCATGCCTCTTGAGGATTCCCGAAATGCCTTCTCACGAACTCATCCTCGCAGAAAGACTCCTTCAGGTCAAGCATAAAGTCCGGATACGCAGGATTGACAATAGGCTCAAGCTCCGGAGACCTGTTCTCCGGCCCGGGGTGATAGCCGGAATAAAACTCCTTTGAGAACTTGAAATCACGGAGCATGAATATGTTGTCGAAATATTTCCGGGATGTCCAATTGTTGAACCAATGTCCGTCGCCGTCCAAGGATTTCAGAACCTCGCCTTCCAGCACGGTGTTGAAACGCCTTCTCCAGCGCTCGTCAAGATCGGCCTTCCCCTTGATCTCGTCGTGATAGACAAGATCCTTGTTGAACCATGTGCTTATGATGAAAAGAGGAGAGACCTTGGCCTTTTCGATGATTGTCTCCCTTTCTTGCGGTGTCTCACCAAGGTTGCCCGCAACCCAACTGTTCAGTGTGTAGCTCATAGTGCTTTCCGCCGACTGGTTGTTGTTGTGGCAGAACATCAAGGAGTTGATGCGCTTGGCGGCTGAATATTTGTTGAACAGGTAGGAAACCTTCCCTCTGCGGAACACGGTCGGCAGGTTGTTGCCGTCGGCAAGCGCCGCCGCCTTAATCTTTTCCGGCCGGCGCGCGCCGGGAAAATCAAGGATGTCCAGGTTTTTCAGAAAAGGATGCTCTTCCACGACATTCTCCGGAAGCACGAAATACAGTTCCGCCGACAAGGCGCTGAGGAATGATTTTCTTGTCTGGATATTCAGTCCCGTACCGGTGCGCGCGTCAGTTGTGGGAATATATTCGGAAGGCTCGTTTTCCGGCTTGCAGTACATCTCGTTCAGTCTGGAGACATCGAGCATTGTCCCGTGCTTCCTCAGCACCGATTTGAACGGGACATAGACGCACTCGCTGAAGTCAACCTCCCGGTAGGCGTCCACAAGATCCTTGAACAGCCGGCTGATGTCCTCGTTGCGGTCCCAAAGAAATGTGACGGCCTCCAGAATACTCTCTTCGTCCATCATCCGCACATTCTTCAGAAGGAAGGTGAAATATTCAGAATCCGCAATGTTGAGCACGGAGCGGTTGTACATCAGCAGTGAATGCATATATTCCTCAATGTCAAGGATATCGTCTTCTCGAAGGAATGTCTTTTCCTTCGGAGAGCCGAGCGGGATGTCATGCAGGAGTCCGTTGATGTCGGATGTGCGCATGATCCGGGAATTGTCGTAATCCACGACCTGTGTGTAGTATGCCTCGCTGAGGATGAGAATCAGATCCACAACTGTGAGCAGACGGATTTTCAGATAGCCCGCAGGGATGTCCCTGTCATCGTTGCCGGCCGTGAAACGTGTGACCAGTCCAGTGGCCTCGACCGTGGAGCCCGGCGCGCTGGGATTGATTTCGTTTATGAAATTGTACTTGGTCCCGGTGGATGTGTCGGTCACGCAGAAGGCCTCGCCAGGCTTGGACAGCATCGCACTGACCAAATAGGATTTGCCCATCTGGCTTTCTCCGAATACCGCCGCCGAACAATGCTCCTCGACGGCGTAGCGCACCTTGTTGAGGCCGCGGCGGATGTCGATCAGCCGCTGGCGGAATTGGAGTTGTTCGGCCTCCGGCACGTTCGGAGTCCAGTCGAGAGCCCTTCCGATGGCATTCAATTGCTTATCTATCGTTGTTTTCATCTTGTCCGTCAATTTCTTTCTTGTCAGCTATGATGTTGATATTGAACTCACCTGAGTCCAGCCAGTAGCAATCAGGATCGTTGAGGCTCTGAACCTCGAACTTGAAGTCCTTCACATTCAATTCCTCGCCGTCATCTCCCGCGACATTCTCAAGGGTAAGCCTCTCTTTGCTTTCTCGGTAGTCATCCCTGGACACCTTGACGGTCAAAGGGCATCTGGCGAGGATTCTCTCCTTTTCCGCCTTGACCAGAATCTGGAGTTCCTGCGGTGTCAAGTCAATCCCTTCCGCGGATTTCTGATGCCTGACACGGGACATGATGTTTGCCTCGTCTATGTCGAACACATAGAACGGCCGCAGCGGATAATTGGCGATGTCGAACTGCTTGCTGCCGATATAGGTCGGGAATGATTCGGCGGAGAACACTCCGTTGCCGACCTCCGGAGAGATGAACCATTTCCCGTTCCGGCTAGTCGCGTTCATTCTGGCGAAATATTCGGTTGTCGGCGAGATTCTGTTGCCTAGTTCCTTGAGATCCAGCAGGAATCCGTTGAAACCTCCGGCGTGTGAAGCCTGCCATGCTATCATGGCCCCCACCGGAACGATGGATTTGGAGTCTCTCAGGTAACCGTTCCTGTCAGCGAACGGATACCAATGGCCTATGCGGAAGCCGGACATGGCGATAAGACGGTCCGGAGCGACGGCGAAATATTTAAGGAATATGTTCCTGATGACCTTGAGTGATGTCGGACGCCCCGAAAGGAGAATCAAATCACAGTCGTAGGCGTACATGATGGTGGCCACGTTCTCGATCAGGGTGTCCATCGCGTTCTCTATGTGGCGTGTCATCACCTCGGAGTCATATTCCCATCTGATGTCCTGAAGCGAAATCCCGAATTTTTCGTTGAAGGCTTTCACCACCACTTCGCTTGGCATGGAGCCGGAGAAAATCTCATCGTAGCTGACCTCACGGTACTTCTCGCCACGTCCCATAAGGTCGAGGAAACGGTACATTATCGGCACAAGCACTTGGATGTTGAAATCTCTCCTGATGCCTCTGTCCTTGAATGACAGTTTGTTGTGGTCCTCACCGAAGAAGTCTGACAATTTCGCGTAGATGTCCTGCCGGCCAAGGCCTCCCGCCGTGAGGCATTTCTGAAGCATGCCGTCAGCCCCCTCAAGAAGAACGTTGTTGATGAGGACGCGGAGCATGTCATCTCCGGCGTAGTCGAAACTGTCCCAGAAAACAGGCTGAGGCCTCAGTTTCGCCGACTTCCTGTCATCCCTCTCATAGCGACAGATCGTGACATCCGAAGTTCCCGCTCCAATGTCAACTGAACCGATGACGATGCTGTCCTTAGGTTCGCCGCCGATCATGCGCCGCTTGCCGTAGATGTCGAAAAAGTCCTTTGAGTTGTTTTTGTACCTTGTGGCAAGAACGCTGTACAGGTACACGAATTGCGAGCATGTGGCCTCGTCGAAGGTCCAAGGCGTGTTGTCGTCGCTGTCCCGCTTGAGAGACGGTTCTACGGATATTCCAAGCGGCACAGTCGTGGAGTCCACGTTGTTGTTGAACCTGTCCATCACGAAGACAGCGTCCTCAAGACTTGAGTGCAGGGATTCCTGCTCGAACCGTGACATCGCCGTCGGGCATGTCAGGATGATTCTGTTGATCCGGCGCGGGGTGTTGATGTTCCCGTTGAATTCTCTGTACTCATGGGAGTTGACCTGTGAGACGGCCTGGGCCATAATCTCCATGAAGGCAAAGGTCATCAGGCTCTTTCTGGAATAATTGGCTCCTGTCCCGAAGCCATCCTTGTCGAGTTTGCCGTCATAGTTGAAGTAATCGGTTATCCCTTTGAGGATAGGAGGGCGGTCGGCGCCGTCGCCAAGATTCACGAAGCGCCACTCCTCAGGCCGCGGCCTGTAGTCCCACAAGTATCTTTTGGGACTTGAATATGTCGAAAGGGTCTGTTTGCCGGCGGCCATGTTCGTGGCCTCGTGCGTGAGATACTCCGCTTCCTTGCCCAGACGGACAATGCTCGGCCAGGTGAACTGGGCACTTCCGTCAAGATTCCCACCGAAATCAACTTTGCTGAACGCCAGCCGCATGTCGAACGTGTCACCGGTACGGTTAAGGCTGCCGTCAGGAAGAAGCGGATGCGTGAAGTCCTGAAGTCTCAGCGGCTGGACTTTCCTGAAATCGGCGTCCTCGAAGAGGATCGCCGACGTTCTGGAGTTCCCGATGTCGATGATCATCTCGACATTGATCTCGCCGAGTCCCCTGTCCCTGATCAGTTTGATCTGCGGAAGGTCGGCGTTCTTCGCGACATAACTCAGCAGCATATAGTAAGAGGCAAGGAATGAGTACTTGTACTGAACCTGCGGAGGAATCTTGTTGATGTCGTCCGTACCATAGACCAGTTTCATCAGATAAGTCCGGATCCAGTCATTCTTACCCGTGCAGAAATCGATCATCTTGTCTGCGTCCGCACAGAACATGAATCTTTTCTCAGATTCGGTGTTGCCGATGAATACTGGACATTCGTTGTAATCATCAGAAGAGTTGTAAACCGTATGTGTGTCAATGGCAAACAGAATGTTGGCCGTGATTGTTCCGTTATTCTCGGAGACCGGGCACACTTTGAAGCGACACCAGTTGTACGGCCCGGCTTGGAATTTTCCTGACCGGTCTGTCTCGTAATACGGAGCCGGCAACCATACATTCAGGTATTTGGACAGCGAGCAGTTGTTCTTGTCTCCCAGCCTCATCCTGAACAGGTTCGGGCATTGGTCAATGTCACCCTTGTGAATCACGCGAACCTCCGGGTTTGCGTCGACCACGTCTGGTTCCACCAGAAGATTGCCCTGAGAGTCGACGAAGCCGTACCTCAACATGTCGGAATAGTGTACGAATTTCTCCAGCTGCCGGATCTCGCAGGCATATTCAAGAACCTGTTCTACCTGCTTCTCGTCGAACCATTCGTAAAACACTTGCCTGAAGCCGTCATTCGTGTCGATGACTATCTTTTTGGAGAAAAACTGTATTCCTGAGTTGGCTATTAATGTCTGGACCATAAGTCTCGTTTTATTATTGGTGTTATACAAGTGTAACCGGTCCTTGCCTGTCAGGCAGGAAAAGTATATCGCAAATATAATTATTTGTTTTGAAAAGAGAATGCAATGAACCGTTATCTTTTCCCGGTAAGACCTATGCCGCGGAAACGCATCGACCTGTCATATTCAAATAAATTTCATATTGAACGTGTCTTTCACTATATTTGTCTGAATATGCGACTGATTGTAGAGAGATGAAGATAATGACAAAACTGGTGCAGGGCTTTCTGCGTGCGGTCTCGGCGCTTCCGCTGGGATTCCATTATGCTTGGTCGGGGGTCTTTGCCTGGCTTGTGCGTGATGTGCTGCACTATCGGCGGGATGTCGTGATGATCAACCTTTCGCGGGCGTTTCCCGACAAGAAATACAAGGAACTCAGGCGGATATCGGACGCTTTCTACAAACATTTCGGGGAGATCCTGGCTGAGGCGATCTGGTTCGGTGGCTGCCGCAATCCGGAACGGCTGCATAAGAAACGTCTGGTAGAATACACCAACCTGGATGCAGTGGAAGCCGCGCTTGCCGTAAGTCCGGGAGTTGTCGTTCTGAACAGCCATTTCGGTAACTGGGAACTTACAGGCGGCTGCCTGACCTACGACTACCGGCCGGAATCAGAGCGGTCGAAAATAGATGTCAATGACATTATCGCCGTCTATAAACCGCTCAGCAGCAAGATGTGGGACGAAATCATGAGGGTGAACCGCTGCGCTCCGGTTCTCAGGGACGGCTACACAGGTTATGTCAGTTCTTTGAATCTGCTGCGCTTCGCTTTGTCCCACAAAGAAGACAAGAAAATCTACATCATCCCTGCCGACCAGTGCCCGTACAGAAACTCCACCGTGAATGATGTCGTTGATTTCATGCACCAGCCGACCAGAACAATGCTGGGCGGAGCGTCTATCGCCCACAAACTTCACTACAGCGTGTTCTACATGAGCCTGACACCAGTTACCCGAGGCCACTACGAGTGGACTTTCAAGGAGATTTGCCGTGACGCATCGGCGATGACCCCTCACTCGATAATGCAGGAATATTACAACCTGCTTCAGGCCGATCTGGAAAAACACCCGGAGAATTACCTCTGGACGCACAAAAGATGGAAATGACAAAAATTTTATGAATATGAGAAATAATCGTACCGTATCACTTCTCTGTCTGGCCGCCATGCTGCCTGCCGGAAGACTCTCGGCGCAGGATCCGGTGGGAACAGTCTCCTACGCGCTTCCTCAGACCACCATCACTATCGAGGTTGAGGCTGTCCGTGAATATTTCTATGCCGGCCCGTACGCCAAATACGCTCAGAAATATCTCGGCGTGGACGCCCGTCAGGCCGACCAGACCACATGTACCCTAAGCACTGTCCGTATGGCCCCGTACATCGAGGCTGACCAGAATTTCCGCTACTATGTCAATCCTGACAAGGCCACACAGTCTTTCCTTTCGCTCACATCACAGGGGCTTATCGCTGTGAATGACGGGAGCTTCGGCGAGAGCGCGGAGTGGAGGTTCACCACACAGACAGGAGCCGACTTCAACGGGAAGGGCGTAAGCTCGAACCTCACTTCTGAGGCCGCCACGCTTTACCGTGGAGTCAAAGAGGACGCTTCATACAACCGTATTGCGGTGCAGCAGAACATGGTCGTCCAGAAGTCACTTGAGCAGAGGGCCAAGGAAGCCGCGGACATGATATTCAATCTCCGTCAGAAGAGAGTTCAGATCGTGACGGGGGACACCGACGCCACCTACAGCGGCGAGGCGATGGGAGCGGCTCTTAAGGAAATCTCCGCACTTGAGAAGGAATATATGTCCATGTTCATCGGTTACAGCGACTTCCAGACTCAGAAACTTAAATGCGATGTTGTCCCGGCAAAGAACAGAAAATCACAGACATACGTTGCCTTCAGAATCTCGGACACGGACGGAATAGTCTCGGCTGACAATATGTCCGGAAAACCTTACCTTCTTGAGGTGGTTCCTCAACCTATCGGAGAGGCTGAGGGTAAGGCTGTGCAGTCGAAGTCCAATGTGGCCATCTACAGGATTCCGGCAATATGCACGGTTCGTCTTTCGGATGGCGTGACCTCTTTCCTTCAGGACAGAATGGCCATCTATCAGCTTGGCACAGAGGGCTATTTCCCTCTTTCAAAGTAATCCGTCAAATATATTCAGCGGGTATTAAAGAATACATATTCACATATTAATAGAATAACGCTATGACAATTAAAAATTTGCAGCCAAAGGCCGTTTGGGAGAACTTCTACGGTCTGACAAGAGTCCCTCGCCCTTCAAAGCATGAAGGCAAGGTTCAGGAATATCTCCTTGATTGGGGAAAAGAGCACGGTGTTGACGTGAAGAAGGATGACACCGGCAACATCATATTCACAGCACCGGCCACTCCAGGGTACGAGAACCGCAAAGGGGTGATCATGCAGGCCCACATGGACATGGTTCCGCAGAAGACCGCCGACACGAAGCATGACTTCCTTACCGATCCGATCGAGACCGAGATAAAAGGGGAGTGGGTGACCGCCAAGGGAACCACCCTCGGGGCCGACAACGGCATCGGTGTGGCTCTCGCGCTTTCCGTCCTTCAGGACAAGACTCTGAAGCACGGCCCTCTGGAGGCTCTCATCACCTACGATGAGGAGACCGGCATGACAGGAGCCAATTCCTTGAAGCCGGGAGTCCTGAAAGGTGACATACTTCTCAACCTCGATTCCGAGGAGGAAGGTGAGCTTTGCACCGGTTGCGCCGGCGGAGTTGACGGCACAGCAGACTTTGCTTACAGAACCTACAAGACTCCGGAAGGATTTGTCGGCTACAAGATCACCGTGAAGGGCCTCAAGGGCGGACATTCAGGAATGGACATCTCCCTCTTCAGAGGCAACGCCAACAAGATCCTCTGCCGCCTTCTCGAAGCGGTGATTACTGAATATGACGTAAAGGTGGCCTCCATCACCGGCGGCTCTCTCCGCAACGCGATTCCGTTCGAGGCCGAGGCCGAGATTCTCGTACCGTCTGCAGATTCACGCAAGGTGAAGGCTTTGGTGGAGAAAAAGTTTGAGGAGTCCAAGTTCGAGTACCAGTACTCCGATCCAGACATGATTCTCCTCTACGAGAAGCAGAGCGCTCCGGCGGCCCGCTACATCAGTCCTAAGGTCATCGGCAGGGCTGTCAAGGCTATCCTGGCCTGTCCTCATGGAGTCCAGAGAATGAGCGACACCCTTCCTGGCCTTACTGAGACCTCAACCAACATGGCTATCGTGCGCACTCAGAAGGGACATCTTACCGTTCACTCTTTGACCCGCAGCTCTATTGACGCGGCCAAGATGTACCTCGCCGACTCTATCCGCTATGTGTTTGAACTGGCTGGGGCTAAATATTCAACATCAGGAGCTTACAGCGGTTGGACCCCGAAACTAGGAACCCCGATGATCAAGGTTCTTGAGGACACCTATAAATCTCTCTTTGGAAAGGATCTCAAGATCACGGCGACACATGGAGGACTTGAGTGTGCCATCATGGGTGCCAAGTACCCTAACTGGGAGATGGTTTCCATCGGTCCAGACATCCTCTATCCGCACTCTCCGGACGAGCGTGTGAACATCGCCTCCGTCGCCGAGACCTGGAAGTTCCTCGTCGCTGTGCTTGAGAATATTCCTGAAAAGTAGTCCCGGACTTGAACGCTAATTTGCGAAAGTTGAGATAATTGACTATATTTGCAGTCCTTTTGGGTTGGCATACGTTCCCTGAAGGACTGCAATTTATTTATTA
>DCMG01000118.1:15499-15786 GCA_002321335.1 Bacteroidales bacterium UBA1628 | reverse complement strand
TGATAAGGATTGTTGAAGAGTTCTTCGTACTCCTCTTTCTTTGCGGCTCGGATTTTCTGCTGTTCAGCGGGATCCTCGACAGCCTTGATGTCTTTAGCGTAGAGCACATTGACAGCTCCGTCGGCTCCCATTACAGCGATCTGGGCTGAAGGCCAGGCATAGACAAGATCGGCACGCAGGTGCTTGCTGCTCATCACAATGTACGACCCACCGTAGCTCTTGCGGAGCTCCACCGTGACCTTAGGGACTGTGGCTTCACCGTAGGCATAGAGCAGTTTGGCTCCGTT
>DCMG01000118.1:2682-15381 GCA_002321335.1 Bacteroidales bacterium UBA1628 | reverse complement strand
GAGACGATCGGGATGTTGAACGCATCGCAGAAGCGCACGAAACGGGCACCCTTGCGTGAGGCGTTGATGTCCAGCACCCCGGCGAGCATCTTAGGCTGGTTCGCCACGATGCCGACACTGCGGCCGTTCATGTGTGCGAATCCCACTATGATGTTCTTGGCGAACTCCTTGTGGATTTCGAAGAACTTCCCGTCATCCACGATGCTCGTGATGACTTTGTACATGTCGTAGGCCTGATTAGGGTTGTCCGGGATGATCTCGTTCAGAGAGTCATCAACCCTGCTGACCGGATCATTGGTCGGAACCCTTGGAGCCTCTTCCATGTTGTTCTGAGGAATGTAGCTGAGGAGTTCCTTAATCGTGTTGATTCCTTCCTGTTCGTTATCGGCTGCGAAGTGAGCGACACCGCTCTTTGAAGCGTGCACACTGGCTCCTCCGAGTTCCTCCTGCGAGACAACCTCTCCGAGGACGCTCTTCACGACAGCCGGACCGGTGAGGAACATGTAGGATGTGTTCTTGACCATAACGGTGAAGTCAGTCAGGGCAGGGGAGTAAACAGCGCCACCGGCGCAAGGACCGAATATTCCTGAAATCTGCGGGATGACTCCCGATGCAAGGATATTCCTTTCGAATATTTCTCCATAGCCCGCAAGCGCATCGACTCCTTCTTGGATTCTCGCTCCGCCGGAGTCGTTGAGGCAGATGAATGGCGCACCGTTGCGGGTCGCCAGATCCATCGCCTTGCAGATCTTCTCCGCCATTGTTTTTGACAGAGAACCTCCTGAGACAGTGAAGTCTTGGGCCGCCACATAAACCAAACGACCGTCAATTGTGCCTTGACCGGTGACTACTCCGTCTCCGTCAAAGTGCTGCTTTTCCATTCCGAAGTTCGTGCAGCGGTGACGGACAAACATATCGAATTCCTCGAAACTTCCTTCGTCAAGCAGCAGTGCGAGGCGTTCCCTCGCTGTCAACTTGCCTTTCTCGTGCTGGGCATCGATCCTTTTCTGGCCTCCGCCCATCCTGGCCGCGGCTCTGCGCTCGACCAGTTTCTTGATGTTATCCTGCTGGATGCTCATATTTTGTTACTTTAGTCAAATTTTCAGAATCACAAATTTATCAAGAATCCCCATTCATTCAAAATTCCTGCCCGCAAAATCGTAAAATTCCGTCACTAGTGGTAAAATGCTGATTTCTGAATATAAAAAAAGAAGCCCCTCAATCCGAGGAGCTTCTTTTATAGGGTGAAAACATTACTCAGCCGGTTTTAGCGTGCTGTAAACATTTGTGACATCGTCATCGTCCTCAAGGAGTCCGGTGAGCTTGTCAAGAGTCTCACGCTGCTCAGGTGTGACATCCTTGAGATCCACGTTAGGGATTCTCTCGAATCCTCCGGAGATGAGTTCGTACCCGTTATCCTCGATGTATTTCTGGATAGCGCCGTAAGACTCGTATGCACCGTAGATCACAACATCCTTTGTGATCTCCCCGTCCTTGTCCTCCTGCTCTTCGATGAACACTTCAGGGTCATCATCGCAGTCGCACAAGGCGAGCTGGAGCTCATCGATGTCCATCCCTTCCTTATACTTGATGCGGAAAACGCATTTATGGTCGAACATGAAACTTACGCTGCCGCTTGTGCCGAGAGAACCGCCGCACTTGGTGAAGTAGCTTCTCACATTGGCCACGGTACGGGTGTTGTTGTCGGTCGCCGTTTCGACGAGGTACGCGATTCCGTGAGGACCATAACCCTCGAACACAACCTCCTTGAAGTCGCCCTGATTCTTTTCCAACGCTCTCTTGATGGCCTTCTCGACATTGTCCTTAGGCATATTCTCGCTCCTGGCCTCGGCCATGAGGGCTCTGAGTCTGGAGTTGCCGACAACGTCAGGTCCGCCTTGCTTTACCGCGATGGTGATTTCCTTGCCGATCTTGGTGAAGGTCTTCGCCATGTGACCCCACCTCTTGAGTTTCCTTTCCTTTCTGAATTCAAACGCTCTTCCCATATTCCTTATTTGGTCTGGTTTTCGATGCGGGTGATGTACTTGTCGATGTCGTAGCCTTCGATTGACTGAGGATACTGATCCTTGATCTTCTTATAGAATGTGAGAGCCTTGGCGTTGTCACCGAGTTCCTCGCAGGTAACTCCCGCTTTCAGAAGGTAACCGGCGGCAAACGCATTGTCGGCTGTGGCGGCGGCCTTCTCGAAATATCCGAGAGCCTCGCTGTACTTCTCAAGACCGACATAGGCGTCTCCGATGCATCCGGTGGCGCGGGCTGAAAGGATCGCATCCTTACCGTTGTACTTCTTAAGGTAGTTTATTGCCTCCTGATAGTTCCCGAGCTGGAGCTCGCAGACACCGGCATAGAAATAAACATCCTTGCCACCCTTGGCTCCGAAATCATCGATGATCTGAGAGAAACCAAGCACGTTGCCGTCACCGTTGAGGGCAAGTTCGAACTCTCCGTTGCGGAAGTTGGCCTCAGCCTGGATCATCTGGGCGGCAGCCTCGTCGCTCTTAGGCTGCACGTAAAATTTCTGGTAGGCGACCAGAACAGCAGCGATCACCACGAGGGCGATCAGAATGCCATAGATTGTCTTTTTGTTCTCACGGAAGAACTGGTCGGTCTTGGACACGGTCTCGATGACCTTTTCCTCACGCTCTTGCTCTTGCTCCTTTAAAATTGCATCTTGCTTTGCCATTTTCTATAAATTTTTTGTTATTATCGAATAATAGTCCGCAAAAATAGGAAAAAATGTTTAATCCTGCAATTATTGGAAGCCCTATCTCGTTTTCCATGAAAATGACTATCTTTGTCTTCAGTAAACGGCAAAACCACAAGTCGCTTGGGATTTAGATTCCTTAGGATGACGCAGGTTGTGTTTTGACGGTCACATTGTTCAGAATGAAGACAGGATGCCGGCGCTGAAGAAAATAGTCGTCCAGAATTTCAGGAACATAGCGTTTCAGGAATTGTATTTCTCTCCCAACATCAATTGCATATCAGGCAATAACGGGGAGGGGAAGACAAATCTTATGGATGCGGTCTGGTATCTTTCGATGACAAAGAGCGCGTTCGCCTCGTCGGACAGATTCAACTTCCGGCACGGCACGGACACATTCGCTGTCTCAGGGACATATTCAATGAATATGGGACCGGACGCGCGGTTCTCGGTGCAGGTGGACGGGAAGGGCGAGAAGAAGGTGAGGAGGGACGACAAGGCATATTCAAAAATCTCTGAGCACATCGGGGTGCTGCCGATAGTTATGGTCTCTCCGTCAGACACTTCCCTCGTGAGCGAGAGCGGCGACGACAGGCGCAGGTTCGTCAATTCGGTGCTGTCGCAGATGGACAGGGAATATCTCGCCGCGATGCAGCAGTACAACCGCCTCCTTTTCCAACGCAACAGGATGCTGAAGGACGGCACATTCGATGAGTCGCTCCTGGACGTGTTCGACGAAAGGATGAATGAATATGCCGGTGTGATCCACGGCAAGAGAGACGCTTTTGTCAAGAATCTCCTGCCGTTGGTGGCCGAACATTACGCCACGCTTTCCGGGGGCCGTGAGACAGTGTCCATTGACTATAAATCAGATTTGAAGAAGGGCTCGTTGATGGAGCTGCTGAAGGCATCCCGGGAGAAGGACAGGATATTCAAGTACACTACAGCAGGGATTCAAAGGGATGATTTCCTCTTCGAGATGAACGGGTTCCCGATCCGGCGCTGCGGCTCGCAGGGGCAGCAGAAGTCGTTCTTGGTCTCGCTGAAGTTCGCCCAATACGAGCTGATGAAGCGCAGGTACGGATTTCCTCCGATGCTGCTTCTTGACGATGTGTTCGACAAGCTGGACATGAGCAGGATCTCCAATCTGCTGGGAATGGTCGCAGGAAGTGACTTCGGTCAGATATTCATAACTGACAGCAACAAGGTCAGGATGTCGGGAATCGTGGATGGTCTGACCGCCGACAGGGCTTATTTCGAGGCTGTGGGAGGGGAGTTCCGGGAGATTTGACGATGGCTGAGTTCAAAAAGATCAAGGGTACGCCCCGCAAGGAGGCTTTGGGGATGGATCAACTTATCCCGTTGTACATCAGGGCTTTGAAATTGAGTGCCGGACTCAACACGCAGCGGGTTTTCGCGGCTTGGGACGCTGTCTCTGGTGTGTCGGCCCAGACGCTTCGGAAGTTCTACCGGGACGGGAAACTTTATGTCACGATGTCGTCCTCGATGCTTCGCAGCCATCTGGAGTTCCAGAAGCCGGCGTTGATCCAGGCGATGAACAGTTTTTTGGAGAAGGATGAGTTGTTTGTCAAGGACTACGACAAGGTAGGGTTTGTCAAGGATTTGATTCTTAAATGATTATCTTTCTTTAATATATCAGGAGTCTATTCTGTTTCTTAATCGGAAGAGGTTATGGGCAACAAAATCAGAATCATAATCGATCAAGCGGTTCCGTTTATTCAGGGAGTTTTGGAGCCGTATGCTGATGTCAAGTATATGGAGGGTCGGGCGATCTCCCATGAAGATGCCATGAACGCTGAAGCTCTGATCATCAGGACGAGGACGAAGTGTGACGCAGCGTTGTTGGAGGGTACTCCTGTGAAGTTCATAGCCACGGCTACCATCGGCATGGATCACATCGACCTTCCGTATTGTAACGAGAAAGGCATCATAGCCCGTAACTCCGCCGGATGCAATGCCGGAGGGGTGATGAACTATGTTTTCTCGGCTCTGTACGGTGTGGCCGCCCGTAAGGCATTGCGCTTGGAAGGGGACAAACTGGGCATTGTCGGTGTAGGCAATGTCGGCAGGAGGGTGGATTCCGTTGCAGGTTCCCTTGGTTTCAAGGTGTTGAAGAACGATCCTCCCCGCATGTCGGAGGAGGGAATGGAGGGCTTCTGTTCTCTTGACTACCTTTTGGCCAACGCCGACATTGTGACCATTCATGTGCCTCTGAACGAGACGACGAGAGGAATGGTGGACGATGAATTTTTCGGTATGATGAAGCCCGGGACGATATTCATCAACGCTTCCAGGGGGGAGGTTGTGGATGAGGCGGCCTTGAAGCGGGCTATCCCGAAACTGGGTCCGGTGATCATCGACACTTGGAACAATGAGCCGAACATCGACCGTGAGCTTCTGAATATGGTGGACATCGCCACTCCGCACATCGCGGGTTATTCATATCAAGGCAAGCAGAACGGCACCATGATGGCTGTCCGGGCCATCGCCCGCTTCTTCGGGATCGAACCCTTGTATGATTTCTTTCCTAAGACCGAAATAATTGATCTTGAATCAATACGCCTTGACTTGAAAGGCAAGTCCCAAGGTGAAGTCGCCTCCGTCCTCCAGTACAACTACCCGATATTCACTGATGACTTCATGTTCCGCATGGCTCCCGAAAACTTCGAGTCCCTCCGCTCCAACTATCAGTACCGCAGAGAGTTTTACATCTTCTGATCGCTTACCTGTGTCCAGCAGGCACTTCTTGCGTGAGGATGTGGCTATTTTGACGAATAGAGTTTTCCATAAGGAGTTCTCTCACCTACCAAGCCGAGAATCCTGAGGAAGGCTCTAGGCAGTTTCTCCAGTACCTTTGAACTGATTTCTTCAGGTACACCGCCGTAGAAGGCTTCGGCTATTCCGCCGGTGATGCATGCCAGAGTGTCGCTGTCTCCGCCCATCGACACGGCTTTACGTATCGCATCCTCAAAATCATTGGATTCCAAGAAGGCTATGACAGCCTCCGGAACAGTCCCTTGGCAACTTGATGACCAATCGTAGGTTTTGTTCAGATATTCATAGGTACGGTTGAGGTCGTAGCCGTACTTGGCGGAGATATATTCTTTGATTTCTTTTTTGCTCTTCCCGTTGCGGGCCATCCAGATTGCGGCTGCTGTGGCCTGGGCTCCTTTGATGCCCTCCGGGTGATCGTGTGTGATCACCGCGGACAACGCCGCCACACGTTCCGTTTCCTCAAGCGTGTCGAAGAACCAGCCGCAGGCGCTTGCCCGCATTGCTGCCCCATTACCCCAGGAACCATATGGATGCCGTCCTGTTGTGGAGTGGTAAGGAAGTGGGCCGCCCACGTTGTCAACAAGAATAGACTCTGGATGGAACAGCCATGTGCAGAACCCTGCGCCATACCCTCCCATCGGACACTGAAATTGCTGCCCGTAGTAAACCATCTTGTCCTCCAGTACTTGGAGTGAATGTTCGGGGTCGTCAACCAGCCACTTCGCGACCGCCATTGTCATGATAGTGTCATCTGTGTAGTTGCTGTTATGTCTGAACAGCTCGAAATTGTAGTCTTTGGTGTTTCGGAACTCATATGAGCTTCCGATTGTGTCTCCTGCTATCGCTCCTAACATATTCTTTTAAGTTTTGTGTTTTTCATCATTGCAGTGAAAGTTGACAGGCTTGTCCATCGTCGATTAAAATTCAAGTCTGAATCCTTTCGCTTTCATCTCCTCGTACCGGCTTCGATTGAAGCGGTAGCGTACGGGGACACTTCTGGCTGCGTCTTTGGGACGTTCTCCTGTCTCTTCCAGTATGCCTAGCTTCTGCATCTTGGAGGCGAAGTTGCGCCTGTCGAACCGCACCTCAAGGATGGCCTCATAAAGATTCTGGAGCTGTGGCATCGTGAATATCTCCGGCAGAAGCTCGAAGCCTATCGGCTCGAAATGAATCCGCTCGCGAAGTCTGCTTGTGGCCATCCTGAGGATTCTGTCGTGGTCAAACGCAAGCGGCGGCACATCCGATAGATTGAACCATTCCGCTCGAGCCGCATCGTCCCCACCTTTTACCTCGCTTATCTTGACCAAAGCATAGTAGGCTATGGTGATCACCCTGCCTCTCGGGTCTCTGCCGACATCGCTGAAAGTATGGAATTGTTCCATAAAAGCCTGCTCCAACCCGGTCTCCTCCTTCAACTCTCTCCGAGCTCCCGCCAAAGCATCTTCATTCATGTCCAGAAAACCTCCCGGAAACGCCCAGCAGCCCTTGAACGGCTCGATACCCCGCTCGACCAGAAGTACTTTCAAACTTTTTCCATCATATCCGAATATGACGCAGTCTGTCGTCACCGCCGGCCTTGGGTATTCGTATGTATATGTTCCTTTCTGAGCCATGCATTATCTTGTTTGCGTAAATTTAACGCAAAGATAGTCGTTATTTCTGATTCCGCAAATAATTTTGTGTAATTTTTACGCAATGGTGATAATTTGTCGTCCGCGATAGCCATAAATCAAGAAGGTTTGCGCTCAATAATAGCCGGACTTGTGCTTGAACATCAGCGTTTTACAAATCGCTTTCAGCCGATATTGGAACAGAACGCCGTAGAATAGGGAATATGCTGAAAAACCAGCAGTCTAAGCCTTGAGTTTTTCAGCATATTCATTGATTGGCGTCGCTCTGTGGCCGATTGGCCTGAAGGCGTTTCGTAATGCGTGGAGGTGGTAGTGGTAGATTATGGCGTTTTGTAAGATATGGTCACTTCGACAATTGGGAGGACTAGTACCGGATGGAGCCGATGCCGGCGCGGTCAGAGCGGACGTTGTCGGCTTTCAGGGACTCGGCGTCGATCACGCCGACTCCATTCAGTTTGTAGGTGGCGTTGCCGGTCTTGCCGCCGAGGGTGATCTTGCCTGCGCCGCGGATGATGGCGGTGGTGGTCTGGGACTCGATTCCTTGAACCTCAACCTTGCCGGCTCCGTTCATCTCGACGCTGAGATCCTTGGACTTGGCACCGTCCAGATTGACCTTGCCGGCCCCTGATGTCATTATCTCTATCGAACTCTTGGCGGACAATTCCTTGATTTCCACGCTTCCGGCTCCGGATGACCTGATCTTCAAGGATTCGGTCTTGATGCCGTTCTCGCAGGTGAAACTGCCTGAACCTGACAACTCCACATAGGTCAAATGCTTGGTGCGAACCTTGACTTCGATTGGAGAAAGGGAGTAACTCTTGCCTTCCTTCAGGTTCAGCTTGAGGACAAGCATTCCGTCATCGTTCTTTACCTCAAGATATTCGAACACCTTGTCCTTGGTCTTGACCGAAACCTCTGTGTCGCCAGAGGTCTGCTCGTAGATGACGCGGAACAATCCGTTGGCGTCAACAGATGTTACGGTGCCTACATCGAAGGTCTTGGTCTTGTACTCGTCGTCATCATTGCTGGTTCTTGCATTCAGTGCGACTGCTGATGTCAAGCCGAGAATAGCCACGGCCACAATGTGGAAAAATGTCTTTCGCATATTCATTGAGATTATTACTTTACTGATTCCCTGCTGATTGTAAGGTCTCCGCTTCCGCTTTCCTGGGTCTCTACATGCTTGGCTTTCAGTTCGCTGGCATCAACGTCACCGGAACCTGCCTTGCTGAATATGACAGAGTCGGCCTTGCCGGAAAGTGTAGCGTCTCCCGAACCTTTTGACGCTACAGATAGCGTGCCAACATTCAGGGCGCTGTAATCTCCGTCTCCGGAGCCAGTCTTGTCGATGACCATTTCGTCTGCGGTGATATGCTTGAGTTCATGGTCCCCGCTTCCGGTTCCTTGGATTGTCAGTTTCCCTGAAATCTCAAGATTGAACGCTGTGAGGTCTCCTGATCCGATAGTCTCTATGCAAAGAGAGTCTCCCTTGTATTCGGAGATTCGTATGTCTCCACAACCCCTGTTGGTGATGCTTCTGACTGACGGAGCATAAACACGTACTTGTGTCATCCCTTGGATTTCAGAACTATACTCGCCGTTGTAGATTCTAAGCACTCCATTGTCATTTGTGGTGTGAATGGAGTCGATGAGATAGTCGTAGGCGATGACCTCGACTTTGAACTCATCCTTTGTCTGGACAAATATCACATCATTGAGAATGATGTCGATGTCTATCGAATCGAACTCCCCGACATTGCGGGTGACGGTGTCGATTTTTCCTCCGGCATCGGAGATCCGATACCTGAAATCGTATTTGAACTGTTTCTTCGCGTCATCACTGAATCTGAAGTAGCAGGATGAGAGGCCTGCCGCCATAAGGACCAGCGCTGCGGCTGTCAGGATATTCTTAAATATTCTCATGATATTCATAAATTTAAGTAATTCATATATTCACTTAGCGCTTGATCAGCAATTCCTTCGGGTCGAGCCCCAGAAGTTCCATCTTCTTGAGGAAGGCAGGCAGCTCGACTTCGAGGAATTCCTTCCTGTCGTTCGCCAGAACTATGTTCTTGGCATCCTCGCTGATGAAGTAGCCGATGCCGCGCTTGTTGTAGATGACACCCTCGTTGGTGAGTTTCTCGTACGTGCGCATCACCGTGTTGGGATTCACGCCGATTGAGGCTCCGTATTCCCGCACGGACGGGATTCTGTCATCGGTCTTCAGCTCGCCGGAGAGAATCTTCTCGCAGATCATGTCGCAGATCTGTAGATAGATTGCCTTGTTTGAATTGAATTCCATAGTCAAATTATATTAGTGTTGAAACCTTTTGAGTCTGAACCAAGACCAAGTGCAGCAGATGGCAACTATCAGCAGAATCCAGAAGTTGATGAAGGCGTTCATCCAGAGGTCGATGCTGTCCGCGTGCCTTATTGTCCAGTCATTAAACCAATTGCCCCACCATTCAAGGTCCGCGTTGGTGATGAATGCGCTGAACAGGCCGGAAAACACCATACCGAGAACGAAGAGCGCAAGCGCGGTGCCCACAACCTTCCATTTCTTGAATATCAAGCCTCCAAGCAGGAATATGCTCGCGTATTCCACGATGTTGGCGGCCAGAATCCAGAAACCGTTGGCAGGGATGGTAAAGTCTGACGTTCCAATCTCCTTGTTGATTCTGAACGACATCAGAGAGTCGCCGCAGGATTTGTCGAGCAGACAGACGAACGCGTCGCTCAGGAAATAGATGAGGATATAGACAATCGGTATGACAACCAGAGTGATAAGAATCATGGAGACGAATTTCTCCAGCCTTGAGGCCGGCAGCATCAGCCATTCGGATCCTTTCGCCTTGTCGGTGATCTCGCCGTATGCCCTTGAAGGGAACAGCATCACAAAAATGCATGTCATGGCAGCGAACACTCCGAACCTTGTCCACATTGCCGGTCCATCAATCTCTATTCCGGAGAATATCTTCAACAGCCCTCCATCGCACAAGGCGGCGAAGAACATATATATCATATAGAAAATGATCGGGAACAGGGCGAAGATCAGCATCAGCATCCCGATGTTCTTCCACTGTCTCTTGAGGTCGTAAGCAAAATATTTTCCGAACCTGCTTATATTAAAAGTGTTGTTCATATTCATTCCTCCTTATTTGTTGCTGAACATTCCTTTGACCAGTTCCTTGTTCTTGTGCACGGCGTTGAAAAGAGCTTCCACGTTGATCTTGCTGTCCTCGCCGGTTGTGTTAGGGTAAACCTGGATGAACCCTCCGGGAAGCTGCTCGCTGTAAAGGGACTCGGGGTGAAGCTGTGTTCCGTAGTCGAAGTAGAGTCTGCCGGTGATCTCTTCCACAGAGGCGTTCAGCAGAACATCCTGACGGTCAAGGATTATGATCGGGTCGATGATGTTCTCCAGATCCCTCACCTGATGTGTGGAGATGACGATTGTGGAATCATCAGAAGTGTACTTCATGATCGCACTGCGGAACTGCGTCTTGGAAGGAATGTCAAGACCGTTCGTCGGCTCGTCCATGAATATGTACTTGCAGCCGCAGGCGATGGCCAGCGAGATGTAGGTCTTCTTCAGCTGTCCGGCGGACATCTGGTTCATCTTCTTGGAGGGATCGTTCTCGAACTCTTTCATGATCTCAAGGAACTTGGAGTGGTCGTAGTCCGGCCAGAACGCTCCTCTTTCCTTGGCGAAGCATTCCGCCTTCATGGCTACAGGGAGAACCTCGTCCGGAAGGTAGAACTGTTTCTGGAGCAGGGCGGGGGTGCGGTCAAAAGGATTTTCTCCATCGGTTGAGATGCTGCCTGCACCAACTTTCTTCAGACCGCACAAAAGTGTAAGCAGAGTGGTTTTGCCGACTCCGTTCTCGCCCAGAAGACCGTAGATGCGGCCTTCCTCAAGAGTTGTCGTTATGCTTTTCAGAACGGGTGTCTTGCCGTAGCTGAAAGCCAGATCTTTGATTTCTATCATATCTTGTTAGTGTAATAGTTTATTAATACACTGCAAAGATAGCGATGATTTTTGAATATCAAAGATTTTTTTGAATATTTTTGAGTTCCCGCTCCCTCCATTCGGTGGGTGTGCAGCCCACAAGTTCCTTGAACTGCCGCCTGAAGTTGGATTTATCGCTGAAGCCTATGATGTAGCCGATATGACGCACCGGAATCTCCGGCTGTTCCATGAGAAGCCTTTTCGCATCCTTGATCCTCATCTCTTTCCTCCATGTCAGAAATTTTTTGTTGAGCACATGCGAGCAATAGAACGACAGTTCCCCGTTTGTGAGTCCGAGTTCATCCAATATTTCTTCCATTGAATTGTCGCACTCGTGATGTCGGCCTTCTTTCACCCAACGGGCAAGGCGTTTCTCTACTTTGTCAAGAGTTCTCTTTGTGTTGATTCTCCCTCGGATCGCAGAGAGTCTGCCGCTTCCGATACTTCGCAGCTTTTGGGATATAGCCGCAATAAAGGGATTTCCTTTGATGGAATTTCCTTTCATTACTGGTTGGTCATTTGGAAGGAACAATGTTGTCTTGTTCCTCTGGTTTGTGGTTACAAAATCAAAGCAATCCTTAAAGATCGCCAATAAAAAAAGGTGATGACCGTAAGCAGGCCATCACCTTCGATAAGTCAGCGATGGACTACCAGCCCAGCACGTAGGCGAAGATCAGCGGAGCGACAATAGTCGCGTCGCTCTCCACGATGAAGCGCGGAGTGGTAGGGGACAGTTTGCCCCATGTGATCTTCTCGTTAGGAACGGCTCCTGAATATGAACCGTAGGATGTGGTGCTGTCGGAAATCTGGCAGAAATATGACCAAAGCGGGGTGCCCTTCCATCCGAGATCCTGCTCCATCATAGGAACAACGCAGATAGGGAAGTCACCTGCGGTGCCGCCACCGATCTGGAAGAATCCGACACCGGCTCCGGTTGCGTTGGCCTTGTACCAGTCAACCAAGAACATCATCACTTCAACTCCAGTCTTCACGAGGTCGGTAGGGAACTCTCCTCGGATGCAGTGAGCCGTGAATATGTTACCGGTGGTGCAGTCCTCCCAGGCAGGGCAGATGATCGGAATATTCTTCTCGCAGGCGGCCATTACCCAACTGTCCTTAGGATCGATCTCATAGTACTGCTCCAAAACACCGCTGCGGAGGATCTGGTAGAGATATTCATAAGGGAAATACCTTTTTCCTTCATTCTTCGCCTTTGTCCACACATCGACGAGCGCTCCCTCAAGGCGACGGAAAGCCTCCTCTTCAGGGATGCAGGTGTCGGTCACGCGGTTGTAGTGATTCTCAAGCAGTTCTTGCTCTTGTTGTGGAGTGAGGTCGCGGTAGCCCGGAATCCTGTAATAGTGCGAGTGGGCGACGAGGTTCATGATGTCCTCCTCGAGGTTGTTGGCTGAGCAGCAGACGAACGAGAACTTGTCCTGACGGATCATCTCCGCGAGGGAAAGTCCGATTTCGGCGGTACTCATCGCACCGGCCATAGCAAGGAACATCTTTCCACCCTTGTCGAGAAGGTCGCAGTAGGC
>DCMG01000118.1:0-2582 GCA_002321335.1 Bacteroidales bacterium UBA1628 | reverse complement strand
CCTTTTTCCATTTTTTTGTCCTAATGTTAAAAGTATTTTTCAATCGCTATCTCGTGTCAGAAAACACCTCTGAACGTACAATAGTGTGCGAATTTAGAAATTTTAGATTACTTTTGCAATTGTTATTTTTAAGGTTTGCTTAAGAGATGTTAAGGATAGACGATTTTGCTTCTTTGAGAAAGGTTGCCACTCCATTTTACTACTATGACATAGACCTTTTCCAAAGGACTTGCGACAAGGTGGCCGAACTTTCCGAACGCACTGGAATCCAGGTGCACTACTCTGTCAAGGCCAATTCAGATCATCGCCTGAATGATATTCTCAGCTCGCATGGTTTCGGCGCGGACTGTGTCAGCGGTGACGAGATCGAGTTCTCGGTTGGTTGCGGTTATGACCCCAAGAAGATTTTCTTTGCCGGTGTAGGAAAGACCGACCGTGAGATCTGCCAGGCCTTTCAGGTTGGCATTGGTGCGTTTGTGGTCGAATCCATAGAGGAGATCGAGATAATCGGAGACTTGGCGGGCAGACTCGGGCGCAAGGCCCCGGTCAGCCTCAGAATCAATCCGAACATCGATGCGCACACCCATCACTATATCACGACGGGGCTTTATGAGGACAAGTTCGGTATCTCGGACAGAAGTTTCGATGAGGCGGCAGCGACACTCAACTCCTTTCCTGGCCTCGAGTTTTTCGGTCTTCAGTTCCATATCGGTTCACAGATTCTGGATGTTGAGGATGTGGTGAAGCTGGAATGTGCCAAGGTCAATGATGTTGTCGCTCGCTTCGAAGCTAACGGAATGGTAGTCAGGAATATTGATCTGGGCGGAGGCTTGGGGGTCGATTATGATGAACCGGACACCCGTCCGATCGCGGATTTCGGAACGTGGTTCGAGACTATAGACAGGCATCTCAACCGTAGGGCAGACCAGACCGTTCATGTCGAACCGGGACGCTCGCTTGTAGCTCAGTGCGGATCATTGATCACGGAGGTCTTGTTTGTGAAGAAAGGTGAGAACCGCCGCTTCCTGATGGTGGATGCGGGGATGAATGATCTAATCCGTCCGGCTCTTTACGGAGCCTATCACAAGATCGAGAATCTTTCAGCCCACTATTTGGACCATGATTCACGTGAAAGCCGTGTTTATGATGTTGTCGGTCCTGTCTGCGAATCCGCTGACACCTTCGGCAAGGAGCGATCTTTGGCCAAGAGCCACAGGGGAGACCTCATCGCCATCCGCAGCGCCGGGGCATATGGTCAGGTCATGGCTTCCCGCTACAATATGCGTCCGTTTGCCCCGTCGGTATATTCGGACAGACTGGTTGAGGCCCCTCGCCGCAAGGACTATTTTGTCGGCTGATAGGGTGAATGAACATAAAAGCTGCCGTCCCACATACCGGAACGGCGGCTTTTTATGTGAATAAACCTATCTTCTAAAGCCTCTGAGCCTTTGGGCTAGGTTGCCAGTCAAAGCGCTCTTCATCATTTTGCGTGTGGTCTCGAACTGCTTCAGCAGCTTGTTGACCTCGGCCACGTTCGTGCCGCTTCCGTCCGCGATTCTCTTGCGACGGCTTCCGTTGATGATCTCAGGATTGTCTCTCTCTTCCGGTGTCATGGACATGATGATCGCCTCAATGCCCTTGAACGCCTTGTCGTTGTCGATGTCGATGTCCTTGATGGCCTTGCCGAGTCCCGGGATCATCCCTGCAAGGTCCTTTATGTTGCCCATCTTCTTGACCTGCTGGATCTGGTTGTAGAAATCCATGAGACCGAACTTGTCCTTGGCCAGTTTCTTCCTGGTCTCGCGGGCCTGTTTCTCGTCGAATTGTTCCTGAGCCTTCTCTACAAGGGAGACAACGTCACCCATTCCGAGGATTCGGTCAGCGATACGTCCCGGGTGGAACACATCCATCGCCTCCATCTTCTCTCCCGAGGAGATGAACTTGATCGGTTTTCCGGTGACGTACTTGATGGAGAGCGCGGCACCGCCTCTGGTGTCACCGTCCATCTTAGTCAGCACGACACCATCGAAGTCAAGCCTCTCGTTGAACACCTTGGCTGTCTCGACAGCGTCCTGACCGGTCATCGCATCGACCACGAACAGAGATTCGGTCGGGTTGACGGCCTTGTGAAGTGCTGAGATCTCGTCCATCAGCTCCTGGTCCACGGCCAGTCGGCCTGCTGTGTCTATGATGACCACTGAATATCCTTCCGCCTTGGCCTTGGCGATGGCGTTCTTGGCGATCCTGATCGGATCCTTGACTCCCTCCTCAGTATAGACAGGGACCTGGATTCCTTCTCCGAGTACCTTCAACTGCTCGATGGCCGCTGGACGGAACGTGTCACAGGCGGCAAGGAGCACCTTCATGCCTCTCTTGCTCTTGATGTTGTTCGCAAGCTTGGCCGAGAACGTTGTCTTACCGGAACCGTTCAGACCGGCCACCAAAACTATTCCCGGATTGCCTTTGATGTTGATGTCCTGCGATGCGCTCCCCATGAATTCGGCCAGTTCGTCGTGGACGATCTTGACCATCATCTGCTGAGGCTTCACGGCAGTAAGGACATTCTGTCCCATCGCCTTGAC
>DCMG01000105.1 GCA_002321335.1 Bacteroidales bacterium UBA1628 | reverse complement strand
GAGCGTCCGATGAACGCGAACTCCGGCAGTCTGCGGGAGGGCTTTTGGCTGGCTCTGGTGCAGCTGCCTGCGAATTTTGCTTCAGTAATGGTCATCTTTCTTTCTGCCTAAGCGATTCTTTTACAAAGATAGTGGATTTTTGTTAAATTTGTAAGAGAAAGGACTGTTAATATGGAAAAGAAGTACATAGACCTGTTCACTCTTCAGGCTCGTCTGAAATCCGTTGTGGAGGGCACTTTCCCTCAGCGGCTTTGGGTCAAGGCCGAAATCAGCAGCCTCAGCCGCAAGCAGAACGGCCATTGCTATCTGGAACTCTCTCAGAGTGAGGGTGGGGGAGTCGTTGCGAAGACCCGCGCCACAATCTGGGCGTTCCGCTGGAATCTCATCGACCAACGGTTCAGAAGCGTGACCGGCTCGTCACTGGAGGCCGGGATGGATATCTTAGCCTGCGTGCAGGTCAGCTACCATCCCGTGTACGGATTTTCCTTGAATATAGACGACATCGATCCGGAATTCTCACTCGGGGCGAACGAACGCCGCAGGCAGGAGACTATCGAGCGGTTGGGCAGGGAAGGACTGTTGGACTTGCAGAAGCGTCTGCGACTCCCCGCGCTGCCATATTCATTGGCGGTGATTTCCGCTCCCGGTGCGGCGGGCTTCGGAGACTTCCGACACCATCTGATGGACAATGAATATGGCTTCGTGTTCAACGTGAGGCTGTTCGAGGCTTTGATGCAGGGCGATGGCGCTCCTGCCTCCATAATGGCGGCGTTCGGGGAGATTCTGACCTCGCCTGTCCATTATGACGCTGTGCTGATCATGCGCGGCGGTGGCTCGGACTTGGATCTGGGCTGCTTCGATGACTACGACCTGGCCGTGACCATCGCCCGCTGTCCGGTCCCCGTCTTTACGGCGATAGGCCATGACAAGGATCATCACGTGGCTGATATGGTCGCGAACACTTTTGTCAAGACCCCGACAGCGTTGGCTGACCTGTTCCTGGACTGCTACATCGCTGAGGATCAGCGTCTGGGCACTCTGGAGTCCCGGCTTATGATGTCGTTCGGCAACCGTTTGGCAGCAATGTTGTCAAAGGTTGACTTGTTGGAGGCTAGAGTCCGACGTCAGGCTGATGCCCGTGTGTCGGACGCTATGCACAAGGTGGAGATCCTTGGCACTGCTCTGACGAATGCTGTGGAGAACAGGATCTCCGGTCAGGAACATCGTCTGGACAGATTGTCCGACAGGGTTTTGCACGGGGCGGACAGAAGTCTCTACAAAGCCGCTTCCTCTTTGGATAAGATTGAGCAAAGGCTTCGGGGCTGTGTTGGTGTCGTGCTTTCCGGAGCGTTGTCGCACCTCATGATGGTCGAGACGAAGATCGCTGCCAACGATCCCCGCAACATTCTCCGAAAGGGTTTTGTTCTGGCTTTGGACAGGGACGGTGTGAAAATGGATTCCGCCACCAAGACCCGTGTCGGAGACCGTGTGCGGATGATGTTCGCTGACGGAACCGTCAAGTGCGGTGTCGTCGAGGTTGATCTGAAGAGCAATGTCCCAGGAAACGAGGACGAATCCCTCCCGGCAATCAGTGAGATCAGTTAGCAAGCGACAATGCTTCGGTCCCTGATTCATCGGCCCCTGAGCCTGCCGAAGGGCCGAAGAACCGAAGAGACAGTTCAACATAGAATCAATAATATAAGCAATCAATAAAAAACAACGAATATGTCAGAGAAGAAATTCGATTACACCAAAGCGGTCGCTGAACTGGACGAGATCGCTGCAAAGGTAGAGGACCCTGCCACCAGCCTGGATGACATCGGTGCCCTCGTGAAGCGTTCCAAAGAACTCATAGAGTCCTGCCGCCAGTACCTCCGCACCGTCCGTGACTCCATCGATGACACCAAGGAATAACCTCCTGTCACTGCGTCTGCTGAAGGCTAGCACCTAATCCCTCCGGTAGCATTTTCGGCCTCTTTTGCTTCCCAAGGGTGCACCCTGCACTCTTGGAAACAGATAGTGCGGGATAATCCTTGTCGGAGACTTTGTCGTTCTTAAACGGAAATGGATTTTAATCTTACTGCTTTCCCAATGCTCCGGAATTTCCGGGAGCCATTGGATGCCAGTTGGATTATACTTCTCATATCTCTTCATAACACATTGTCCTCCTTCTTAATAAGAACTTGAAACAGCAGCATTCCTTTGGTTGTCAGAAGGTATTTCTGGCGCGGATGTCTCGGTGAATCCGGATATAATGGGCGTATGAAACCATCATTTATCGATGGTGAGAGATGGACTTTCAGGAAATTGTCGCGTCCTTTCAGCCCGATGTGCTCCATCATTTCTTTCACAGACAATTCATTGTTTCCTACAGCGCGGACAAGTGCCTCAATGTTCGGATTGTCCGTGTGGAACTTGTCCTGGACTTGTCCCGAACTTGTCCTGCGCTTGTCCTGCGCTTGTCCTGTGCCGGAGGATAATTCCGGCTGTACGCTCCACTCTGGGGTGGGTTGGATATGAAGGTAGCGGTTTCTGAGATCCCAATGCTCGCCAAGAAGCAGATTGCGGAAGAAACGCTCAAGATAGACAGGTGAATAGTCGATACCTTTTACGAGATTCTTATAGTTGGCCCGCACCAGCGCATTGCGGAAATACCATGAGTGGTTCGCAAAAAGGTCGTTATTGATGTCGAACCCAACTGAGCGGAGGTATTGTATTGTGAATACAGCGGTAGTGCGTGTGTTTCCTTCGCAAAAGGGGTGGATTTGCCATATTCCGGAAACAAAGTTTGTAAGATGGGGAATCATTTCATCTCTGGAGATTCCTTTGTAGCTGAATGCGCGTTCCTGTTCGATGTCATATTCCAAGGCTCGGCGCAGATCCTCCCAATTCATGTAGCTGACAGAAACTCCTTCAAGTACCCATTCTTTCTTTGAGATGTCATAGTCGCGAATCTGTCCAGCGTGTTTGAATACACCGTCAAAAATCCTCCGGTGCAAAGATATGATACCGTTCGCACTGAAATCAAATGTCCCTGCGGACAGGATTTTCGTGATGTTGACGGAAACCTTGTCCGCTTCTTCTTTGTCTGCATCGCCTGAATCTCGTGCGGTCTTGGTGGTATAGTATTGCCTCAGGAGTTCACGGGCTTCGTCTATCGTGATGTCGCCTTCGATGTTCCTGCGAGCCGTTTGTTGAAGGTACTCGGATGTTTTCAGCCCATCTACAGCCTGTAGTCCGATAGCAACGCGCCAAGCCTCAGCCTTGTCCTTTTGGGCGGGTTCTCCCTGCCTGATGTACTGGTCGAAGTTAAGATATGTCTGTTCTTTTGCCATTCGTTTCATTTCCAATTTGCTGATGGTCAGGATGCCACCGGTACCACAGGCTCCATCGTAGATGCTGTAGGTGTTGTCTTCGATCTGGTCAGCGGCTGGGAGTATGGCGAGGTCCGCCAACAGCTTCACATAGTCTCTTGGTGTGAAGTGCTCTCCGGCCTCTGTGACGTTATTTTCCCCGTTGAATTTTCGAAGAAGTTCCTCAAAGAGGGTTCCCATCATGTGGTTGTCGAGGGCTTCCCATAGCAACAAAAATAGTGATTTTTCGTGAGCTATTGTACAGAAGTTTCATAAAATCAGCAATCTTGAGCAGGAAGAATATGTTAAGTGTGTCCTGGATTATGTATGCTCCAATGGCGACATCCTTCCGGCCACACTTTACAAGGAAGAGCCTTTGTCAGTTACGTCCGCAAACTTCACGACGTGATCACCGTTTAGTTTTTGGGAATTAAGAGTTTTAGGCTTGCGCCTGATCCCTTCGGTAGCATTT
>DCMG01000143.1:22024-49638 GCA_002321335.1 Bacteroidales bacterium UBA1628 | reverse complement strand
GGATGCCAAGAGTGGTCAGATTCGCGATCTGCCTCTTTGTGGCTCCGTTCTTGCTTCTTACCTGTGTTATCTTAAGCTTTGCCATAACTATGTCTCCTGCTAACCGTTAAATACTTTACTCATAGGAATTCCACGGAGACCGGCCACAGTGTAGGCGTCCCTCATCTGCGTAAGGGCGGTAACAGTGGCTTTCACAAGGTTGTGAGGGTTGGAAGAACCCTTTGACTTTGCAAGCACATTCTGGATACCGGCAGACTCAAACACTGCACGCATGGCGCCACCAGCCTTCACACCGGTACCAGGGGCAGCCGGCTTCATGAATACGACTGAACCACCGAACTTGGATTCCTGCTCGTGTGGAATGGTTGTGTTGATGATAGGAATCTTCACAAGATTCTTCTTGGCGTCCTCGACACCCTTAGCGATGGCGGCAGTTACCTCATTGGCTTTTCCAAGACCATAACCAACAACGCCGTTCTCGTCACCCACAACCACAATAGCGGCAAAGCGGAAGTGACGACCACCCTTAGTGACCTTAGTCACTCTCTGGATGGCGACCAATCTGTCCTTTAATTCAAGATCAGATGTCTTTACTCTTTTAACATTTGTATTTGCCATAGTCTTTCAATTAGAAAATAAGGCCACCTTCACGGGCAGCGTCGGCCAAACTTTTAACCCTACCGTGATAGAGATAACCACCACGGTCAAAAGAGATGGTGGTGATACCCTTCTCCTTGGCGCGCTCGGCGATCGCCTTTCCGACGATGGCTGCGGCTTCGATTCCGTTCTTGCCTTTGCACTCTGCGGCAAGAGCCTTATCATTGGATGCGGCGGCAACGAGTGTCACGCCTCTCTCATCGTCCACAACCTGGACGTAGATCTGCTTGTTGCTTCTGAAGACAACCATTCTTGGCCTCTCGGCAGTTCCATTGACATGCTTACGGATGCGGTAATGGACTCTTCTTCTTCTTTCTATTCTATTCAATGCCATATCTATGTCCTCCTATTATTTAGCTCCGGCAGTCTTACCGGCCTTGCGGCGAAGCTGCTCGCCGGCGAACTTGATACCCTTGCCCTTATAAGGTTCAGGCTTGCGGAGTGAACGAATCTTGGCCGCCACCTGTCCGATGAGCTGCTTGTCAATACTCTTGAGGATAAGAACAGGGTTCTCACCTTTCTTCACATCAGGAACTTCAGCCTTGATCTCAGGAGCGAGCATAAGCTGTACATCATGGGAGTAGCCGAGCGAGAAGGTCAGGAGCTGGCCCTGAGCCGCGACACGGTAACCTACACCGACGAATTCCTGCTTTGTCTGGTAACCCGTTGAGACACCGACAACCATATTGTGCACGAGAGCGCGGTAAAGACCGTGCATCGAGCGATGTCTTGGCTGGTCAGTAGGACGGGTGAACTTGATTTCGTTATCCTCTACGGTGACAGTGATGTCCGGGTCAACTTTCTGGCTCAACTCACCAAGAGGTCCTTTAACCTTCACAACGTTGCCAGGGAGAACTTCTACGCTCACCTTGTCCGGAAGGCTTACAGGCAATTTACCGATTCTTGACATTATTCTTTTCTTTAATCGTTAATAAACATAGCAAATAACCTCGCCGCCGACTTTCATAGCCTTGGCCTCCTTGTCGGTGATGACACCCTTGGAAGTCGAAAGAATGGCGATGCCGAGTCCGTTCAATACTCTTGGCATGTTCTCCACGTCTGAATAGACTCTCATACCAGGAGTAGAGACGCGCTTGATGTTCTTGATGGCGGCCATCTTGGTCTGAGGATGGTACTTCAGAGCAATCTTGATGGTGTTGTAAGGGGTGCCCTCAACAATCTTATAGCTGAGGATGTAGCCCTTCTCACAAAGGATCTCAGTGATCGCTGCCTTCATCTTTGAGGATGGAATCTCAACGATCTTCTTTCCTGCCAGATAGGCGTTGCGGATCCTTGTAAGATAATCTGCAATTGGATCAGTCATTGTTTTTTTGTTTTTTGATCGACGCCACGTAGGACGCCCGATATCCGATTGTTAATAAAATAATATATCGCTGTTACCAGCTAGCTTTCTTGACGCCTGGGATGAGACCATTGCTGGCCATCTCACGGAACTGGATTCTGCTCAATCCGAATGCCCTCATATAGCCCTTTGGACGGCCGGTGAGAGAGCAGCGGTTGTGCAGACGTACAGGAGAAGCGTTCTTAGGGAGCTTGTCCAGAGCGGCCCAATCGCCAGCCTCCTTGAGTGCCTGCCTTTTAGCGGCATATTTGGCAACCAGTTTCGCGCGCTTTACCTCGCGGGCTTTCATTGATTCTTTTGCCATATTCCTTAGTTATTATGTTTCTTGAAAGGCAGACCGAACGCGGCGAGAAGAGCGTGAGCCTCTTCGTCGGTCTTGGCTGTGGTGACGAAAGTGATCTCCATTCCGTGGATCCTAGGGTTCTTGTCGATGTCCACCTCAGGGAAAATGATCTGCTCCTTGAGACCGAGAGTGTAGTTTCCTCTGCCGTCCATCTTCTCGGCGATTCCGTTGAAGTCTCTGATTCGCGGAAGGGAAATGCGGATGAGCCTTTCGAGGAACTCATACATCTTGACATCGCGAAGAGTGACCTTCACTCCGATAGGCATGCCCTTACGGAGACGGAAGTTTGACACGTCCTTTCTGGATGTGGTGAGAAGCGGCTTCTGACCAACGATCTTAGCGAGTTCCTCAGCCGCCTCCTCAACAAGTTTCTTGTCATTGGTGGCCTCGCCGATTCCTTCGTTGATGGTAATCTTGACGAGCTTAGGAACCTGCATAACAGTCGTGTAAGAGAACTGCTTCATGAGCTTCTCCACGATCTCTTCCTTGTAAACCTTCTTGAGGGAAGGAACATATCCTGCAGGAAGCGCCTGCGCTTCAGCCGGTTTGTTTGTAGCTTTCTTTGCCATAGTTACTTAATCTCCTCTCCTGATTTCTTAGCGTAGCGGACTTTCTTTCCGTCCACAAACTTGTAGCCCACTCTTGTCGGCTTGTTCTGCGCAGGGTCGATCAGCTGGACGTTAGAAACGTGGATTCCGGCTTCCTGCTTTACGATGCCGCCCTGAGGCTGCTTAGCGTTTGGCTTTGTGTGCTTGCTGACAACGTTGACGCCTTCAACGATGACGCGATCCTTGGCAGGGATGACGGTCAGGACCTTACCGGTCTTTCCCTTGTCGTTACCGGCATTCACATACACGGTGTCACCCTTCTTAATATGTAACTTTTTCATAATTCTCAATTATTAAAGGACCTCCGGCGCCAGTGAAACAATCTTCATGTAGTTCTCACGCAGCTCTCTGGCCACAGGGCCGAAGATACGTGTTCCGCGAAGCTCACCCGCGTTGTTCAGAAGAACGCATGCGTTGTCGTCGAAACGGATGTAAGATCCGTCCGGCCTGCGGATTTCTTTCTTTGTACGGACAACGACAGCCTTGGAGACCGAGCCTTTCTTGGCGTCACCGCCAGGAAGAGCGCTCTTGATCGCAACTACGATCTGGTCGCCCACTGTCGCATATCTATGATGCGTACCGCCAAGCACACGGATGCAGAGGACCTCCTTTGCACCGCTGTTGTCGGCAACCTGTAAACGTGTTTCCTGCTGTATCATACTACTTAACTTTTTCTACGATTTCAACTAATCTCCACCTCTTGGTCTTGCTGAGAGGACGGGTTTCCATAATGCGGACGGTATCTCCCTCGCTGCACTCGTTCTTGTCATCCTGAGCGACGAACTTGGTGGTCTGCTTGATGAACTTACCGTAGAGAGGATGCTCCTTCTTGGTCTCGACCGCAACGATGATGGTCTTGTCCATCTTATTGCTGACCACTACGCCGATTCTTTCCTTACGAAGATTTCTTTCCATAAGACTGATGATTATTTCTGTTCATTTTCTTTCTCAGCGAGGATAGTGA
The DNA here is from genome assembly GCA_002321335.1 of Bacteroidales bacterium UBA1628. Lineage (GTDB taxonomy): Bacteria > Bacteroidota > Bacteroidia > Bacteroidales > UBA932 > Cryptobacteroides. The sequence goes on along the minus strand of DCMG01000143.1, from coordinate 45,703 downwards.
GCATACGAGCGATATCCTTTCTGATTTTCTTGAATTCCGATGTGTTCTCCAATGGAGAGATGGCGTGGTTGAGCTTCATCGTGTCAAGCCTGTTCTTTTCAACCTGGATGCGGTCCTGCAGATCTGCAATGGACATCTCGCGAACTTCAGATGTTTTCATTATTCCTTCTCCATTTATTATTCAACATAATCCCTGCGCACCACGAACTTAGTGGCGATAGGAAGCTTGTGGGCGGCAAGGCGCATGGCCTCTTTGGCGATCGCGAGCGAAACGCCGTCAGCCTCGAAGATGATACGTCCCGGGGTTACAGGAGCGACGAATCCCTGAGGATCACCCTTACCTTTACCCATACGGGTGTCGAGAGGCTTCTTGGTGAAAGGCTTGACCGGGAAGATTCTGATCCAGATCTGTCCCTCACGGTTCATACAACGTGAAATAGCCTGACGCGCGGATTCAATCTGCTGCGCTGTGATCCAGCAGTTCTCGAGGGTCTTGAGACCGAAGGAACCGAACGCGAGCTGGTTGCCCCTCTGGGCCATACCCTTCATCACGTTCTTTTGTTCTCTTCTGAACTTAGTTTTCTTTGGTTGTAACATTGCTGTACTACTTTAATAATTTCCAAATTCTCCAAAATCTATTGAATATCAACGCATTGCGCCACTATACCCTAGAATTTGGGACTGCAAATTTAGCAAAAATTTATGGATTTCAAACATAATTTGAAAAATATTTCAACTTTTTCGACCACGAAAACATCAAAAGAAACGTATCATTTTCAAAGCGTTAGAATTTAAGCAGAAAAATATTTATGTTCAATTTCGACAGCGTCGTCGCCGACCTATAAACATTCTTTTACATGGCACACTTTTTTCAGGAAATATGTACCTTTGCAAGTCGGGAACCAAGATGAAAAGGCTGACTTCATACGTGACCTGCGTCCTGGCAGGGTTGCTGGCGGTGACTGGACTCTCCGCCGGCCGTGTCGGCGACGTTCCTCCTCAGGCTGGAGGCAAAGGACGCGCCGGCTATATGGGCTACCGCGTGGAGCGCGGAGATACAGCTTATTATGACAGCATCGACCCGGCCTGGATTTTCCCAAGGGGCTACAGAGGCGGCAAAAGAGACCTGAAAAAATACTACCGCCTTGTCTACAACTTCAACAAAGTCTACCCATACGCCCTTCTGGCCAAAGACATGGAGATGCGGGCTGGCAGGCATATCACACAGAGCGGCCTCAAGCGCGGAAAGAAGGAGAAATATGTCAGCCGCCTCCAGAAAGAGCTTTTGGACGCTTACGAGAAGCCGCTCAGGAATATGACGATCTCGCAGGGAAAACTTCTCATCAAATTGGTGGACAGGGAGATAGGGAAATCTTCATATTCAATCATCAAGGATTATAAAAGCGGGATTTCCGCCGGATTCTGGCAAGGTGTGGCCAAAATCTTCGGGCAGAACCTGAAGTCTCACTATGACCCGAACGGAGAGGACAGGATAACCGAGTATCTTGTCGAGAAATGGCAGAGAGGCGAATTCGATGCCCTGTATTACTCGATATTCTGGGAAATGCCCAAGCACCCCGACATCGTGTCGAAGGAGATAAAGTTCGACGAGTGAGGAGCCATCCAGTCCTTCAGGATGAGAAGCCTCGCTCCGGTCGGAAGCCGCAGGTCCTCACTCACATGGAAATGTCCGAATATGAAATAGTCGATATGCTTTCGTCCGGAGTAGTCCACGGCGAATTTGTACAAAGGTTCATCGGAGCCTCTGAATACATATTCCATACTCTTCGCGACCCGGCTTTTCTTTGACCAGCCTTTCCCGAAGCGGAAGGCGATGTATGGATGCAGCAGACTAAATATGCTTTGGAAAAACTTGTTGCGGAATCCCCATCGCATCAGTTTATACCATTTGTGTCCAGGCCCGAGGCCATCGCCATGGCCAAGGCAGAACACTTTGCCGCCGATCTCTGTGACATATGGCTGCTGAAGAATCTTTATGCCCAGTTCCTCAAAATAATGGAAGCACCAGATGTCGTGGTTGCCCTGAAAAAAGCAGACCTCGACACCTGCGTCCATCAAATCCATCAAGGCTGCGAACACTCGGACATAACCTTTCGGGATCACATCATGATACTCATACCAGAAATCCCAGATGTCGCCCAGAAGGTACAAAGTCTTCGCGCGATCCTTGGGAATAGACTTCAGGAAACTGACAAAGCGGGCTTCCCTGTCTGCCGGGTCGTTCACGTCCAGTCCGAGGTGGACATCCGACACAAAATATGAAAGCGTTCTGTCAGCCATAGCGTTATCATGAATATGCCTATGCGAATATCAGCAAAAGAAGCGAGACGGCAAGGCAGTATAGGGCGAACCATGTCAGCCTGGCCTTCTTCACGATCGCAATCATGACCTTGCAGGCGAAAAGTCCGGACAGGAAAGCGGCAAGGAAACCCACGGCAAGGCAGACAGGACTGAGACCGCCGCCCAAAGCAATTTCACCGGTAAGCCCCTTGAGAAGGTCCAGGAACTGTTCCCCGATGATAGGCACGAGAACCATCAGAAAAGAGAACTGTGCCATCACATCACGCTTGACACCGCACAAAAGGCCGGTAGCGATGGTGGTTCCGGAACGGGAGAGTCCTGGAGCCACGGCGGCAGCCTGCCCTAGCCCCACCACCAAAGCCTGCCAATAGGATATTCCGTTACGCGCCTTGGACACCTGCGATTCATCCTTACCGGCAGCGGACGAGCGTCCGGGAATGTCGGAAAGATACAGAAGGATAGCGGTGATGATCAGGCACACGGCCACCGTGAACAGATTGTCAGTGAACAAGGCTTCAACCTTGTCCTTGAAAAGCAGCCCGACAACCGCCACAGGAATCATGGACACCACTATCTTGAACACATAGTCCGTCTCATCGTTGTAGGTGAATCTGAACAACCCGGCCAGCAGCCTGCATATCGGCTTACGGAACACGACAATCGTGCTCAGCACCGTCGCTAGATGCACGGTCACGGTGAAATCCAGGAAGCCCTCTCCGTCAACGCCCAGCAGATCCCTCACAATCATAAGGTGGCCGCTGGAACTGACCGGCAGGAATTCGGTAAGTCCTTGAACGATTCCCAAAAGGAAAGCCTGCAACCAGTTCATCGGCTATTCGTTTTCAGTGTTCTTGGGACGCCGCATGATCGCGACGATCTCGATGACAATCCCGCAAATGATCACGAGTGGCGCGGCCACCAACCTGCGGAAATCGAACATGGCCCAGTTGAACTTGTCCGGATCCACTGTGCCTCCACCTATCATCAGAACAAAACCGGCCACCATAACGACAAGCCCCATGAGGAGCATCCGCAGGCCTTTGCCGGTGATTGACATCTTGGTGTTATCTGACATATTCCTGAATTAATTAATTATTAGCAATAAAGTTCATCTTTGGAGAGCGAGACAAGGTGTCCCACGACTACCGCCGTGCTGACGGTGCAGATCACGACTCCGGCCATCATGACCACGCCGATCACAATCAGGAGAAGGTCAAGCCTGAACACTTCAAAGAGCTGCACGAATTCGCTTCTGACGAAGAACAGGATACCGACCAGCATCAAAATGGCCAGAAGGGCGGAAAACAGCCCCTGAAACACAGCCTGAACCAAGAATGGCGTGCGGATGAAAGACTTCGTGGCGCCAACCAGTTTCATTGTGTGAATCGTGAATCTTCGGGAGAACACGTTGAGCCTCACAGTGTTGTTTATCAAAACGAAAGAGATGAACAAGAGCAGGACAATAAAGATGCCCAGAACCGCCGATATCTTCCTGAGGTTGGTGTTCAGTTTGTCCACAAGAGATTGCTGGTAGACAACCTCATCGACCAAAGGAGAACTCAATATCTTTTTCTTGACCACCTCCAAACTGTCCGAAGACACATAGTCAGCCCTCAGCGTCACATCCACGGAAACGGGAATCGGAGCGGTCTCGAAAACATTCAGAAAATCCTCTCCCAGGAGTTCGGCCATCTCTTTCGTTCCCTGCTCCCTCGACACGAACATGGTGCTTTTGATGAACGGCATGGCATCCAGTTCCGAGACATATTCCATCGCCTCGTCCTCGCCGACCTCCTGCTTCATAAGCACCGAGACCTGCATGTTCTCCTTGAAATAGTCCGAGATGCTTCTGGCATTGGCAACCAGAAGTCCGGCCACCCCCACCAGCAACAGCACAAGGCTGATGCTTATGACAGTGGACAGCCAGGCTCCTATGAGCCTCCGACGTATCAATTTGTTTTCTCCTGCCGCCATTTTCGCGCAATGCTCCAAATTGGTTTCAAAGATAGTGAAATATCGAAATATGAAAAAAAATTCTTACCTTTGTAAGACAAGAAATTTACCATGGGAAGACCCGTAAACAGAGTTTTATTCGTCAATTCGGAAATCATGCCGTTCCTGCCGGAGACACCGATCTCCAGGATCGGCCGCTGTCTGCCGCAGGGCATTCAGGAACGTAAGAAGGAAATCAGGGCGTTCATGCCACGCTATGGATGCATAAACGAGCGCAAGAACCAACTGCATGAAGTGATCCGGCTTTCCGGAATGAACATCATCATCGGAGATGTGGACAGGCCGCTCGTGATCAAGGTGGCCTCGATTTCGTCTGCCAGGATTCAGGTCTATTTCATCGACAACGAGGACTATTTCCGCCGCAAGCAGATCTCCTGTGACGCGGACGGAAAGTTTTTCGAGGATAACGGGCAAAGAGCCATCTTCTTCGCGAGAGGTGTGCTGGAGACAGTCAAGAAACTGCGCTGGGCTCCTGATGTCATCCATTGCCAGGGATGGATCTCGCATCTGGTGCCGCTCTACCTCAAGAAAGCGTATAACGGGGATCCCATATTCAGCGGGAGCAGGATTGTGACATCCCTTTACAGCGAGATCGCCGGCGAGATCTTCTCACCTTCATTCAAGGACAACGTCCTCTTCGGCGGCATAAAGCCGGCTGATGTGCCGCTTCCGGACAATACCACTGGCATAAATCTTGCTGAAACCGCCGCCATGTATTCAGACGGTATAATATTCGGAGACAAAGACGTTGACCCTGAACTGCTCAGATTCTGTGAGGGCAGGAATATACCGACGCTTCCTTTCAATGAGGAGTCGATAGCCAGCGGACGCTACATCGAGGAATACGACAACTTTTATCAACAGTTGCAGTAAATGAGAAAGTTCACAGCAATCATCGCCCTTATGGCAGGTCTCGTGTCTTGCGTAGGGGTGGATCAGAACCTCGGAGGAGACTATATTCCAACCGATCAGAAATACGACTTCCACACGGCGGAGTTCGACCTCGACGAGATTTGGATGAAATCCATCGACAGCCTCACGGCATATTCTTCCAGAAGAATCACCATCGGTTCCATCCGTGACGAGACTTTCGGGCTTTTCAGCAGGGGAAGCGTCGTGACGCTTGTCCCGGTGCTGGACTCAGTGGATTTCGGAAAAAATCCGGTGTTCCAAAGGTTCAAGTTCAAGGCTGCCGTGGATTCAGTCTCCGTGGCAGACGAGAATCAAATGAACATTCTCCAGAACGTCAATGTCTATGCGCTCACAGAGCCGCTCGGCACCAAGGATTACTTCTCCAGGGCCGAAATCAAGCACGGAGACAAAAGAATCACGAAAGGGGTTCCTGTCGCCAACGGTCAGGACTCGCTGACGTTCGAGTTCACAGAGGACTACGGAAAGCAATATCTGAGCATGACTCAAGACGATCTCAAGGATCTGAAGACCTACACAAAGAAGTTTCCTGGGATATACCTCTGCACCGACGACCCCGTCGGCAACGGTGGAAGGTTCGACATGTTCGAGCTGGACATCCTCAGGCTTGTCAGCCAGAGTACCGGAGCCTCCTACATCGCAAGAACCGACAACTACGCCATACTTTACTTCAACGGAGAATTCAATGGAGAAAGAAAGGATTCGAGCCTGATGTTCTATTTCAGTCCGATCGAAATGCAGGATCTCGATTCTCTGATCAATGTAAAGAAAGTTCCTTCTCAGTACGTGTTCAATGTTGACCGCCATGAATCGGACCATCTTGTCGGCAAAGCGGATGACAAGATTCTGATTGAAGGAGGAAGCGGGGTCAAGCCGGTTGTCCCGGCGTCAGAGATCCAGCGTCTGGTCAATGCTGAGATTGTAAAAAAAGGCGGTGACCCTGTAACAACCCTGATTTCCAAGGCCACGATCGAGATGCCGTTCGATTTTCCGGAAGACTACACGACAATGTTCCGTTACCCAAAGGTCTTGAGCCCGACCATCAAGATCAGCACCGACACGACTGTTACTTTCGCCGGACTGACTGACGCAAGCGCTTCGGACGAGAACCAAGGAGACATCAACCGATCGCTTTGCAACTATGCGCCGGATATCACTCACCACGTCCAGCAGATCATAAGAAAAAAGGCTGACGACAGCAAACTTTCAAACTATGATATCTGGTTCCTGATCATGTGGTACGAAAAGACAACCACAACTGACGCGGAGGCCGAGGAAATGGCCAACTTCTACCAGCAGATGGCCTATGCCTCTTACTACAACCAGATCTACGGGGGATACGGATATGGCAGTTACGGCTACGGTTACGGAGGCTACGGCGGTTACGGCAGTTATTACAACAACTACTATAACTATCAGGCGATGGCTCAATACGCCTCTTCATCGGCCACCACGACGACATCCAGCACCGAACTGGACAAGGATCGCTACTATCGTGCCGTGCTTCGCGGCCCGAAGGCTGAAGGCAAGAAGCCTAGGCTGAAAGTGACATTCGCCATTCCGAAAGGATATCCTGAAAAATAAAATTAAGCCTCGGATCGAAATCCGAGGCTTAATTTTGTCACGTCAAAGGATTATTATGCTTCCTCCTTGCCGGCGAGCTTTTCCTTGACTTTGTCGATTGCATCCTTAACGGTAGCGATTGTGCTTGTCTCCTCATCAGGAATCTTGATTCCGAACACTCTCTCAAACTCCATAAGAAGCTCAACTGTGTCAAGAGAATCAGCTCCGAGATCATTTGTGAAGTTGGCGCTCTCAGTCACTTCAGACTCCTCGACGCCCAGCTTGTCAACGATAATCGCTTTGACCTGCTTTACAATTTCTTCTTCAGTCATAATTGAATAAATTAAATAAGTATATTCTTGCTAATTACGCTATTGTCATCCGCCCACAAGGTGACCCGGAAACAAATAGCGCCACAAAGTAAGTAAAAAATAGTCAATTATCCAAATTTACGGCCTATGGCCATCGTCGGGCAGAGTGGGTCTAGCGCTTTCACGGCTCAGACTCAGCCATATTCTCAAACCGTTGAGAGAGTTGAGAAGGTAAAAGATGTATTTAATGAGCATCACAGCCGCATTGCCCGAGCCCACACCGCTCATCACAGCGACAGTCCAAAGAGAAATCGATGATACATTAACCAGAATCCAGATGTACCACTGCTCCATGAACGCAAGGCTCATCAGCACCTGACCTGCGATATTCAGAATCATCACCACCGCGTCGAGGAGAATCTTCGGCCTGTCTACACTTTCTATCTTTCCGGCGGCAAGTTTCGCTCCGTCCACATATAATAATATAAGGTAAAGTGCTGCGATGCCTATTAATATTCCCGCCGCCAGCCAAGCCCACTGCCTTCCGGTCAGCCGCCTTGCCTTCAGTCGTGAGCCATCCTCTCCGGAACGTACCTTCGCCCCCCTCTTGCTCCATTGCCAGAATCCTATGAACTGCATCGGAAGGAAATAGAACGCGTGGAGGGCAAAATTACCCATGATGCCGTTGTCCAGGTAGACAATCGTCCCGATCAACACGTCTATGAAGCCGAAAACGAATGTCAGGATGTTCCCGTTGGCTGACATGACCGTGTTCACAACACCCATCACGGAGCCGAACGCTGCAAGAAGCAGCATGAATGTCTTCACTTCCGGCTGCCTGAGTTTGAATATGGTCGTGACGGTCACCGCCAACACCATTCCGACCACAAGGAATATGTTGAACGCAAGATTGAACCTGTTCGCTTTAGACAACGCTACCATAATGAGAAGTGCTTGATTATGTGATTTTGGATATACAAAAAGAGGTCATCAATAGATGACCTCTCCGGAGCGGAAAACGAGACTTGAACTCGCGACCCCGACCTTGGCAAGGTCGTGCTCTACCAACTGAGCTATTTCCGCAGACTTGTTACCCGTAGCATTGCTTTGGGATTACAAAGGTAGTGCTTTTTTCTTTTTCTGCAAACTTTTTCAGAAAAAATTTCAAAAAAAAGTTCATAAAAAGCCTACACCTCGATTGAAGTCTTGAATTCGGACAGGAAACGGAGGTCGTTCTCGAAGTAATGACGAAGGTCATTGACCTGCCACTTGAGCATCGCGATACGCTCCAATCCCATTCCGAAAGCGAATCCGCTGTACTTCTTGCTGTCGATTCCCGAAGCCTCAAGGACATTAGGGTCAACCATTCCGCAGCCCATGATTTCCAGCCAACCGGTTCCCTTGCAGATGTTGCAGCCCTTGCCGTGGCAGATGTTGCAGCTCACATCAATCTCACTGGAAGGCTCGGTGAACGGGAAGTAGGAAGGACGCATCCTTATCTGGGTGTCAGGGCCGAACATCTCGCGGGCGAAAAGAAGAATAGCCTGCTTGAGGTCGGCGAACGTGACGTTCTCATCAATGTAAAGACCTTCCACCTGATGGAAGATGCAGTGCGCCCGGGCGGAGATAGCCTCGTTCCTGAACACACGGCCCGGGCAGATCACACGGATAGGAAGCTTCATCGTCTCCATGGCCCGGACCTGAACGGAAGAAGTGTGGGTTCTCAGAAGCAGCGGATCCGGATGGCCGGCGGACACGAAGAAGGTGTCCTGCATATCCCTGGCAGGATGGTTCTGAGGGAAATTCAACGCCTCGAAGACATGATAGTCATCCTCGATCTCCGGACCCTCGGCGACATCGTAGCCAAACTTTCTGAATATGTCCACGATTTCCTGACGGACAATGGACACTGGATGCCTTGAACCAAGTTCAAACGGGACACCAGGCATGGACAAATCCTCCTTAGGGCCTTCAGAAACACCCTCAGAAGATGTTTGTTCCTTGAGCTCATCTATCCTGGCCTGAGCGGCCTGCTTGAGCTCGTTTATCTTGCGCCCGAACTCTTTCTTCAGATCCGGACCATATGTCCTGAACTCGTCAAAGAGTTTGGTGATTTCACCTTTCTTGCCCAAAAGCCTTACTCTGGCCTCCTCAACTTCCTTGGCGGTCTTGCAATTCAGCCCGCGGACATTCGCAAGCAACTGTTCTATCCTTTCTTTCATAATATTCCCGGAATATTCCTGCAAATTTAATCATTTTCCCGCAGTTTGGCGGAAGACTTTTCCATCTTTGCCTTTCTTTTTTCGCGTGCCTTCTTGTCACGCGCGGCCCCGCTTTTCAAATATTTATCCCACTGATTGTCATTCAAGACCTTACGGAAAGCGACGTAGATATTCTCCGCCCACTTGTCGCTAGCCCTTGTGTAGATGTCATAATTGGACACTTTGGCGGAAGACAGGTTGTTCATCTCCTCCTGCATGGCGCGGTAGTCATGATTCAGGATTGAATCCACGTAGAACACTTGCCAATCCTCCAGTTTCAGGGTCATCTCCAGTCTGTCTACCTCCTTCTGGATGAACTCGGAGAGTTTCTTCTCCTGCTCCTCCTGACTCGGAGGATTCTGCTGCGCGGAAACAGTCAGCGCTGAAATGGTCAGACAAACAACCGTAAGAAAAATATTTTTCATTATCTTTACATTTTGTAATACAGATAACAAAAATAAACAATAATACGTTAATCACAAAATGGCTAAGAATTCAACCATCTTCGCACTCCTGACCGCCATCGGCGTGCTCACGGCGAGCTTCAAGGCTGAAGCCTGCACCAACATCATCGTGACAAGAGGTGCAAGCACCGACAACTCGAACATCATCTCCTACGCGGCGGACTCGCACGTCCTCTACGGTGAGCTGTACTTCCATCCGGCGGCAAACTGGAAAGCCGGTGCGATGCTCGACATCATCAATTGGGACTCCTACAAACCAATGGGACAGATCCCGCAGGTGGCGCACACCTACAAGACTGTCGGGAACATGAACGAGCACCAGCTCATCATCGCCGAAACCACATGGGGCGGAAGGTTGGAGTTGGAAGACACCACGGCCATAATGGACTATGGATCACTCATCTACGTCGCCCTGCAAAGAGCACGCACAGCAAGGGAGGCGATTCAGGTCATAGTGGATCTGGCCAATGAATATGGCTACGCCTCTGAAGGCGAGACATTCTCGATAGCGGACAAGGACGAGGCTTGGATCATGGACCTCATCGGAAAGGGCTGCGAAATGAAGGACGAGAAGAACATCCGCAAGGGATTCGTCTGGGTGGCCAGAAGGATTCCGGACGGTTACATCTGCTCTCACGCAAACCAAGCCAGAATCCAGACTTTCCCGCTGAACGATCCTGAAAACTGTCTCTATGCCCCGGACGTGATATCGTTCGCGAGGGAGAAGGGTTACTTTGACGGCAAGGACGAGGACTTCGACTTCAGCGCAGCATACTGCCCTGCCGATTTCGGCACCGTAAGAGGCTGCGACGCAAGGGCTTGGAGCGCATTCAACATCCTCTGCGACGGACAGTTCACCTACGAGAAAGACGGCAAGATCGTCACCGAGCCGGCCTCCGCCTATCACGACTACATCACAGGCAAGGACCTCAGCCACAGGATGCCGCTGTTTGTGAAACCGGCTAGAAAGATTTCCGTCAAGAATGTGGCCGACGCCATGAGGGACCATTTCGAGGGAACTCCTCTGGACATGACAACCGACATCGGAGCCGGCGGCAACGCGCTTCCTTACAGATGGAGACCTATGGGATTCGAGTACAAGGGATGGAACTACGTCAACGAAAGGGCCATCGCCACCCAGCAGACCGGATTCTGGTTTGTGGGCCAGTCCCGGCACGACCTTCCTGACGTTGTCGGAGGAGTCCTCTGGTTCGGGACCGATGACGCCGCAACATCCTACGTCACCCCGATCTACACCTGCACGGACAAGGTGCCAGAGTGCTTCAGGGTCGGCAACGGGAATATGCTTAAGTACTCCCCTACCGCGTCTTTCTGGATCAACAACCGTGTCGCCAACGCCTGCTACAAGGCCTACAACATCATGGCTCCGACAGTGAAGGAGGCCATCGACAAGTTCGAGAACGATCAGATGGGATCAAAACTCGCAGAGATGGACCGCAAGGCCCTTGACGCCTACAACGCCATCCTTCCGAAGGCCGAGAAGAAAGGCATCGACAGCAAGGACTGGTTCGCCTCCGTCAGGAAGATGCTCACTGAATATTCAGTGAACACGGCACAGGCGCAGTTCGAGAATTGGGTAGCCCTTGAGGAACTACTTCTTGTGAAGTACATCGACGGCAACGTCAAGGCCCAGAACGAAGACGGCGCTTTCAAACACTCAAAATGGCACGAAGGTACGCCTGAGGGGCTTACCCAGCCAGGCTACACCGAGAAGTGGAAGGAGGCTGTCGTGAAGGATCACGGCGACGTCATCAGGGAAAGATAGTAATCTTAACGGGCATGGCAGACGGGACACTGCCGGTCATGCTAAAAGAAGAACAAGAATATTCAAACTATGCGGAGACTGTTTTTGATAATGCTTCTGCTGCTGTCCTGCGCGGTTTCCTTCGCCCAGACCTACACCGTTTCAGGTACGGTTCTGAACAAGAAGACCAAGGCGCCGGTGGAATTCGCGACCGTGGTGGCCGTGGAATGCGAGCAATGGGCCGTCGCCGATGACAATGGACGATTCACTCTCAAGAACATCCCCGCGGGGAAGAACACGCTCAGCGTATCCTGCCTTGGATTCGTGACAGACACAAAGACCGTCATCATCAGCAAGGATCTGACCGGCTACCGGGCATTTCTCAGCGAGGACAATCTTGCCCTCGAGGGGGTGGTCGTGACGGCGAAGGAGAACGAGAACAGCGCCACGACCAGCCGCACGATGGACAGGACGGCGCTCGACCATGTCCAGATGGTCAGCCTTGCGGACATCAGCGGGCTTTTGCCGGGAGGCGCCACCGCCAATCCAAGCCTGCTCTCCGCCCAAAGGTTCAACATCAGGGCCGGAGGAAGCACCGAGGCCGGAAACGCGTCTTTCGGCACGGCTGTGGAAGTGGACGGGGTCCGTCTGTCGAACAACGCCAGCTTTTCCGGAGCCAACGGAGCGACAGTCAACAACATAGCCTCCAGCAACGTGGAGTCGGTCGAGGTGATCTCCGGAGTGCCTTCTGTTGAATATGGCGATGTCGGGGCGGGAATAGTCAAGGTCAACACCAAGAGAGGAATCGCTCCTTATGTGGTGACAATGACGACAAACCCGAAAACGAAGCAGTTCTCCGTCAGCAAAGGTTTCGGTCTTGGGCAGACAAGGCGCGGGAACTCCGCCGGAGTGCTGAACGCCAGCGCCGAATACACATATTCAGTGGAAGACAGCCGCTCCCCTTACACATCCTACGACAGAAAGCAGATCTCACTGATATATTCAAACCTTTTCAATTCGGGAATATTCAGTGACACCCCGCTGAGGTTCTCCGCCGGAGTCACAGGCAACCTTGGCGGAAGCGACTCCAAGGCCGACCCTGACCTCCTGACAGGCACCTACGAGAAACAGAAGGATAACACACTCAGAGCGAACATCGAAGCAAGCTGGCTTCTGAGCAAGCCTTGGATCACCAATCTGGAGTTCAAGGGATCGGTGGTCAGGTCGGACAGGCTCAGCGAGACAAGAAGCAGGTACTCCAGCGCGGCCGGAACAGTCTCACTGCACGGAAAGGAGGAAGGTTACTATGTGGCGGAGGACTATGCCACCAATCCGGACGCATCGGCAATCATGATCGCTCCGGGTTACTGGTACAACACTATGTTCCTGGATGACAAACCGTTCTCCTACAAGCTGACGCTCAAGAGCAACTGGGCTAGGAAATTCGGATCCGTCAACAACAAACTCAAACTGGGAGCGGACTGGAACGCTGACGCCAATTTCGGAAAGGGGCAATATTCAGAAGACCTGAGCAACGCTCCGTCTTACAGGACCTACGACTACAGCGAGATTCCGTTCATGAACAATCTCGCCCTGTTCGCCGAGGACAACATCTCCATCCCTGTCGGCAGGGAATCACACCTGAACCTGATCGCCGGACTGAGAGCCGAAAGCACTTTCATAAAGGGTTCTGAATATGGAACCACAACCAGTCTCTCGCCAAGATTCAATGCGAAATATTCAGTGTTCTCAGCCAAGGGGCGCAGGGACAAGCTGGTCAGAAGTCTCGCTTTCCGGGCAAGCTGGGGTGTGGCGGTGAAGCAGCCGTCTTTCTCGATTCTCTACCCGCAGCCGGGCTACAGGGACCTCGTGGTGTTCAACCCTCCGACTGCAAGCGACGGAAAGGCCTATTATGCCTACTATGTGATGCCGACCACCATTGAATATAATCCCGGCCTTGTCTGGCAAAGGAACCATCAAGGGGAGCTCGGGATGGAAATCAACCTTGCGGGCACAAGAATATCCCTGGCCGGATTCTGGAACAGGACCGTCAAGGCGTTCACGACAAACAATGCCTACGATCCGTTCTCGTACAACTACACGGACCAGAAAGCGCTTGAGTCCTGCGCTATTCCTGTGGATGACAGGATCTACAGCGTTGACCGCAAGACAGGAGTCGTGACCGTCACTGACAAGACCGGTGCAATCCCGGCACAGACAATAGGCGGGGTGACGAGGGAATCCCTTGTCAGCAGGACATACGCCGCCAACAGCGGAACTCCGGTCAACCGTTACGGTCTCGAATGGGTGATTGATTTCAAGAGGATCAACCCGATCAACACGGAGATCAGACTCGATGGAAACTACTACTCATACAAGACTGTCAATCAGGATCTTCTGGCATATTCACCGACTTCTCAAAGAATGGTTGACAACACTCCTTACAAGTACATCGGATGGTACGTCGGCGGAAACGGGACGAGCAACGGCAGCGAGTCCAGGATGCTGAGGATGAACGTGAACATCACCACTCATATTCCTCGGGTCAGGATGATCGTCTCGGCGAAGATCGAAGGGACTCTGCTGAGATATTCAAGGAACCTCAGCGAAACTGAGGGAGGCACAAGGACTTATGCGGTTGACGACAACTCTTCTTACGTGCCGGGTTCCGATCCGTCGTTTATGGACAGAAGGGTGATCGCCGTCACCTATCCGGAGTATTACTCCAGCTATTGGGATCCGACCCCTAAACCATTCCTTCAGGATTTTCTGTGGGCGAAGGAGAACGACAGAGAGCTTTACTACAATCTGTGCAGTCTCGTGTCAAGGACCTCATTCACGTACAATTACCAGAAGGATTACATCACGCCTTATTTTTCGGCGAACTTCAGCGTGACGAAAGAAATCGGGGACATCGCGTCCATCTCTTTCTACGCCAACAATTTCTTCAGGAATCTGGGGCAGGTCTATTCCACTAAGACGCGGCAGTATTACTCTCTGACAGGGAGCGGCTACGTTCCAAAATTCTATTATGGCCTTACTTTAAGATTGAAATTTTAGACAAGCGAACTGTTTACAAGTTACAAACAACAAAAAACAAAGTACAATGAAAAAGTTCATCTACATTCTTCTCGCGGCGGCCGCCGCATTCACGGCCTGCAAAAAAGACGAGAGCGCAAAGATCAATGATGTCACCGTGCAGATCCTTATCGACAACGAGCCTGTGACGGACGCTGTCGAGGTGACCGTGACAGACAAGTCTTCATCAACGGCATACAAAGCCACGACAGTGAACGGCACTGCGACATTCCAGCTTGTGGCCGGAATCTACGAGGCTTCGGCGACTCTTTACAAAGAGTCAAGCATCTACAATGGCACCAATTCCTCTGTCACAGTCGTGGACGGTGGGACCAACGCATTCACTCTCAACCTCGCTGCCTCAAAGACCAGTCAGGTGATCATCAAGGAACTGTACATAGGAGGCTGCATGGACAACGACGGTGCCAAGCACTACCAGACAGACAGGTACGTCATCCTCTACAACAACTCACCTGTGGAGGCTGATGCAAGCAAGTATGCGTTCGGAATGTGCTATGCGGCCAACGCTCATGCGACAAACGCCTACATCAAAGACGGGAAGCCTTCATATTCAGACTACCTTCCTGCATGGAGCGCCGTATGGTGGTTCGAGACTAATGTGAAGATCGCCCCTTATTCACAGATTCTGATCTCGATTACCGGTGCGATCGACCACACAAAGGCTTATTCCAATTCCGTGGATCTTAGCGGCGCTGACTACGTGTTCTACGACCCTGAGGTCTTCGACAACGCAAGCAACTATCCTGCGCCATCCGCATCAATTCCTACCAGCAACTATCTTAAGGTATATTGCTACGGAAAGGGTAAAGCTTGGGCCCTTTCAAACAATTCCCCGGCATTCTTTGTCTTCTCGCCGGAAGGGACAACCACAAAAGATTTTGTGACAAACAAGGACAACATCGAATCACCTAACGGAATCGAGGCCAATAACTGTGCGAAGATTCCTCTCGCTTGGGTCAAGGACGGCGTCGAGGTCTTCGACAATGCCAACCTACAGAAATCCAACAAGAGGCTTCTTGACAGCGTTGACGCAGGCTACATTGGCTTCACGAACAAGAGCGGCTACTCCATCTACAGGAATGTTGACAAGGAGGCCACCGAGGCCCTCGCCGAGAACGAGGGCAAACTCGTGTACAACTATGCCGGTGGTACAGAGACTCTTGAGGGTGGCTCGACCGATCCTTCCGGAATCGACGCCGAGGCCTCTATCGCCAAGGGAGCGCACATCATCTACAAGGACACCAACAACTCCAAGAACGACTTCCACCAGAGGAAGGTCGCTTCCATCAAGAAATAAATCATGGGTTCAAGAATCCTTTCGTTCATAGGATTGTTCATCCTCTCCGCTCTTCCGGCCTGGTCGCAGACCGAGGAGTGGAAGGATGAATATTCCCGTTTCACAGACCTCAGCCCTTGGGTGCGGTCTTCCAATCCTGCCGGGATAGCGACCTTGCCGGTAGGCAAGATCTCAACCGTCAGGGCTGGACTTGAAAAGAAAGACGGAGGGTTGACGGACCTGCACGAAAGCCGCGACTGCTTCAGGCCAAACCTGGAGGCGGCTTCCTACATAAAAGTCTCCGACCGGATCACCTTCTACGGCCGGATGGACTACAGCTATTTCAAAGGTAAGGACATGGGAGGACAGATCCTCATGGACCCTTACTACAACCCCGTCAATTTCCTCGAAAGCGTGGACACCACGACCGGGACGAAGACCTTGGAGGAATATACCCTTGAGGGTGCGATGGTATATTCATTGAGTGACAGGCTCACGCTTGCCGGGAAGATAAACTTCCAGAGCGCGGACTATGCCAAGCGCAAGGATCCCAGATCGTACAGCCAGTGGATGGATCTGGACGCGTCGTTCGGGGCAAGATATTCATTGGCGGACGGGAAAGGGGCTTTCGGAATCAGCCTCAACTACACCAAGACGATCGAGACTGTCGCCGAGAAACTCTTCGGCACACTCGACAGGCAGTACTACTGCCTGGTGGACTACGGCGGAAGTTTCGGCAAGGTTGAGATCATCGACGGGGACAACGGCTATCTTTCAGTCTCCAATGAGCGTCCGATGTTCAACCAGTTCTTCGGTGGAAGCGCGCAGGCCGAGTTCAAGGTCGGAGGCGTGACCGCGTTTCTGGACCTCGGAGCCGCTTATCGCAACGGATATTTCGGCAAGAAGGCCAGCGGATCCGTGCGGTTCTGTGACTTTGACGGAATGAGGTACAGTCTGGACACCAGAGTTTCGTTCAAAACCGGAAAACTGCTCAACAGGATTGACGGTAGCTGGAATATTATGACATCACTCAACAAGGAAAACACCTACAGAGTTTCCACACAGCCTGGCCAGAATCCCGAGATACAATATTTCGGAAGTCAAGAGGTTGGAGACAAGACGGTCGGACGCGTCAAAGCGAGGTATACAGTTGAAAGGATGTCCGATGAATCAGCGGACATATTCCGGCCGTCGCCTTGGGCCGCATCACTCGGCTTCGAAAGGTTCGGATTGAGTCAGACAGCCACCTCCTATCCTTTCTACAGGAAGCAGAGGCTGGCTCAGAACACCCTCAGCATGTTGGTTGCCAAGAACGTCATGATGCAAAGCAATTTTCTGTCGCTCTCACTGGAAGCAAACTACTCCTTCGCAGGAAATGATCTTAAAAACGAGGACGGGCAATATTCCTCCGCCACCGGAAACCCTCGCACCAATGACACTTACCTGAACAGGAATTATGAATATTTCCACGCCTCCTCGGTCGGTGCTGGCGCCTCGGTACGCTACACTTTGGTAAAAAGGGCCGGCAAGCGTGGATATTCGTTGTTCATGGATCTTTCAGACAGCTACCGCCGCCTGACATCAAATCCAGAATATCTCACCGGAAAATACAGAAACACACTCATATTCACAATAGGATGCAATTTTTAAAATCTCTTTTCATAGCGTCGGCAGCGTTGGCATTGAGCGCCTTCGGTCTGGCAGCGCAGATCCTGCCTTCCGACGGGCAGATCAGGACAGGGAAGCTTGACAATGGTCTGACCTATTACGTCAGGCACAACGCCAAACCAGCCGGAACAGCCGACTTTTACATAGTGCACAATGTTGGAGCGCTCCAAGAAGACGACAACCAGAACGGTCTCGCACATTTCCTTGAGCACATGGCGTTCAACGGAATCAAGCATTACCCAGGGAAGGAGATGCTGGAGTTCCTCGGGAAAAACGGTGTCCGTTTCGGGGCTAACGTGAACGCGTTCACCTCCAGAAACGAGACCTGCTATCACATCGACGGAGCACCGGTCGCCAGAGAGACATTTGTGGACTCGCTGCTGCTGATCCTCCATGACTGGTCGGGCGACATCCTTTGCGATCAGGATGAGCTCGACGAGGAGAGAGGGGTCATCCGCGAGGAGTGGCGGAGAGGCTTCGACTCACGACGAACCCTTTTCACGGCGCAGACCAACCTTGTCTACCAGGGTTCCAAGCAGACCAAAAGGACTGTCCTGGGATCCCTTGACGTGATCAACAACTTCAAGCGAGAGGAGATTTTGGACTTCTATCACAAGTGGTATCGTCCTGACCTTCAAGCGATAATCGTGGTCGGTGACATTGACGCCGCCCAAATGGAGAAAAAGATCCGCAGCCGGTTCTCCGACATCCCGAAGGCCGTGAATCCGACTCCTAAAGAGGTCTATCTCGCACCGGAGGCCGACGGGCCTATCTTCGAGAACCTGATTGATTCCACTCTCAGCTTCACGGCCCTCAAGGTCTTCTACAGAATGCCTTATCCTGAACGTGAGATCCGGAGCACTGAAGAGTTCTACAAGGATCTCTACATCCGCGACATTCTCGCTAACGTGATGTCCGAGAGGATGAAAGAGCAGATCCGTTCCGGCAAGGCTGAGCCTCAGTCAGCGGTGATGGTGAACTACGCCGAGTCCAGCGACTACTACGTTGATCTCTACACCATCTTATGCAAGAAAGACAGCGGATTGCTGCCGCTGATCGACTTCTACGCCAGAAACGAGAAGGCGATGATTGAATATGGAATCTCGGAGGCTGAGCTTGAGGCCATGAAGATGACCGTCAGAAGGCGTTATCACCTCGACAAACCGCTCAATCCGGCGTCTGTCAGCAACGCCGACCTCGTGGCTGTCTGCCACAACAACTTTATCAGCGGAACGTCCTTGACAAATCCGGCTGAGCTCCGCGCGATCCAGAACAGAATCATCTCTGAGATCACATTGGACGATGTAAAGCCTTACATCGGCAAGGTGTTCTCACAGAGTGACAAGATCTACTCATGGTTCGCCAACCCGAAAGACAAGGACAGAATCCCATCAACGGAAGAGACCAGGGCAAGGCTCGCCAAAGCTTTCGCACAGGATGTGAAACCGAACTTCGTCACATTCAGGAAGGTTGACCTGAACGTGAATGAAGCCGAAGGGGAAATAGTCAAAGAAAAGACTGTCAAAGGCTTGGAGAACAGCAAGGAATGGACTCTGAGCAACGGAGCCAAAGTCTATTGGACCCCGGTCAACGACCGGAAAGTGACACCTGACCTTTCGCTTCTTGTCTACTTCAACTCAGGATACAACGCCCTGCCGCAGGACAGATTCGGCTCTGCCCTGTTCGCCGGCGAGTTCATCAAGACCAACGCCGGGTTCAGAGGAGCGTCAAGCGATGAGATCGCCAAGGTCCCTGAGTGCAATGAGGTCACAAGGTCGATCAGAATCAGCGAACGGTTCGCCGGAATCTTCATGTCGGCCCCGGCCAAGAAGGCAGAGAACGCCTTCCGCATCGCATCGCTCACCATCACAGACCCTTACATGGGCAATGACAAGGTGCTGAAGCAGATGAAGGACAAGAAGCTGGAAGCCCTCGGTGAGCCTAAGAAAGATGCCGTCCGTTTCAACGAGGCCTGCGATTCGCTCATCTACGGCAACCATCCTTGGTCTGTGGAAATAGACTCTTCGGCGGTTGAGGGAGTCGACATGACGCTTGTCGGGGAGATCTACCGCAGGGAGTTCAATCCTTCGCTCGGAATGACAGTCTTCATCGCCGGAAACCTTGATGAAGCCAAGGTCAAGGAATATGTCTGCAAGTACATCGCATCGATTCCGGACGGAGACAGGAGTGTGAGGAAGAGCGGCATCAAAGAGAGGGTCCCTTCATTCAAGGGAGTGAGCGAGTTCTCGATGACCGGCAAGAAAGAGATCAACCCTTACACCCTCGTGTCAAGGATCTTCTCTTCCAAGGTCAAGCCAGCGACAGAAAGCATAGCGGCGGTCGACTTTGTGGACTACATCCTGTCACAGCGTCTCCTCAATCAGATCAGAGAAAAACGTGGCGGTACCTACACGATCAGATTCAGTTCAACGGTAAGCGTGCGTGAAAAGGGACGCAGCGAATCCGAGGTCACATTCAAGACCAGACCTGACCTCTACAAAGTGCTTGTAGGGGATCTTGATGACGTCATCTCTGAATTCAATGCCGAAGGCCCTACCGAGAAAGAGCTTGAAGAGGCACGGACATGGCTGATAAAGAACAATTTGGAGTCGAAGGCCAAGCGTTCCGAATCAATGTCGCACAGAAACTCCCAGGTGATGAACTACGTCAGGAACGGCATCGATCCGAACAAGGACTGGGAAGCCGCCTACAAGAAAGTCTCAGCCGAGGATGTGCGCAAGGCGGCCGCAAAGCTTACCGGCAGGAACTCTCTGACTGTCATTTACACCGAAGAATAAACTTCTGATGAGAACATTAAGAATTATGATGATGGCTGCGGCGCTGATGTTCAGTGTCGCGGCTTTCGCCGATGAAGGGATGTGGATGATCCAAGACATCAACGAGGCATTGGAAAAGAACATGAGGGCGCGCGGCCTCAAGCTGGCGGCCAATGAAATCTACAACGACGAGGCCCCTGGGACAGCGGTGTCGGATGCGGTTGTGTCGATCGGGTTTTACTGCACAGGAAGTGTGATTTCCAATCATGGGCTGATCATCACGAACCATCATTGCGCCTATTCAAACATCGCCAGACTCAGTACTCCGGAGCACAACTATCTTGAGGACGGGTTCTGGGCCATGACCAGCGAACAGGAAATCCCGATTGAAGGAGAGAAAGTATTCTTTCTGAAAAGAGTCTTCGATGTCACCGAAGAGGTGAAAGGGCTCACCAAGGAACTCCGGGCAGCCGGGAAACCGTTCGGCAGCCGGAAGATCAGTGCGATGATGGAGGAACGTTACAACAAGGCCACAGGACTGGAATGCATCATGAGCAGCATGTGGGCCGGGGAAAAGTACTATATGTCTGTCTACAAGGTTTACACCGACCTCAGGCTCGTCGCCGCTCCGCCGCAGTGCATCGGCTACTTCGGCGGAAATCAGGACAACTGGACCTGGCCGCGCCACAACTGCGATTTCACAATCTACAGAATCTACGAGGACGGAAAGCCTGTGACAAGGGAGAAAAGCCTCAATGTATCACTTGAAGGGTACTATCCTGGAGCTTTCACAATGGTCATAGGTTATCCTGGAAGGACGAACAGATATTCCTCATCCGCTGAGATAGATTATCAGGAGAAGGTCAGCCTTCCTGTGTCCAACGCCATCAGAGGCGGTCAGATGGGCATAATCCGCAAGTGGATGGACGCCGACCCGCAGGTCAGGATGAAATATTCAGATTGGTTTTTCTCGCTGAGCAATGTGCAGGAAAACAATGAAGGGATGGTAAAATGCTTCAAGAGGTTTTGGGTCAAGGATGAGAAGGTCGCGCAGGAGAGGGAGATGCAGCGATGGATCAACGCCGCCGCAAACCGGAGAGCGATGTGGGAGGATTTGATTCCGGATCTCAAGGAAGCATATTCGCAGACAGAGAGCATCGAAAGGGACAAGGTGTTTTTCCGGGAGACGATATTCCGCGGAACCTACATCAGCCGCTACCTCCTCCGCGCGGGGAACGCCTCCACAGTGGAAAAAGCCAAGGAGGCATTGAGGGCAGGCGCCGACGCCACCGACGCCAGAGTGGAAAAGGAACTTCTTGAATATGCCTGCAAGGAATATTTCGACAACCTTGAATCTTACTATTTCGGCAAGTACCAGAACAAGATGCTGGACCGTTTCGGCAACGACTACAAGGCCATGGCGGAATATCTTTGGACCAGAAGTGTGATTTCCTCTCCTGAAAGAATCGAGGACATCCAGTCTGTTGACGAGGTAAGGCGTGATCCGCTCAGACGGTTCCTGACCGACACTCCGATCATGGCTTTCAACAACAGGAATGACCAGTCGAGGAAAATGCAGAATGTCTCCCACCTTGAGAAAGAGTACAAGAAAGCCCTCTACTGGATGAGACTTCACAAGGACATCGAGCAGTATCCCGACGCGAACTCCACAATGAGAATCACTTACGGAAGAGTGGGAGGGCTTCAGCCGAACGATGGGATTCTGTACGGTTGGTACACTACCCCAAAAGGTATTCTTCAGAAATATAATCCAGCAGACCATGACTATACTCTCACGGAGAGGCAGAGATCACTTCTGGAAAAAGGTCGTTGGGGACGTTGGGGCGTAAGGATTGACGGGAAACGCACTATGATCGTGGATTTCATGACGGACAACGACATCACGGGCGGGAACTCCGGAAGTCCTGTACTGAACGCGAAAGGCGAGCTCATCGGGTTGGCCTTTGACGGCAATCTCGAATCACTCGCCAGTGACGCGTCCTACACTGAGGGCTACAACAAATGCATAAACACAGACATACGCTATGTGATGTGGGTTCTTGACAAATACGCCGGACTCAAGCGCATTGTCAAAGAGATCAATTTCTGCCAATAAAAAAAGAGGATGCCTCTCCAAGAGACATCCTCTTTTTTTATTCGCGGTTCAGTTCACCTTATTTCTTGTCGTTCAGGACTATCTGTCCTCCAACCACATCGACCTCAATCACAGAATCCTTGTGGACCGTTCCGGCCAGTATCGCCTTCGCAAGCTGGTTGACAAGCTCACGCTGCATCAACCTCTTGATAGGACGGGCACCGTATGCGGGATCGTAGCCGCCCGTGACCATGTGATCCTCGAAAGCCTTCGTGAACTCGATGGTGACCCCTTCCTCAGAAAGCTTGCTCTGAAGCTGCTTCATCTGGATGTGAAGAATCTCACGGATGTCGTTCTGGGTGAGCGGATCAAACATGATGATCTCATCGATTCGGTTCAGGAACTCCGGCCTTACCGTGGTCTTGAGCACGTCCATGACCTTCTCCTTGCACTCGTCCAGAAGCTCACGCCTTGTTGCGATCGCCCTCATCTCCTCGGCAGGATCCGCACCTGGTTTTCCAACGGCAGGAAGCCTGTCCATATAGCCCTGGATGATGTCAGACCCGACATTTGAGGTCATGATCAAGATAGTGTTCTTGAAGTCAACCGTACGTCCCTTGTTGTCGGTCAGACGGCCGTCATCCAAAACCTGCAGAAGCACGTTGAACACATCCGGATGGGCTTTCTCAATCTCATCCAAAAGGATGACTGAGTAAGGTTTGCGCCTTACGGCCTCGGTAAGCTGGCCACCCTCATCGTAGCCGACGTATCCCGGAGGCGCGCCGACAAGACGGCTGACCGTGTGCCTTTCCTGATACTCACTCATATCAATCCTCGTGATCATGTTCTCATCGTTGAACAGGAACTCCGCAAGAGCCTTAGCCAACTCCGTCTTACCGACACCGGTCGTACCCATGAAGAGGAACGATCCGATAGGTTTCTTCTCATTGGACAGTCCGGCCCTGCTGCGGCGCACCGCGTCAGCGACTGCCTGAATGGCCTGATCCTGACCAACGACCCTCTTGTGCAGCTCGCTCTCGATCCTCAGAAGTTTCTCCTTCTCGCTCTCAAGCATCTTCTGCACCGGGATTCCGGTCCATTTGGCCACAACCTCAGCGATGTCCTGAGGGGTCAC
>DCMG01000143.1:350-21918 GCA_002321335.1 Bacteroidales bacterium UBA1628 | reverse complement strand
GCGATCTTGCCATAGCGAAGTTCAGCGACCTTGCCGTAGTCACCGGCCCTTTCAGCAGCCTGAGACTGAATCTTATAGTCCTCAATCTCCTGACGAGCCTCCTGAAGTCCGGACAGAATGCTCTTCTCGTCATTCCATCTCTTCATCAAGGTCTCTCTCTCGGCCATCTTGTCACTGAGTTCCTTCTGGATCTTCTCGGATTTCAGAGAGGTTCCCTCACGCTTGATGGCCTCTTTCTCAATTTCCAGCTGACGGATGTCGCTGTTGAGTTCGGCGATCGGCTCCGGAACGGAGTTCATCTCCAGACGAAGTTTTGAGGCGGCCTCGTCGACAAGGTCGATGGCCTTGTCCGGCAGGAACCTGTTCGTGATGTACCTGTGCGAAAGGTTGACAGCGGCGATCAACGCGTCATCCTCAATCTTGACACGATGATGGTTTTCATATTTCTCCTTAAGACCTCTCAATATGGCGATAGACTCAGCCGGTGTAGGCTCATCGACCAAAACCATCTGGAATCGTCTTTCAAGAGCCTTGTCTGCCTCGAAGTACTTCTGGTACTCGTCAAGAGTGGTTGATCCGATTGTCCTCAACTCGCCTCTTGCAAGCGCCGGCTTCAGGATGTTTGAGGCATCCATCGCACCGGATGAACGGCCGGCGCCGACAAGGGTGTGGATCTCATCGATGAACAAGATGATTTCTCCCGCGCTGTCAACGACCTCCTTGACAACCCCCTTCAGACGCTCCTCAAACTCTCCCTGATACTTAGCACCGGCGATCAAGGCACCCATGTCCAATGAATATACCTGCTTGCTTTTCAGGTTTTCCGGGACATCACCGTCCACAATCTTCTGAGCGATTCCTTCTGAAATCGCCGTCTTGCCGACACCCGGCTCACCTACAAGAATAGGGTTGTTCTTGGTCCTTCTGCTCAGAATCTGCAGAACCCTTCGGATTTCCTCATCCCTGCCGATGACAGGATCGAGTTTACCCTTTGCTGCTTGTTCGTTCAGGTTGATGGCGAACTTAGGCAAGAACTCCAAAGATTTGTTGTTAGTATTGTTTTCCATAATTTATCACTCCTTTTTCAGTCTCAGGACACTTCCGCTCGCGGCCCGCGCCGGTTCACGTGACAGCATTCAAAAAGCCGTCCGGTCCAGAGATCAAACGGCTTAAAGTCAAATTATGTTCCACAGCCCGAAGGCTGACAAAATGTCAGTTACTCGGCAGGAGTCTCGGCCGCAGGCGCTTCGGTCGCAGGAGCCTCCTGAGCCGGATTGGCCTGCTGTACAGGAGCGGAAGGGAATTCCGGCTGCGCGGCTGTGTTCTCGATCTTATCGGTCAAATCGACACCTGAAACAGTGGTCCTTGTCGTGAAGGAAGTTATGATGGACACAACGAGGATGAAAGTGACAAGACCCCAAGAGACCTTTTCGAGGATGTCAGCGGTCTGTCTTACGCCAAGAGTCTGGTTGGCTGAAGTAAAGTTACTGGCCATTCCCTGTCCCTTGCCGTTCTGAAGCAGCACGACGATGGTCAGAAGTATCGCCGCGATGACAATAAAAACTGTGAGGAATGTAAACATATTTTTTAATTTTAATTTTCCTGTTGCAATTTTTCAATAAGGGATGCAAAGTAAGCACTTTTTTCCGGATATCGCAAGATTAGTCGGGAATAAATCTTCTTTGCCTCAGTAAAATAGCCTTGATCGGCATAAATCGCGGCCAATGTCTCGGTGCAGAACCCGAACTCAGGATCTTCCCAACTGCGCCCTTCCGGGTCATCGCAGCGTTCTGACCTGAAGCGGGAGAAAACATTGTCATCTTCCTTTTTCACGGCGGCATACTGCTCAGGCGAGAAAAAGTCTCCGCCGGCCACACGTACCGTGCGGTGATAATCAACCGATTGGGGTCTTGAACAGTCCGGAGTCTCCACCGCCACAGTTGTCGCTTCCGGCCTTATATATTCCTTGATAAGACGCTCCACATCCTTGTCGGAATAGTCCTCTTTACGGGCCGAACGCATGATGTCGGAGATCAATGTTCTGGAAACAACATACATGGCGGTGTCAGAATATTGCGCCTTGCCCCACTCTTCACCTCCGACCTTGGCCATTCTGGCACACAATTCCTTACGGGCGCCGCCAAACCAAGGGTAAAGGTTGATCACCCCTGTCAATTCGTCCATTGTCAAAGACCGGAGATTCTTTTTGACTCCCTCCATACCTACCACTGAGCCACACTAGCGTTGAACATATCCTCCACCAGTTTGTCGATTATCTCCTGGCAAAGGGTAGATTCGACAGCATCCAAGGAGTTTGTGGAATCATAGTCCGAATATGCCGAGAAATTCTTCTCGAAATCGTCCTCCGGGTACTTCCTGTTGGTGAACTTCAACTTCACCGTGACCGTAAGGCGGTTCTGTGCGGCCACCTCGTTGGCGGTCACCGCCGCGGCTCTGACCTCATAGCCGGTCACCTCCCCCTGAAGTTCCAGGTCCCCGTCCATCTCCACCTGCTCCAGTTTGGTCAGTTTGCGGAACTTATCCCTCATGGCCTCTGTAAGGTCATTGCTGAGGTTAGGATTGACCTTGAGGGCTTTATATTCAAAATAATTGATCGTCACAGTCTTGACATCAGCCTGAATGGATGTGCCGGAGAACGAGTAATTGACAATGGAGCACCCCGCAAAAACGGCTGCCGCCAACGAAATCAACGCGACGAGATATTTTTTCAAGTTCATTTTCATTCTGGTTTTGAGTCAAGATGATACTTTTCTATCCAACGATAGAGGGTACGCTCGGATATTCCCACCTCCTGAGCGGCAAGCTTACGGTTGCCACCATGTTTCTCCAGAGCCTTGGAGATTATCTCCAGATTGGATTTTTTCAGAGAAAGATCCTGAGGTTTAGGATCTTCCGTACTGATGTTCACGACCTTGTCTATCTTCCCGCTTGTGACCGGTGTCCCCTGACCCTGCCATTCTGCCTCCTCCGGCTCGGAAGAAGGCCTGAGCGCCGGATGAATGTCCGACACGATGCCCGGCATCGAATCCAGTCTGGCTTTCAGGCGGTCCACCTCCTGCTTGAGGTCGAAGATGGCCTTGACTATCATTTGTTTGTCTGAATCCGACATCTGGCCGCCGGAAGGTTCGGACACGGCAGTGGCCGGAAGAAGGGCTGTCTCCTCCTTAGGCATATAGCGGGACAGAGTCCGCGAATCGACAACACACTTTTCCGCCGAGCGAGTCAATCTTTCGGACTCCAATGCGGTGACCGTCTCGGCTATATTCTTCAGTTGACGGATGTTCCCGGGCCACCGGTAGTTTATCAGCAAGTCTATGGCGTCATTGGTCAGAGTCACCTTGCCCATACCGTATTTTTCCGAGAAATCAGACGTGAATTTTCTGAACAGCAGGTATATATCCTCTTTGCGGTCCCGCAAGGACGGCATCATGATCTGGATGGCATTCAGCCTGTAGTAAAGATCCTCGCGGAATTTTCCCTTTCCGACAGCATAAAGAAGATTGACGTTTGTGGCAGCGATGACCCGCACGTCAGTCTTCTGAACCTTTGAGGACCCGACCTTGATGAATTCCCCGCTTTGCAGCACCCTCAGCAATTTAGCCTGAGAGGCCAATGGCAATTCCCCGATCTCATCCAGGAACAGAGTTCCACCGTCAGCTTCCTCAAAATAGCCCTTGCGAGTCTCGATCGCACCGGTGAACGATCCCTTCTCATGACCGAAAAGTTCAGAATCGATAGTACCCTCCGGAATGGCGCCGCAGTTTACGGCAAAGTATTTGCTTGTCTTGCGGAGACTGTTCTGGTGGATGATCTTTGGAATATTCTCTTTACCGACACCGCTTTCACCTGTGACAAGGACAGTCAGGTCGGTCGGGGCAACGGCGACAGCAGTCTCCAGCGCCCTGTTGAGAGCGGCATCATTCCCGATGATGTCGTATTTGTTTTTAAGTCTTTGCAGTTCTTGTGAATCCATAGTATTTGCTCACAGTTTGGCAAAGTTAACAAAATAATAGTTATCTTTGTATATTTGTTAAAAGCATTAGAATGCAATCTTTAATCATTTGTTATATGAAAAAGACACTCAATTTTTTCGCCGCCGCCGTCATCGGTATGGCTGCGGTTGCCTGCTCTTCAGCCGAAAAAATGGCTGAACTTGCTGACAATGTGATCGTAAAGTGCGATCCTGCGGTTCTGGAGTGTGTCGCCGGCAACATCGACGCCACCGTCACAGTGACCTACCCAGAAAAGTACTTCCATCCAAAGGCCATCCTTGAGGTCACCCCTGTCCTCGTCTATGACGGAGGAGAGGCCAAGATGACTCCATTCATGTATCAGGGCGAGAAGGTCAAGGACAACTATAAGGTTGTTGCCAAGGCTGGCGGCACTGTCACAGAGAAAGTTCACTTCAACTATGTCGAGGGCATGGAGCAGTCGCACCTTGAGCTCCGCGGCATCGTGAAGTACAAAGCCAAGTCCTACAAGCTTCCTGTAAAGAAGGTTGCCGACGGTGTGAACACGACCTATATGCTCGTGAAGGCCGCAGGACAGGTTCCTTACAAAGCTGACGGCTATCAGGCTGTGCTCCAGCAGACCGCCGAGGGACAGATCCTCTACAACATCAACTCTGCCGATGTTCAGTCAAAGCAGCTCAAAGGCCAGTCCATCAAGGATTTCCAGAGCGCTCTTGATGAGATCAAAGCCAACGAGAGAAAGACCCTTGTAGGAACTGAGGTTGTGGCCTACGCTTCACCGGACGGTGGCGAGAAGCTCAACAACACCCTTTCCGAGAAGCGTTCCAAGTCTGCCGACAAAGCATGGAACAAGGTGATGAAGGGCAAGGATGTCGCTGACCCTGAGGTAAAGAGCATCGGTCAGGACTGGGAAGGCTTCCAGGAGCTTGTGCAGAATTCCGACATCGAGGACAAAGACCTCATTCTCCGAGTCCTTTCAATGTACAGCGACCCTGCCGTACGTGAGAGCGAGATCAAGAATATGTCTTCCGTTTACACCGAGCTTAAAAGCGGTATTCTCCCAGAACTCCGCCGCGCCAGGTTCATAGCCAACGTCGAGTTCAAGAACTACACATCCGATGAGCTCGCCGAGCTTGTGGAGAGCAACATCGACATCCTCGATGAGCCTGCCCTCCTGCATGCAGCCGCCCTCAGCAAGGATCTTGACGGAAAGGTAAAGCTCTACAACAAGGCTATCACCAAGTATGACAGCGACAAGGCCAGGTTCAACCTCGGAGTAGCCTACCTCAACTCAGGTGACGTGAAGAAGGCCGAGAAAGCTTTCGCCGAAGTTCAGACAAAGGACGCCGACCTCACCAACGCTCTTGGTGTCGTGGCTCTGCGCAAGGGTGACTACGAGACAGCCGCCAAGAACTTCAAGAAGGCCGGCACCGATGCCGCCAAGGCCAATATCGGCGTTGTGGACATCCTCACAGGCGACTACGACAAGGCCGTTCAGGACCTCAAGGACGTAAAGGGCTGCTGCCACAACACTGTTCTTGCCTACATCCTTACCGGTCAGCTTGACAAGGCTTCCAAGACCGCTCACTGCAAGGACGCCAAGGTTGACTACCTCAGAGCCATCATCGCCGCCCGCCAGGGCAACTTCGACCAGGTCAAGGCCAACCTTGACTCTGTAGCGAAGAAGGACAAGGCTCTCGCCGAGAAAGCGACCAAGGACATTGAATTCGCGGAGTACTACAAGTAATCCTACGTTCAAAGAATTATAATGAAGCCCGGCGGAAAGTACCGTTGGGCTTCATTTTATCATCCATTAATCTCATCGGAAAACAAGACAGCCCGGCGGGAAATCCGTCGGGCTGTCTTGTGTGCGGTAGGTGAGAGTCGAACTCACACGGGCTTGCGCCCACTACCCCCTCAAAGTAGCGTGTATACCATTTCACCACTACCGCAAGTATGTCTCCCAATCGTTTGGGATTGCAAAGATAGAGAATATTCCTGAAATAACAAATTTTTTTGAAGAATTATTTGTATCTTTGCACGCTTTCACGAGTTGAAGGCAGTGGTAAAACATCAACATCATTAATTTAAAAACAGATTCACAATGGCTGTTAAAATCAGACTTCAGCGCCACGGTAAGAAGAATTTCGCATTCTTCCACATTGTTGTGGCCGACTCACGCGCGCCTCGCGACGGTCGTTTCATCGAGCAGCTCGGCTCTTACAACCCTAACACCAACCCTGCCACCATCATCCTTGATGGCGAGAAGGCTCTCAAATGGCTCAATGTCGGCGCCCAGCCTACACTTGTGGCCCGCAGGATACTCTCTTACGAGGGCGTTCTCCTGAGGAAGCATCTTGATGGCGGTATCGCAAAGGGCGCTCTCACACAGGAGCAGGCCGATGCTAAATGGAACGCTTGGAAAGCTGAGAGAGACGCGAAGATCGCCGCCAAGAAGGCAGGTCTCGTAAAGGATGCCGCCGACAAGGCAAAGGTCGCTCTTGAGGCCGAGAAGAAGGTTAACGCGGAAAGGGCTGAGGCTCTCGCAAAGAAAGCCGAGGAACTCGCTGAGGCTCAGCGCAAAGCCGCTGAAGAGGCAGCTGCCGCAAAGGCAGCCGAGGAAGCTGCTGCTGAGGCCGCTCCGGACGCTCCGGCTGAGGCTTAATCCGATGTCCAGGGCAAAATCAGATTTACTGCGCGTTGCCCGGGTACTGAAGTCCAACGGTACCGAAGGCGAAGTCCTCATTGGATTCCGCGAGATAAGTCCCGAGGACCTGAATCAAAAGGAACCGGTGTTCATCACTTTCGATGGACTGCCGGTTCCGTTTTTTATTGAATCATTCTCAAGAAAGGGCACAAGCAGAGCCCTTGCCCGCCTGACAGGCGTAAAGAATCTCGAAGACGCCGAGGAACTGGTCGGAAAAGACATCTTCGCAAAGCCTGACGGAATCAATGAATATGAAAACACAGACGACGGCCTGACGGTTGAGGACCTGATCGGCTGGACGCTGCTTGACTCCGACAATGAGAAAGTCGGCGAGATCACCGACTACGAGGACATCCCCGGCAACACCTGCCTTTATGTGGAAACGAAAGACGGACAGGTGATGATTCCTCTGCACGAAGACCTCATCCTGTCCGTTGATGAAGATTCCCAATCTATATCCATGACCGTGCCCGAAGGGCTGATCGGCCGCTAGGCTTTAGGCATATAGTCCTCGCCCCTGCCCTCTGAAACAGGCTGGATTGGAGTGACCGGAGCGGCGGCTGGCGCGGCAGGAGCGGAAATTCCTGAGGAACGCCTTTCATAGTCAGCCTTCACATCAGCATAGAATGCGGCCTGTGCGGTCTGTGCATATGGCAGAAACCACAGGAAACCTATCCCCAAAGTGAAAAAGAGGCAAAGGATGAACCATCCAGCAAAACTGAGATACAGGTAGAAAAGATCGAACTTGTGACCATACATCATGTCCTTGCTGAGGTTGATAGCCTCATTGGCCGAAAGTTCAGGCCTGTCCACGAGGATATAGTTTGTCATGGCATACGACAGACTCTTTATGACACCTGGTACAAAAAGCAGAAGAGACCACAGAGTTACAAAAAACCTGTTCAGGAACACGCCCCAGACATGATGCCAATAATTTCCGAACCCAAACTTGAACTCGTTTGACGTGACCCTGTCGTCACCGTCGTTCAGGAGGGACTTGAAAGCGTTGACGAGCCCGACCTGAAGAGGAAATGAGACGAAAATCAAACCCAGAATGAACACTGGATACCATTTCATCATGTCAGCCGCGAGCTGAAGGTTCGTCGGATCGTTCGACAGATGCACGGCCTTTATCTCATAAGGAGCCATGAACACAACCATCACGGCCACAAATGCCAGAACCGCAAGCACAGCCGGAGCCCATCTGCCTTTCAAGGCCGCAAGAGCCTCGTTTTTATAGTCCTGATTCTGTTTCATAATAAAAAGGCACACGGGCGTTTCTTATCCCGCGCGTCATAAATAGTTGATTAATATTCGATTGACACAGATGCGACAAGAAGGTCCATGCAGAAGGCCGACGGCAACGTCCCAAAATTGGACGTCACCTCAAATTTTATAGCATCGGATTCCACTCTGGACGCATCCTTCATTTCCCAAGCTGTCCAGTCTTTCACGATTTTCTTTTCAGCCCCGGTGTAGTCAACCAGATAAAAATCCTCTTTGGCAACAGGGATGTCATTCTTGAAGAATTTGGCTGTGACTTTCAGGAAATCCCCATCGGTGATATTCCCGTCCTCTGCAAGTTTTTCAACAAACTTTGTGTTGTTTATGTATAGTCCTTGAACCATAACCGAGGTTTTGGTGAAAAAGTTCTTGTAATTAAACAAGATATCATACTCCAACATTGACGGGGACCAAACAGCGTAGGTCTTGTTATTTACCGAACCATTGGCATCCGTGAGACCGGCGTTCCTGCCGGCGGAAGTGATCAGCTGGAGGTCGGAATCATCCTGTAATCCGCCTTTCTTCATGGAGATTTTCCAACCGCCTTCGAAACCACTGTTGACATTCTCTTCGTCACTGGACGTGCACAAAGCCGAATAATTGTCCATCATCACGTACCTCGCATAGTATATGCTGTCTATCACCGGAAAACTCTCCGGATTATTCAGGATGTAGTCGAACCTACCGCCCAAAGTGTAACTGACTGTAGAAGGTTTGTTCTCGCAGGAAACGGCGACCGTGGTAATAGCCGCCAGAATGAAGAGTTTGATCGAGTTTTTCATAAAAAAATAACTTTAACGTTTAATCTGTCAAATTTACAACATAATTTCAACAGTACCAACAAAATCAGACGGACCTGTCAGCCAAATGTCGCGGATTTGAAGAGTTTCATCCTCACAGCGCGGTACAAAATCAACGGCAAGAGTGGCTATGGCGGCTTTCACGAGGCAGGTGACGCGCCCATGAGCATCCACTCTTCCGGCTATGCCTTGTGAATATGCCACTATCGCGGAGGCTACAATGCCCGTGCCGCAGGCCAGTGTCTCGTCCTCAACGCCTTTCTCGAATGTACGAATATGCAAGACAACATCATCACCTTCCGGAACCGGTTCTACGAAATTCACGTTGACGCCGGCGGGAGCGAAACGAGGATCATGACGAAGAGTCCGGCCTTCAAGCATAACAGGATAATCCTTCAGACCGTTGACAAATTTGACGAGGTGTCGGGTTCCGGTGTCCAGAAAACAGGCACGCTCATCCGGGAAAGTCCGGATTCCGGACACATCCCGCATTTTCAGGCGGACTGTTCTTTCTGACCATAGATTATGTTGAGGCGACTGAGAGAAGGGCTCGCCTTCGGTCGCTTCGACAGGCTCAGCGACCGAAGACAACAATTCAGCGGATGGAGACAGTCGTTCCGTGACCGGAAGGATTTCAGCCTGATGACGGCCGTCGGGAGCGTCAAACGTTATCGGTTCACCAGGCTTGACAAGTCCAAGGTCGGCTGCAAAGGCGACGATGCAGCGGCCACCGTTGCCGCACATCATGCCCCCGCTGCCGTCCGGATTGTAAAACACCATCCGGAAAGCCGTGTCGGCGCTGTCCTCGAGCAGCATGACCCCATCCGCCCCGAAACCGGTGTGGCGATCGCACAGATGTCGGATCTTTTCCGATGACAGCGACAAATGGCGGTCACGGTTGTCAGCCAAGAGGAAATCGTTCCCGGCACCATGATATTTATAGAATTTCTGCGGCATGCTCTTATCTTAAAAGCGATTCCAGTTCCACAGAAGCGTCTGTCCTGCCATCACGATACTTCACGATGACTGGAGTATAGACATGAATCCCGTCATCTTTCCCAGGGCCTTTGGACAACGGTCGGCTGCCAGAGACCACGACAGCGCCGGCAGGCACCACGGCCAGACCGGAGGACGAGCGTGGAACGTATTCACCGACCGTGGCATCGTAGATGACGGTGCCCTTGGTAAGGATCACCCCGGAGGCAAGCACAGCCCCCTCTCCCACTATCGTACCCTCGTATATTCCGCAGTTTCCGCCGACGAAAGCATTGTCCTCGACAATGGCCGGCATCGCACCGGACGGCTCCAGCACACCACCGATCTGGGCAGCCGCCGAGATGTGCACATTCTTTCCGATCTGGGCACAGGAACCCACAAGGGCATGAGAGTCAATCATCGTTCCTTCGTCCACATAAGCGCCGATGTTGACATAGGACGGCGGCATCATGATCACCGATGGAGCCAGATAGGCCCCGCAACGCACACTGCTGCCGCCCGGAACTATGCGGACACGGTCCTGCAAAGAGAATGACCTAAGCGGAAGCGTGTCTTTGTCGAAGAATGAATATCCTCCCTCACTCAAATCTTTCAGTTTTCCAGCCTTGAATCCCTCCAGGATGGCTTCTTTTATCCAAGCGTTCACTTTCCAGCGGCCGTCCACTTTCTCAGCCACACGGATCTCGCCCGTCTCCAACTGGCGGCGTACTGTCTGAAAATCCATCATATTCCCGCCTCTTTCATGGATTCTATCATCGCCTTCCAAGTCGGAAGAGAGGCCTCGGTCAAAGGAATGCGCATCTCGCTTGAACAGAGCCCCAGAAGGCTCAAACCGGCCTTCACAGGAATCGGATTACTCTCTACAAAGCAGCTGCGGAACAACGGCTCAAGTCTTTTGTTGATCTCTTCAGCCGTAGTGAAATCCTTGTCAATCAAAGCGTTCACCAATTTCACCATCAACTCTGGGGCCAAGTTGGAAACAACGCTGATCACTCCGTCTCCCCCAGCCCTCATAATCTGGCATGTCTGGTCGTCATTGCCGCTCAAAACGCTGAACTTCGCGGACTTTTCGGAAAGAATCATGTTGATATGAACAAGATCTCCGGAAGCCTCCTTGACAGCGGTCACGTTGGGAATCTCCTCCAGACGCAGGGTCGTGTCAGCCGACATATTCACCCCGGTCCTGCCGGGCACGTTGTAGGCTACGATGTCCTTGTCGGTAGCTGCCGCCACCATTTTGAAATATTCATAAATCCCTTCCTGCGTCGGCTTGTTGTAGTAAGGCACGACGATGAGGAACGCATCCGGCCCGTAAGGTTCCAGCAGGCGGATGTTCCGGATAGTCTGCGCCGGAGAGTTAGCCCCGCCGCCGACCACCAAAGGTCTGTCAGGGCATAGTTCCCTGGTGATCCGGAGAATCTCACATTTTTCATCATTCTCCAGACAAGGAGTCTCGGCGGTCGTGCCCAGCGGAACCAGGAAATGAATCCCTGCCTCGACCTGCCTACGCACCATCGCCTTATAGGCCTCAAAATCAACCTTTCCTTCCTTGAACGGAGTCACAAGCGCCGTTCCGCAACCTTTCAGTTTCATATTCAATCCTCCTTGAAAAACAGTTCCTTGAATTCATGCACACCTTGCAGTCCCTCGGTCATCAAGGCCGCGACGACCGCTCCCTCTGCAAAGCCCCTGCGAGAGAAAGCCTCATGCTCTATCGTGATGCGGTCGTTCTCACCTTCGAAACCAACCGTATGGATTCCGGCGAGTTCGCCGACACGCACAGAAGCCACATCGGGTTTGGCTCCCATATCCTCCTCAACCACAGCGGCCAACGATTTCGC
This sequence comes from Bacteroidales bacterium UBA1628, assembly GCA_002321335.1. Taxonomy (GTDB): domain Bacteria; phylum Bacteroidota; class Bacteroidia; order Bacteroidales; family UBA932; genus Cryptobacteroides. The sequence goes on along the minus strand of DCMG01000143.1, from coordinate 10,298 downwards.
AGTTCCGCTCGGAGCGTCCAATTTATGAACATGATGCTTCTCCACAATGTAGGGAGAATAGCCCCCAACCTTACCCAAATACCTGGAAATCAATCCTACCGCGGCGGAAAGAACATTCACGCCGACAGAATAGTTCGATGAATATATCATCGTAGTTCCATGGCTCTCAAAGCATTTCACCACATCGTCCTTGATGTCGTTCCAGCCTGTCGTGCCGATCACCGCGGCCTTGAAATTGGCGGCGATGAATCCGTAATCGTTCCGGAACGCGTCCGGAGTCGTGAAATCAATGCAGACACAATCCTTCGCCAAAACCGGATCAAATGATGTTATGTCCTCGCTTGTCCCGACGCACTCGACACCTCGTGCCTTCAAGACAGCCTCCACATTATGTCCCATGCGGCCATAGCCGCTGATAACCACCTTTATCATCTTTACCTGAATATATAGTCATGCACAGTCTTCAGAGTGGCCGCAAGCCGGTCACGGTCAATGACAAAGCTTTCGCTCATCAAGTTGGCTCCGACATCCGCCAAATACACTTTGCCGGAAGATTTGATGACCTTGTCGCCAAGCCCCTCGAAACCGACAATGTTCCTGCCGATGACAGATATGAACGCCTTGTCACGGTAGATTGTCACATCCGCCCAACCACCGATTTCATCCACCGACTCCTTAAACCCGTCCGTCGCCTCTGGCACAACCAGACAGACTTCCGATTCCGTGGCCTTGGCCGTAATCACCGGCACCCTCCTCGCAGACAGGGAAGCAAAAACCTTTCCGAGCATATTCGTCACTCCTACCATCTTGCAGGAGCAAACCTTGACAAACAGAACCTCTTCTCTGACAGCCACGGACTTAGGGCCATCAGGAGATTCGTCCCCTCTGGTGACGAGACTGCCGCCGAATTCCGGATTGCCTGAGTTGAGAACCAGAATCGGGATATTCTTTCGTCTGGCCGGTTCGATCGTGAGCGGATGCAGCACGCGCGCGCCCATCGCCGCCATCTCTGCCGCCTCCTCGTACGAGATCACATCTATTTTCCTCGTGTCGCGCACTATTCTTGGATCTGCCGTGCGGATGCCGTCAACATCGGTCCAGATCTCGACCCGCTGTGCCCCAATCGCCATTCCGAAAACCGCTGCGGAATAGTCCGATCCCTCGAAGCCTAGGACCGACGGGGCTCCGGTCTCCGTGGAAGCCACGAAACCTTGGGTCAGGACGATGTCAACGCCTTTGGATCCCGAGCCGACTATTCTTTTCACATTGGACTCGGTAATGTCCAGGTCCGGCCGGGCGTTCAGGTAGTTGTCATCAGTTATGACCATCCTTCTGGCATCAATCCACTGACAGGATATTCCATTGGCGTTGAAGGCATAACTGATTATGGTCGAAGAGAGAAGCTCTCCGGTGGAGATTATCCTGGCCTCGCTGCGGGGTGACAGCTCACCAATCAGACAGACACCACCGGCGAAAGTCTCCAACCCGCTGACCAGTTCCTCGACATCCTCAATGGCGTTCTCAAGCAGTTTCGGATTGTCAGCGAGGAGCTCCTTGGCAAGGAGTAAATGCCTTTCACGGAGAGCCGCAAGCAAATCCTTGACATTCTCTTCATGCTGAGCCTCAGCCTCTTTCGCCAAAGAGCACAGCGTTCTCGTGACTTTAGACAAAGCGGAGACCACCACGAGAGGCCTGTCATGAAGCCTGTTTCTCACAATCGAGATAACCCTGTGGATCGCCTCGGCGTTCTGGACGGACGTGCCGCCGAATTTCATAACTATCATTTCAGTCTATCTGTTTTGTTCATTTACTGTCTTGAATATTTTCACATACTGGCGGACAGCCTTTTCCATTTCGGAGAGAAGGACATATTCATTGTCCGTGTGCGCCGTGAGTATTGAGCCGGGCCCGCAGATGGCTCTTTCCGGGAACTTCGTGAGCCTCGGAGCGTCGCTGCCGAATGAGACGGCCTTTGACGCTATCCCTTCGACCTCGTGATAATAACGCAGCGGGGTGTCTCCCCCGAAGGTTTCCAGAGACGCGTCGTGAGGGTATATTCCGGAAAGGATGTCCTCTATTAGGCTGTCGGTTGTGAATGTGGTGCGGAAATAAAGCCTGAAACGGACCTCCGGGCTGAGAATGTTCTGCGGATTGTCGCTGACGAGCCGACCGACATTCCAGGATGTGTCGCCAAGGACTGGATCCTGCGGGAATTTGGTCAATCTCAACGCGTTGATGAAATTCACGAACCTGTCCACCGCACTTCTGCCATATTCAGGATAGCCGGAATGGCACGCCCGACCCGGAATGGTGATTTCGAAGGCCTTCGTACCTTTGCTGGCCGAGACCAGACAATTGTCGGTAGGCTCCCCGACCAGAACAAATTTTCCTCCCGGACAGTCTCGCGAATATGCCTTCGCCCCGAAAGACCCCGTCTCCTCTCCGGCAAGCAGCAGCAGGCCGAAATCCCGGAAGCCTTCCTCATGCAACTGGCGACAGGCGGAATACATTGTGAATATCTGTCCCTTGGCATCGCAGCTTCCCCGGCCTCTCACGATAACGTCATCCCTCACGGCCGCCTTTCCGTCAGGCAGAATGTATCCTTCGCTTACGTCAGAGACAACCGGCTGGATGTAAGGCGGGACTGTGTCCAGATGCGTGCAGAACACAAAGGAAGGTGTCCCGGTCCCTGACCAGTCGAAAAGCAGGTTGATCGTTCCGTCCCCGACCTCGTGGCTTTGGACAGAGCAGTCACCGAACGGCAGACGACTCCTAAGAAATTCCGCCAATGGCCTCTCCTCCCCGGAAGTCGAGTCTATTCCCAAAATGTTCAAAAACAGATCAAGGTCCATACACTACACCGTTTCGTCAAATATAGCAATAAATCCGCGCTCCATCAACATACCTGAATCAAACCGCCGGATTCTTGGCATAAAAAAGATTCCGGACCGCCGCATGGTGATCCGGAACTCTCCAACTTCGTGTCAAACGAGGTTACTTGACATAGATCGCGGTCACGCACGCCGCATCGGAATTCTCGTACCTGAGAGCCCCGGCCTCTCCGTTTCTCCAGATGACCGGCTGACCTCCGATATAACCTGAAACATAGACGGTACCGTTCTTGACAACCACATCCCAGGCCTGTGAAGACTTCTTGATGTCAGTGAGTACCTGAGCCACGCCATCAACCCAAAGAGTGGCCACGACACACTCTCCGTTCTCGTAAATCTTTGTGGTGTATCCCACAGCATAGACATGTCCCTCCGCTACCGTCACAGAATACGCATAAGACCGGCTTTCGTCAAGGACAGTCAACTCATCATTCTTCCAGAAAACCGCCTGGGTCTCTTTATCAAGCATCCGATACCCGACCATATAGATATTTCCGTCCGACACACAGACATCCTCAATCTGAGAATACGAGTCTCCATCACTGTAGGCCTTGCTGGTGTAAGTGTCTCCTCCATCCTTGGTGGTCCACAAAGTAGCAACCGGATACCCCTTATCACCGTAAACGAATCCGCCGACATAGACTGTGCCACCGTCCACTGTCACTGAGTTCGCACCGGCATAACGGCTGCCGTCCGTAAGATCCTTCTGGACACCATTCTTCCAAACCACCGCCGCGTCTTTTCTGAATCCGGTCGGGGCAGACCTGTCGACACGGTAATATCCGGCAACATACAAATCATTACCTGAAGCACAGACAGAATTCGCTTCTCCATCCACATGAGCGGACACATCCATCAATGATTGCGGCTGGCCGTTTTTCCAAATGGTCGGTATTTTAAAGGCATCAGGGCTTGTCGCCATTCCGCAGATGTAAACATCCTCGCCTTTAAGGGTTATGTCGTAAGCGGTCGTAGCCTGATTCGGGTCATCACTGATATTTGTGGCGCTGTAATCACCGAGAGTCCATCTGAAAGCAGTGGACAGTCTGCTGTCATAGCCAGTCGCATAAATGACGGAGGCCTTGACAACCGTCACCTTGCAAGTGGCAGCCTTGTCCCCGGCCTTGGCGGTGACATTGGCGGTTCCTTCAGCGACAGACACAACCTGTCCCTCAGCATCGACCGTCGCCACGGAAGCATTGTCTGATTCCCACGTGATTTCTGAATATTCCGCATCCTCCGGCAGAACCGTCGCCGTCAACGCTTGTGTCTTTCCGACCTCCAAGGTTATCTCGGTATGGCTCAACTTGATCTCGGCCACGCTGGTGCTGACCGTTACCTTACAGGTGGCGGACTTGCCTTCCACCGTGGCTGTTACAATGGCCGTTCCCTTGGCGGCAGCCGTCACCGTGCCATTATCGACAGTGACTGCGTCGTTATTGTCTGAAATCCACACAATTTCATCATAATCAGCGTTTTCAGGTGTCACTCGTACCTTCAGAGAAGCCGTCGATCCCGGCTCAAGGGTCAATTCCGCCGGATCAATGGTGATTGATGACACCTCAATCTTTTCAGGATCTTTCTGGCAACTAGCGAACACAAGGCCAACCACACACACGGCGGCAAGCAGTCTGTTAAAACGAATCATAGTTAAATAATTAAAAATAAATGTTTTATGATTTATCTGGAAGATCGATTTTCAAATGAGGGTTACGGCGTGAATACACGCTTAGAGAGAGCGCCAGAAGCAACGCAACCACACAGACAGCCACAAACATCACCTCCACCCAAACCGCACCGGTCTCACTGACACCATTGTCAAGATTGGTGTCCGCAAGGATTTTTCCGGCAAGCATCTTGAATGACATCAGTCCCAGATTCTGCACCCAATATATTAATGAATAAGCCGTGCCCAAAACTTTTTCAGGAACAATCCTAGGCACGGAAGGCCACATCGCCGCCGGAACCAGCGAGTAGCCGAAGCCGAGGAACACCATGCTGAGGTAACCATAGAATGGCACGCCGGACGGAGCGAAGGCCAGCATCAGGTGGGCGACAAGAGCCAGCACGGCGCCGGTCAGCATCCAGCGGGTTCCATGTCCGACCTTGTCCACCAATATTCCGAAAACCGGAGCGAACACGACCGTGGCGAACGGAAGCATCGACACCATCCAGCCAGCGGCTTCCACCGGAACGTCAAAGCGAGGTATCAGAATCGCCGAAGCAAATTTCTTGAATGAAATGATGCTGCTGTAGAAGAACACACATAGCAAGGCGATAGATATGAACTGTCTGTTTTTCAATAATTTCAAGACATCTGAGAAACGGAATTCACCCTCTTCTGAAGTTTCAGCGCAGCTCTTTGATCCGTTCTGCCTGTCAAATCTGGCGTCCATAGCCACGAACACCGCCCACAATATCATTCCGGCAAGCATCAATCCGAGTCCAAGAAAAGCGGGGCGAGCCGTCTCTATCAATGAATATATTTGCCCGGAAGCCTTCTCCGTCACCAGTTTCGGAGACATCACCAGCGCGAATGCGGTCCCCAGTCTAGCGATCGCAAGCTGAAGCCCCATGGCAAAAGCCATATTCCCGTCTTTGAACCATTTGGCTATGGACCTCGTGACTGCGACACCTGCGATCTCGCTGCCAAGACCGAAGAACATGCATCCGGCGTAAGCCATCGTCAAGGAAACCCTGGGCTGAAGTCCGGAAGTCAAAGCATAAGTCACAAGAGCCGCCCCTCCGGCCATCATGGTGACAAAAATGGATCCGGTGATCCGAACTCCCCACTTGTCCAGAAGCATTCCGCAGATCACAAGCCCGCCAAACACGCAGAGAACCGAATAACCGCTGGTATAGAGACCATAGTCAGCCGAATTCCAGCCGAGCTGGAGCATCGATGGGTTCTCGAACAGATGGGACAGCGTTGAGAACATGTCATCAAAGTAGTACGATGCGAACATCGGCACCACAAGACATGCCAGCGCTGCCCAGCAGGAATATTTCCTTATTTTTCCCGTCACGATCTTTAGTTTGCCGTTAAGTTTTCGCCACGAGGAGGAATACTCCCCGTGGCGGAATGCCTTATATATTCATTAATTATTTCTGGATGTTCGGGAGTTCAAGGCCAAGGTGGCGTCTGCCGTCCAGCACTTTGAGGTAGAGAGCGATCAGAAGGGCGGCTACACCGAATCCGGCGAAGATTACAAGCGGAATCGTGTAGTTGTAAGGGATGAACTCAGCCCCTGCCGCCTTAGCGGCGACCACTGCCGGATTATCGGCGTTGACACTTGTCAGAACGCTTCCGATAAGCTTCGGGACAAAGCAGAGACCGATGTTCTGAACCCAGAAGATAAGGCAGTAGGCCGAACCGAGAATCTTCTCGTCGATGATCTTCGGAACCGATGGCCACAACGCGGCAGGTACGAGCGCGAAACTGATTCCAAGCACCACGATTGTCGCCAAGGCGATGAACTTGCTGTGGGTCGCCGGCAGCACGAACGCAAAGATCAGATGGCAGACAATCAGAAGCAATGCGCCCCAGATCAGCATAGTGGCACCCTTTCCTTTCGTGTCGAGGAACCTTCCGAGGAACGGAGTGATGAGCGCGGCTCCGATCGGGAACCACCTGAATATGTCAGAGGCGGTTCTTGCCGATATTCCATCGAGATTGCACTGGAGCATATTGGCGCCGTATCTTTGGAACGGGAAGATCGCGGAATAATAGAGGACACACAGAAGGGCGACAACCCAGAAACTCTGGGACGAAAAGATCTTTCCGAGATCGCTGATCTTGAACTCATCCTCGGAAGATGGCTCTTCAGATTTGATTCCTGCCTCCACAAGTTGTCCGTCAAATTTCTTGTCCATGACACTGAACACGATGAAATTGATCAGACCGATGAGAAGCAGCACAGTGCAGAATCCCACAGGCCCCTGCACGCCACCGAGTTTGGAGGCGAGGATAGGGCTGATGGAGAACACACAGAAGACACCCACGCGGGCGATCGCCATCTCAACGCCCATCGCCATGGCCATTTCTTTGCCTTTGAACCACTTGGCGATGGCTTTGGACACTGTAGTCCCGGCCATCTCACAGCCGCAGCCGAAGATCATGAAGCCGAGGGCGGCCATCTTGGCGCTGCCTGGCATGGATACCCACCATGTTCCGAGCCACTCGCAGAAGGCCGTCGTCTGGAACCAGTCGGTTATACCTATATATTTAATGGAAGCGCCGATGAACATCATCGAGGCGGATAGAACTCCTGTGAAACGGACTCCCATCTTGTCCAGAATGATACCGGCGAGAATCAGGAAACCGCAGACATTAAGAATGTACTCCGCGCTTGCGTAGGTGCCGAACACATCCGGGCTCCACCCCCTCTGCTGCTCTATCAAAGCCTGCAATGGCGACATGACATCCACGAACATGTAACCGAAGAACATCATCAGCGCGATGAGAATGAGGGCGGTCCACCTTGCGACCGGCGAGTCATTCATCAGTTTTTGGATCTTTTCTGACATTTTGACTATTTCATTAAAATATATTCGGAATGAATGTAAAAATATTCAAACAACTTGCGAATATAAGAAAAATGTCGGAATAAAGTCGTACCTTCGTCCCTATGATTCTTGATAAGGTCAATTCTCCTGAGGATCTCAGGAGGCTCAACATAGATGAACTGCAACCGCTCTGCGGCGAGATCAGGGACTATATCGTCAGATGCTGCGCCAGCAACCCCGGGCATCTTGCCTCAAGCCTCGGCGCCGTGGAACTGATTGTGGGGCTGCATTATGTGTTTGGCACGCCAAAGGACAAACTGGTCTTTGACGTGGGGCATCAGGCATACGCGCACAAAATCCTGACCGGCAGGAAAGAGGCTTTCAGAAAAAACAGGATGGAAGACGGAATCAGCGGATTCCCGAACAGGGACGAAAGTGAATATGACGCTTTCGGAGCCGGACACGCCTCCACTTCCATCTCCGCCGCTTTGGGAATGGCAGAGGCAGCCAGACTGACAGGCTCCGGCGAGAAGGTCGTGGCGATGATCGGTGACGGAGCGATGACCGGCGGGCTGGCCTTGGAAGGGTTGAACAACGCCGGCGAGGAAGACACGGACCTGCTTGTGGTCCTGAATGACAACGACATGGCTATCGATGGCAACAGAGGAGCCCTGCATTCATATCTTCTGAAGGTCACGACCGACCCCGCCTACAACCGTATCAAGACACACATCTGGGAAAAACTCGGAGCGGGCAGATTCCGCAGCGGCATACAGCGCTTTGTGCGCAAGACCAAATCAGGACTGGTCACCCCTTCCGGAGGCGATCTTTTCGAGGCGTTCGGATTCAGGTACTTTGGTCCCATTGACGGGAACGACATCGTGGAGGTCGTCAAAACCCTGCGGCGGCTCAAAGACATCAAAGGGCCGAAAATCCTGCACACTTGCACCATCAAGGGCAAAGGCTACGCACCGGCCGAGTCGGATCCGACAACCTGGCACGCACCGGGAAAGTTCAACGCCGAGACTGGGGAACGGTCTGCCAAGGAATATCCTGCCGCTCGTTATCAGGATGTGTTCGGGCAGGTTTTGTGCGAGCTCGCCGAGAAAGATCCGAAAGTTGTGGGCATCACCCCGGCGATGGCGACAGGCAGCGGAATGACTGATTTCGCCGCCCGGTTCCCGGACAGATTCTTCGACGTGGGAATCGCCGAGGAGCACGCCGTGACTTTTGCGGCCGGACTTTCGGCCGGAGGCATGAAGCCGTACTGCGTCATATATTCATCTTTCGCCCAAAGAGCATACGATGAAATCATCCACGATGTAGCCCTGCAAAGGCTGAATGTGGTGCTTTGCCTTGACAGAGCCGGGCTTGTAGGCGAGGACGGAGCGACCCATCAAGGGGCGTTCGACCTGGCGTCACTGCGCTGCATTCCGAACACCATCATCGCCGCACCGAAAGACGAGACTCAACTCAAGAGGCTGCTCTACACCGGACTTGACATAAAGGAAGGGCCGTTTGTCATCAGATACCCGAGAGGGCTTGGAGAAGGAACGGACTGGAGGCAGACCGCCCCCGCCCCAATGGAGATCGGGAAAGGAGAGAAACTGACCGATGGAGAGAACGTTGCCGTTCTTGCCTTAGGGCCAGTAGCGAACAGGGCAGTCGAAGCGGCCGAAAAACTGAGAGAAGAGACCGGAACCTGTCCTGCGGTCTTCAACGTCATATTCCTCAAACCTTTTGATATCGCGATTCTTGAAGAGGCGACTCGTTTCAAGCGCATCCTGACCTTGGAGGACGGATGCCTTAAAGGCGGATTGTTCAGCGAGGTGAGTGAATATGTCGCATCACGCGGACTTGACGTTGAAGTGGCCGCCGCCGGCATCCCGGACAAGTTCGTCGCACAAGCGCCAGTGGCACGGCAAAGGGCGGCTTGCGGTCTCACTACGGAGCGAATATATTCAGAAATCGAAAGACTTTGTCAAAAATAATTGAAAAAGTTTTGGATAATCAGATTTAATGTCTATCTTTGCAATCCCTTTGTGAAAGGGAACATTCATTGAAATATCGCCGATATAGCTCAGTTGGCCAGAGCACGTGATTTGTAATCTCGGGGTCGTGGGTTCGAATCCCTCTATCGGCTCAAACGGCCAAAGGCTGTATCAAAGAAATATCGGGAGGATCGCATAGCGGCAATTGCGGCGGACTGTAAATCCGCTCCTTCGGGTTCGGTGGTTCGAGTCCACCTCCTCCCACAACATTCGCGGAAGTAGCTCAGTTGGTAGAGCATCAGCCTTCCAAGCTGAGGGTCGCGAGTTCGAACCTCGTCTTCCGCTCCATAAAAAAGCCGGTGTAGCTCAGGGGTAGAGCGCATCCTTGGTAAGGATGAGGTCATGAGTTCAAATCCCATCACCGGCTCAAACTGCATTATTTAGTTTACTCATTTAAATCATAATATTATGGCAAAAGAAACTTTCCAAAGAACGAAGCCGCACGTTAACATCGGTACTATCGGCCATGTTGACCACGGTAAGACGACTTTGACTGCCGC
>DCMG01000143.1:0-227 GCA_002321335.1 Bacteroidales bacterium UBA1628 | reverse complement strand
GAGAAGGAGCGTGGTATCACCATCAACTCCGCTCACGTAGAGTACGAGACAGAGAAGCGCCACTATGCTCACGTAGACTGCCCAGGCCACGCTGACTACGTTAAGAACATGGTAACTGGTGCCGCTCAGATGGATGGTGCTATCCTCGTTGTAGCCGCGACTGACGGTCCTATGCCTCAGACCCGCGAGCACATCCTTCTCGCCCGTCAGGTGAACGTACCTAAGAT
>DCMG01000019.1:1526-5273 GCA_002321335.1 Bacteroidales bacterium UBA1628 | reverse complement strand
AAATTAAAACAGCTTCTAAGTTTGCCAATGGACAACTTGTATATTCTAAAATGATTCCGTACCTTCGTTGTTCGTGATTTAGAACTTGGAACAGAACAATGATAACCTTCATGAAATTTACACGGTATTCTATCTTGGCGGCGGCCATATCCTCCGCATTGCTGCTGGCTTCCTGCGAAAAAAACATTGATTCTATCAGCGAAAATTTTCCTGCTGACGGAGTAGTAAGGATTGATGCTTCTGTAAGCGGTCTGATAACCAAAGCAGATTTGCCTTATAGCGGATATACGGGCAGTGATCTCGGACTGTTTATTGATTACGGTGCCGGTGATTACTACAGTAAGGACAATGTCCGCTGGGTTAATAATAGCGGCACATGGACTCCGGAGAGCCAGCTCCTCTGGAAGAATGCACAAAGTCCGGTCGGCATATTCGCCTATGCTCCGCACATCAGCGGAGCGGATGACTACACGGGTGTCGAGTTTTCCATTCCTTCTAATCAAGTGAACGGCACTTTCTCCGCTGATTTCCTTTGGTGCAGCATGCCCGGGTTTGTTCCTGCCGATGATCTGATTGACCAAAAACTGAACATAACGTTCAGTCATGTGCTGGTGAAGCTGAAAGTCAATCTTATTTTTGGAAATGAATTCGGTGACTCGCATTCGGTCAAAGATGTGATTCTGAACGGGACTTCGAGCAAGGTAAGATGCGACCTTGCCAATAAGACGATCACAGATCTGGATCAGTCGTCCTCCAATGACATATCAATGTGCAATACGGAGACCGGTGTTTACGAGGCCATATTCTTTCCTGGAAAAGGCCAGAAAAGCGGAGCCAGGATGCTTACGGTCGTGATGTCCGACAACAAGGCGTACAATGTAACACTTGACAGCGACCTGGAACTGTACTCGGGATATGCCTATACTATGAATGTCAAGGTGGGGAAGGATAAACTGGAGGCCGGCAGCGTCAGTGTCTTTGAATGGCAGCCGGAGAAAGAGTTAGATGATAAGGACAGTTATATTGAAGAATATTCTGTCTGGGACGGAGAATCCACAGAACCCATCACAAAAGGATCCGGCTCGGAGTCTGACCCGTACCTCATAGAGTCCGCCGCACAATTGGCCGGTCTTGCATATAATATCAACAATAATGACAGTTATGTCTATAAAGGCAAGTACTACAAAGTAATGAAAGACATAGACCTTGCAAGTAAGCCGTGGACACCTGTCGGTAATAAAACTCATTTCCCTCATCTTCGTCTGGACGGAAACGGAAAGAGTATCATCAATCTGAAAGTGGATGAGAGCGAAGGATATGCAGGTCTGTTCTATTGGCTTAGCGGTACAAGTTCCACGGAAAAATCGGTTGTCAGGAGTCTTACAATAAGGAACGCTGATGTTAAAACCGGAGACCGTGAGGCTGGGGTCATTGTCGGCTTAGCTTCATTCATCGACATTATTGATTGCAGGGTTGATGGATCAGTGACAAGTGCATATTGTGCCGGAGGAATCGTAGGAAGCGGCGACCCAAGCATAATAAACTGTCGCGCTGATGTCAATGTGACAGTCAATGCTCCGGCATCAACGTCGAAGTCTTTTACAGTGGCAGCCGGAGGGCTGATAGGTGACATCTCTTTCAATAATGAGCATGACAATACTATAACCAATTGTACCGTCAGAGGCACTGTTACAGTAAACAGCCAGGATCTGTCAGGGAACGATTTCCATATCGGCGGCGTGGCAGGATTGGCGTTCGCAAATGTCATGGACTGTACGTCCTATGCAGAGATTAATTCCACGTCTGAAAATGAGGTGCGTGTCGGTGGCCTTGTAGGCGCTGTCGGAGCCGGCAGCAAGATCACGAACTGCTCCGTCTATGGCACTGTCCACGGAAAGAAGAACAATTTTGTCGGCGGTGCATACGGCTATGCCGTAGGTAATCACGAGAGAGTCCATTTCGGCGGCGGGATAGAGGATAACATCCCGGATGTCGGAACAGGAGCCGTAGGCATCTTCATCGGTCATGCCAATGGAGTTTTCCAGACAAAGAACTGCTCCTACAGCAACGTTGATGGCTCATTCCCTGTCATCGGCAAGGATGAAAGCAAAGGCACTCAGGACATCAAGATGAAATAATGCCATAACCCCGCCAATCCACATAATTCCGAAAAGGATATGGAAAACCTTCAGGGCTTTCATCGCATTTAAGTTGTTAATTGTCTTCATACCAATTATTTTTTACAAAGTTATGGCGGCAGGACGCTTCGCGACGATAACAATTGTTAATATAACCAAACGCCTGACATTCTCAAACACGCATATTATTCAAATCAAAAAAATCATTTTCCCTTTTTACTTTCATCGCCTTGCCGGGTATATATAGTGAGACGTCTCAGAAAACAACATCTAAAGACATTGGAATTATGAGAACAGGATTACTTACGGCAGCAACGGCTGCAATGCTTATGCTTTCGGTTTCCGCATCAGCGGAATCCCGCTGGCCACATCGTCACGGTGGCTATTACGGCAGACATCACAGATGCTATGCGACGGTGGTTGTGCCGACTTTCAGAACGGTACAGGTGGAGCGAACAACCACCGTGAACAAAACGTCACGTCCGGAACGCAAACTGATGGCAGTGGCATATATTCAAAAGAATGGTTATCTTTCGGTCAGCAAATACAGCGACTTCACCGGACTGGACAGCAAGTTCGCCGAAGCGGAGCTGGACTCCTTCACTTTGGACAGAAAGGATCCGCTTGTGAGGACGGCGAGGGGCAAGAAGACAGTTTACACATTGGCTGATGAATGAAAAGCACATAGTCAGACTGCTTGGATGGAACCTTCAGATGGGCTTCCGTATGCTCCTTAAAGAGTACAAGGAGCCCATCTACTGGCACATCCGGAGAATCACCGTGAACAGCGAGGATGCGCAGGATGCTACCCAGGAGACCTTCATCAGGGTATTCCGCTCTTTCGGCCAATATGACCGGAGTCGTTCATTCAAGGCGTGGCTCTACCGGATAGCGACGAATGAGGCTCTGCGCATCATTGAGAAGCGTCATCCGACCTTGAACATTGAGGACAGTGCGGAAGCGGTGTCAATGTTGGCCGATGAATATATTGACTTTGAGGACATCGAGGCGGTCAATCTCCAGAAGGCCATACACTCGCTCCCGAGGAAGCAGCGGCTGACATTCAACCTCCGGTACTATGACGAGTTGGATTTCAGTGAGATAGCCGAAATCACAGACACGACTCCCGAAGGAGCGAAAGCCAACTGGCACAATGCAAAAGTGAAAATCTCAAAATATTTGAAAGAATACTATGGATGAGAGAATGAATATAGCTGGAATCGGCAAACGGATGCCGTACAAGACTCCTGACGGGGTGCTCGATGACATTGAGCACAAGGTGCTTTCCGCCACTGGATGTGAGAGGAAGACTCCGCTCGGATTCCGTGCTGTCGGGATAGCGCTCGCTGTGGCCGCATCTTTGACCCTGATCGTGGTGCTCTCCTGGCATAGAGAACAAGTTCCAGCGAATTCCCTTGCGGAGGTGCAGACGGCGTTCGACGGGCTCGACAACGCAGACCGGGAGTTTCTCTCGGAAATATACAACGAAGACACATTTATGAATATAAATTATTAGAAATCAATGAATACTATAATCAAAAACTCATTGATGGCAATCGCTGCCATACTCATGTCAATATCCCTGTCCGCCCAAGACAACAGCAGGCGC
>DCMG01000019.1:0-1350 GCA_002321335.1 Bacteroidales bacterium UBA1628 | reverse complement strand
AATCCGAGCGAGGAGGAGATGAGGCAGCGCTTCGAGCGCAGCCAAAAGATACTCGACCTCCGCAAAAAGTACTACGACATCTACAGCTCCTTCCTGACACCGAAGCAGATATCCCGCGTGTACGAGATTGAACGCGATATGATGCGCAGACTCGCCTCGCAGAACGGGAAGCGTCACAAGTCTGAAGAACTGACAAGACGCGGAGGGCGTAATTATGGGAGATAGATTGCTATCCGTGCTTCTGACTTGTTTGGTCGTTTTGACAGGTTGCACTTCGAAAGAGCCTTTGCCGGATGAGACGGACCCGGATTCTACGGTAGAGAATTTCGGGAAATATGTCAACGGTACATTACCGTATAGGATGAAGAAGATAGCGGCGGAAAACGGTTTAAAGCCGATTCTTGTGATGTATCTCCACGGTGGTTCGTCCAAGGGCAACGACAACGAGACACAGATGAAGGAGGCGGCCGTCAATGTCATCTCCAAATATTTGGTGGACAATTCCATCTCGAGCATATTCATTGTCCCTCAATGTTCATCATCCGGGAGTTGGGGAGCAAAGATGAACGAGCCTCTTGCAAGGCTTCTTGAGGAATATGAGGCTTCCTGTGACGGAATATATGTTCTTGGTGGCTCTATGGGAGGCACCGGCACCTGGTCGCTGGCCAACGCCTATCCGGAGAAGTTCAGCGGGATAATGCCCGTCGCAGGGAAGCCGGGAACCGCTTCGGCCGGGAACTTCAAGGAAATGCGTGTCTGCACGGTGATGAGCGAATCGGACGAGGTGATGAAAACAACCTACGAATATGTCAAGGCATTCTGCGAGAGCATCAATGCTGCCGGAGGCGATGCGCGATACACTATCGTCCCGGCATCAGAGCAATGGTCCCATCAGACCACCTGCGAGCAGTCCTACTCTGACAATCGCCTTCGCTGGCTATTCGGGAGATAATTCAGTCTGCAAATCACAATCCAGCAAGACATTGTGAACGAATATGCCAGCGTCAGCATATTGCCGTCCCTGCTCTCCGAGGTCCTTTCATATTTCATGATGCTGTCATTCAACTGCTTCAACTTCTCGATGGTGGCGTTCAGCACAAGTTTGGCGACATCGCCCTTCTGGCCGGAGCTTTCGAAGTCCGAGGACAAGTACGGCTGAACAGCCTCTGAAGAATAACTGTTTATGGCGTTCACCGTCTCTTTGACAACATTCTCGCAATCGGTCAATGACTGCGCTCTCAAACAAACCGCACTGAATATAAGCAGCGCGATAAAACCAAGCCTTTTCATTTCTTAATGACCTTTATTACATCAAGGATGGCCTTCATAAGGAACATACACAATCCCTCA
>DCMG01000036.1 GCA_002321335.1 Bacteroidales bacterium UBA1628 | reverse complement strand
GTGTTGCTGGCGAGTTTGGAAGGCTTGGCTCCGCAGATGGTGATTCCGGCGTCTGCGAACTCCTTGATCTTGCGCAGGATGTCGATCGACATGTGCTTGACGTTAGCATCGAGCATCAGGACTTTGTAC
This sequence comes from Bacteroidales bacterium UBA1628, assembly GCA_002321335.1. Lineage (GTDB taxonomy): Bacteria > Bacteroidota > Bacteroidia > Bacteroidales > UBA932 > Cryptobacteroides. Next base: position 5,138 of record DCMG01000036.1, on the reverse strand, counting down.
CTCATTCCGCTCGGCACGGTCAGCTCTCCGTTGTCGGCCTTGGCCAGATCACGGATCACTGACGGGCTGAAATAGTCGTAGTTGTAGCCGTAAGGAAGGGCCGGAACCTTCTTGAGCATGATGCCGGTGGCATTGTTGTCCTCACCGTAGTAGTAGGCGACATCGGCCACGAAACGCCCTTGCTGAAGAAGGTGACAACTGCGCGACAGGTAGTCGGTCCAGCTGCGGGCCTGATCAGCCCAAGTCTGATGGCGGTCGAACCACTGTCCGTACTTTCCGAGTCCAAGTCCGGGCACCTTGTCGTCAACCGGTTGGTGAGGGGAGGTGTGGATTACGAATCGGTTCAGTCCTGCTGCCATCGCAGCGTCTGCCGTTGGCTTGAGGACAGCAGGGGAGAAGACCCAAGCCCCATCCCTGTAGCCATCGGAAGTGAATGACTCCGCCGCGGCGATGTTCTGACCGTAAATGTGTGCCACGGAGGCGGATTCACGCACGTCAGCCTCGAAGCGTGGATTGAATATGTTGCCCTTCTTGTAGTCCATCCAGAACGCTGACATAGGGATCTCGGCGTACCGCTTGCAGTCCATTCCGTCAGAAAGATTGGCGCGGTAGTTCTCATGGCTCTCAGTGTAGCGCTTCATGCCATAAGGCTTGAGAATCTCGTTCTGGAGGTCGTAGTGATATTCAGCAATCATGTCTCCGATGGCCCTTCTCCAGTCGAAGAGGAAACGCTCGGTCTCTTCGGTACTGTTCAGTACCATTCCAGTCAGAGCAGGCATCCATTTGAGAAGGTCGTAGCCTATTCTGGTCTTGAACTCTGCGAACATATTCCCGGTCCATGTCTGCGCTCCGGCCTCGTAGCTGTCTGTGAGGAGATATTCAATTCCGCCCTTGCCGAGTTTTCCGCCGGAGGCATCGACGTAGGTCTGGAGGTAGTTGTTGAAATATTCAGTGATGGCTTTCGGGTCGAGTTTGTCAACCTCAAGCCCCGTGGCTTCCGGAGAGGCCGGGTGGTTGGTCTTGCCGGTCAGGCTGTAGCCGAAGCGGAATATTCTCCAATTGCCTTCCGGTGCGTTCCAGCCTAGGACACCGTCCTTGACGTAAGGTGTAAGGTCCACGACATCTTCCAGTCTTGCCGCTTCGGTGCTGTGAGGCGTGTCCTCCATCCAGAGAAGGCGGTAGAAACTGTTGCCGGCCTTGTCTCCGGCGAGCTGGATTCTTGTAACAGTAGAGAGGGCGAACTGCGATATTCCGAATGCGCAATCCTTCTTGCCTCCATTGTCCCTGAGGTTGAATCTGAAGTACTTGGCGGTGGTGGCCGGAATGGCGTAGGTTCTTTGCGCAGCGGCCTGATAGGAAAGCGGGATGGCCTTGAAGTGGACACCATCGTTGCTGTAAAGCAGCTCTTTGGTGTGTGAATATTGCCCCGCGTCTTTCCTGAGTTCCGAGACAACCACGGACTTGATGGTCTGCGGATCGGTGAACTCGTACTGGATCCAGCACTTACCATCCTTGTCCGCCGTGATGTCAAGGTAATCTCCGACGCTGTCGCCCGTTATGTGGTCAAGGATTTCCTCTCCGCTGACATTGCATCCGCTTGTTGTGATGGTCGGTTTAAGGTTCCTGAGGTTGATGTCTGATTCGCTGAGTTTTACTCCGACCACGGCTATGTCCTTGTAGAACTTTTTCTTCAGGAACACCTGTGAGATGCCGTCGAACGACTCGCAGAAGTCCTGGAACGGGCCGGTCACGGCAAATCCTTCCGGGAGTTTAAGGCTTAGGGGTTTGCCGCCCTCGACTTCGACCTGTCTCCAGACGAGTTTCTTCATTGCGTCCTCGTCCTTAACCCAAGGTCCACCTGTCTCGCTCCAGCCGGGAGAGCTAGCGATTGTCATCTCCATGTCAAGGCTGTCGGCAAGGTTGATCGCGTATCTGAACGCGTCCTTCCATTCCGGAGTCATGTAGATGAGCCTCTTGGCCACAATCTGCGGAGTCTCCAGTCCGGCGTCGAAATTGTGAAATCCCACGATTCCGGTCTTCTGCATCCAAAGAAGATCCTTCCGGATGCCGTCCTTGGTGATGTTGCCGTTCATCCAGTGCCACCACACCCTCGGTCTGGCAGATTTCGGTGGGTTCTGGAATTCCTTATAGAGATCCTTACCGGTCGCTGAGCTTGTCGAAGCACCGGTAACACATTTGGCCGCTTCGACAGGCTCAGCGACCATATTCCCTTCACTATGCGCAAAAGCCGCGACCGACAATGTCAGCGCGGCTAAAGCAGCAGCGATATTCCGTGATTCTTTGATCATAGATGCTGTTGTAATTACTCTTTATGAATATTTTTCAGAGGAAATCCGCCTTGGCATCGTTGCCCGGACATATTCCTATATGATGATTATTCAAAAATATGGTGACTATTGCGCGAGCAGTTCCTTGACAATGGTCGAGATCAACTTGCCATCAGCCTGTCCAGCCAGCTTCTTTGTGGCCGCACCCATAACCTTGCCCATGTCCTTAGGGCTTGTGGCGCCAACCTCAGCGACAATCCCTTTAAGAATACTCCTGACCTCATCCTCGGAAAGCGCCTTCGGCAGGTAGGTTTCCATCACCTTCATCTCAGCAAGCTCTTTCTCTGCGAGTTCCGGTCTGTTACCCTGGGTGTAGAGTTCCGCTGATTCCTTGCGCTGCTTGACGAGTTTCTGGATGATTTTCAGAACGTCAGCGTCGGAGAGTTCGTGTTCCGCTCCTGATGTCTTGGCGAGAAGAATCTCTGACTTGATGCTTCTTGTCGCGTTGAGGCGAGACTCATCGTGAGCCTTCATAGCCTCCATTATGTCCTTCTGGATCTGCTGTTCGAGTGCCATCGTAAAATGTGTTTTTATTGTTCGTTCTACAAATTTACACATTTAACCTCTTAATATCGTCAGTTATTTTGTCTAAATTTGACAAAAATTTGATTTTATGAGACAGATTAGCACAGAAAAGGCTCCAGCCGCAATAGGCCCTTACAGTCAGGCCATTGAGCATAACGGTTTCATCTTCGTTTCCGGCCAGTTGCCGATCAACCCTGAGACCGGCGCGTTCCCTGAAGGGGGAGTCGAGGCACAGACCCGCCAGTCCCTTACCAACCTCAAGGTCATTCTTGAGCAGGCAGGCTCCGATCTTAACAAAGTCCTGAAGACCACGGTCTTTCTCGCTGACATGAATGATTTCGCCGCGATGAACGGGATCTATTCCGAGTTCTTCAAGGCTCCGTTCCCAGCCCGCTGCGCCTTCGCCGTCAAGACTCTCCCTAAAGGAGCCCTCGTCGAGATCGAGTGCATTGCTGCCGCTGAGTAACAGAATTATAGGTAGTGTCCATTATAATGTATCGGGTGCAGGAACCATCTTCTTGCACCCGATACATTGTTTTTTATGAGTTTCGGGTGCAGAACAGATTCTTTTGCACCCGAAACAAACTGATTAGTCTGGCCTATAACTCCACGGCATTCAACTTGGCGAGTGCCTGATGGTAATCGCGTTCGGCAGAGAGGGTCTGCTCCAGGGCTTCGTAGTACTGGTCGGTCTCGACGAGATATTCAATCATCGAGATCTCGCCTCGGGACTGGGCTGTCAGCAGGTAGTCGCGGCTGTCGGTCTCGCTAAGGGAGGAGCGCATCAGTTCGGAGTTGGCTTTGAGACTTGCGGCGCGGTTGTACTGGGCCAGAAGGTCGAAATAGAACTGCTGTTCTGCGGCTGTCTTGCGGGATTCTGCGGCTGCGATTCGGGCCTTGGACTGCTTGACCTTGTTGGCGTTGCTCCACAGAGGAATATTCACGCCCACGGTCACGCCACGGAACTTGTCGGCTGTCGTGAGCTCGCTCATATAGCCGACGGTCAGTTCCGGCACCCAGGCGGTCTTGTCTATCGACAACTGCTTGTGTCCAACGCTGACCTCTTGGCGGACATATTGCAGGACAGGGTTCTTCTGCGAGGTGGACTCGTACCATGACTCGAAGTCGGCGGGAAGATTGTCCGAAAGATCGTAAACACAATCGTCAAGAATGATGTCCAGTCCTCCGTTCAGACTTTTGAGAACCGCCAGAAGTGTCTGACGCTCAACCTCTACCTGTGAGATTTGCCCACGGACGGCGGTAAGGTGAACCTTGGCCTTGTTGAGGTCGAGCACGTTGGCTCCACCGGCTTTCAGCCTTTTTTCGAAGGAGGAGACAAGAGTCTGGGCTTGTTCGAGATGGGTTGAGAGCTCGGCCTTCAGGGCGTTGTAGTAGATGAGGTCTATGCAGGCTTGCTTGGCCTCAAGAAGCACGTTGAGCCGTTCAGACTTGTACTTCAGGGCGGACATCTCGTTCTGACCGGCAACCTGTCTGGATTTCATTCCGGTCAGAGTCGCCACATCGAACGCCTGAGTGACACGGAAATCTCGTCTGTTCCCGATTCCGTCAGCGCCCCACAGGTAGTTGAACTCGAATTCCGGGTTCTCCAACAGAGCACCGGAACGGTTCTCAATCTTTTCGGCATCCGCTTCGGAGGCCGCGGCTTTCAGTTGAGGGTTGTTCGCCTCGATCTGGCGGAGGATGGTCTCGGTGGCGGTCTGCGCTGAGACCGAGAACGTTGCCACAGCACAAAGGCAGATGGCCGATGATAATTTCGTTATATTCAAATATTTCATATTCATTATATTTTTAGTCGCTTCAATTCTTCGGTGCTTCGGCAGGCTCAGCAGCCATCGCTTGCGGTCACTGAGCTTGTCGAAGTGACCTATCATTAACCCTCTCTCTTGGACTTAGAGTTGACAAGATAAATCACCGGCACGACAAATCCGTTCAGCAGTGTGGAGGAGAAGAGCCCTCCGAGGATCACCTTGGCCATAGGAGACTGGATTTCATTGCCCGGCAGGTCGCCTCCAAGAGCCAATGGAAGCAGGGCGAGGGCGGAAGTGATGGCGGTCATAAGGATCGGATTCAACCGGTCCAGTGAGCCGATCATCACGGCTTCCTCACGCGAATGTCCCTGCGATGTAAGCACGTTGTAGCGATCGATAAGCAGCATACCGTTGCGGGTCGCGATGCCGAACAGCGAGATGAAGCCGATGATGGCCGGAATGCTCAGGATTCCGTCGGTGAAGAATATGGCGAACA
>DCMG01000099.1 GCA_002321335.1 Bacteroidales bacterium UBA1628 | reverse complement strand
CTTTTGCGGACGGTTATCAAACTATTACCAAGATGAAAAAGTCAGTATTTATCACCGCACTGCTGATGTGCGTAGTCGATTATATTCAATCGCAAAGATAACATAAAAAGTGAAACGCAATTTATGAAACGGACTTGCTTTCCCCGGTCACTTCGACAAGCTCATTGACCGGGGAAGTGGCCGCTGAGCCTGTCGAAGCGATTGCAAAAGAGTGGCTACCTGAACACAGGCACATCCGACTTGATGAGAATGCCTCTCGGAGTGCCGTGCTCCAATGGAGTGAGCTCGATACTCTTTGAATATGCTCGTGTCTGCAAGGCGGCCTGTGGATAGGACTTTCCTGCGAGTTGAAGGGCGGCACGGAGCATCGTCTCGTTCTCGTCACCTAACTGGTAACCGTCAAACGGGTTGTCATCAACCTCTACATCAACAGGGATGCCATCCGGAATCGATTCATTGCGGCCGTAACGGTCAGCGAACTTGCTGATCATCACATACATTCCCCAATCCTTGATCAGAGAGTAATCGTACCTGCTGTTGTAGAAGTCTCCGGGAGCAAGCATGATACCGGCGCAGTACTTTCCATAGGTCTGCCGGCCGACAAGCACAACATCCATATATGGTTTCAGTCCGACAATCAAGCCCTCAGACGCCGAGGCCGTGCCACCGGTCACGATAGCGTATACCTTGCTGATTCCCAAATTAGCGTCGGAAACGTCAATCTTCAACTTCTGCGAACTGATTTCATGAACAGTCGAAAAATAAGTGTTGGTGTCCTCTCCCTGCTTCTTCCAAGCCTCTGCGAGAATTGAATTGTAAACTTCTGTCTGGAATATATCCCCGGCCAGAACGTTCGCCGACGGGACAATCATCGAAGCTAGCACATTCTCCGTGAAGGCGTAGCCTCCGCCATTGTACCTCAAGTCGATGATGAGTTCATCTATATTCATGGACTTGAAGTTTCTGAACACGTCCGGAAGCGCTTTGGATGATTTGAGGTCAAAACCGGTGTAGGCCAGATAGCCGACCTTCTTACCGTTGACATCAAACGTCTTGGCCACCAGAATCGGATCCTCGTACATATCCACAGCGATCAAACTCACATTTCTCACGTCGCCGCTGATGTGGTCACCTTCAAGACCGGTTATTCCAATATCAATGGAACGGGAGTTGAACGCGTCATAGATGTTATCCATAGTTATGGCCTTGCCGTCAAGGGAGATGATGACATCGCCGCGTTTGAGCCCGGCTTTCTGGGCCGGACCGCCGTTGCTTACATAACTCACGATAAGAAAATATTCCCCAGGCTTGTTACTTATCCTTCCAGCCTGAAGATCATAACCGTAAGTGAGCCCCAGCCCCTGAACGGAATTCTGGAACGACTTGAGGTCATCAGTCAGGACCGTCCACCGGTCCACCTCCTTGCCACCCTCTCGGTAGCGGATACTCTTCACCACTTCCATAGGCATTCTGCAAGTGTCCGGATCCAACCTGACAAGATTGTTCTCAATCTCCTCATTCCAAAGGTAATACGATCCCAGCACATCAATCGCATACTGATCCGCCTTCGCCACCTCCGGAGTTGGAGTATCGCCCTTCTTGTCCGCATTGGCCGTCCCCACACAGCCTGCAAGCGCAAGCGTCACAGCCGTCCAAAGCACAGCGACACCACACAGGTTATTCGTCTTCATATTCATAGTTTTTCAGAATAAACATTGATTTCCCGTCCGCAATGTGGATGAGATTTCGCAAATATATTCATTTTTCTTTCTCTTTCATTTCTTTGTTGTATCTTTGATTGAATTATTTGTCTTTGAGGCGATGGTCGGCATATTCGATTCTGGTTCTGGCGGGCTGTCCGTACTGCGGGAGATTCTTCGGCTTCTTCCGGAGGAAAGGTTTGTCTATTACGCAGACAACGCCAACTGCCCCTACGGGGAAAAGACACCTGAGTTCATCCGAAACCGCGGCAGGGAGATCACTGAATATCTCCTCTCGCGGGGCGCGCAAATCATAGTGGTGGCGTGCAACACGGCCACGGCCGCAGCGATCACAACCCTCAGAAATGAATATCCAGTTCGCTTCATCGGGATGGAACCTGCTGTGAAACCGGCAGCGCTCAGCTCGAAGACCGGGGTCATCGGAGTGCTGGCGACAGCGGGAACTTTGAAAGGATCCAAATACTTGACAACCAAGGGTATCTACGAGGATGACGTGAAGATTGTCGAGCATGTTGGACAAGGATTCGTGGAACTCGTGGAGAATGGGATTCTGGACGGGCCGCTGGCGGAAGAGACTGTGCGGAAGAGCCTCCAGCCTCTCCTTGACGCAGGTGCGGACAGGATTGTGCTGGGATGCACGCACTATCCGTTCCTTCGCGCTGTCATCCAAAGAATAGCCGGGCCGGATGTCCAGATCATCGACCCTGCGCCGGCGGTGGCCAAGCATCTGGTGGAGGTGATGAAAGAGGAAGGGCTGCTCACCCCAGTGGCTTCGACAAGCTCAGCCACCGAATATTCGCAATGCCCTCCAGCCTCGGTCGCTGAGCCTGTCGAAGCGACTGAAGTGACAGTCCAACCAAACATAGACCTGATCACCTCTGGTGACGACACCTCCGCCAAACACATCCTTAGCATCATTCTTGAAGAGAGCAAGGTCCACCAAAGCGGACAATAGTCCTCCGGCAGATCAAACAGACAGCAATAATGGCTCCGGCCAAAACACATAAAGAAATGGAATCAAACAACGTAATCGAGGTCAAAGACTTCGCCTACTGCTCCGACAAGTACCAGTACACGATGGGCAAATCCTTCTACGAGACCGGCAGAAAGGATGTCATCGCAGTCTTCAATATGTTCTACAGAAAAGCCCCGGAGAACAACAACTGGGCCGTCGTGAGCGGCATAGAGGAAGCCATAGAATGCATCCGGAACCTTGGCAAGGCCGAGCCGGAATTCTACGAGAAATTTCTTCCAGGCGATGAATATTCCGAATTCCGCAAGTATCTCTCCACATTGAGGTTCACCGGCAACGTCTATGCGATGCGCGAGGGCGAAATAGCGTTCCCGAACCAGCCGATCATCACTGTGGAGGCCCCTCTCATCGAGGCACAGATCCTTGAGACTCCCCTGCTCTGCATAATGAACCACCAGATGGCGGTCGCGACAAAGGCCTCAAGGGTCTGCCGCGCCACCAACCGTCCTGTCAGCGAGTTCGGATCACGCCGCGCTCACGGTCCTTGGGCGGCCACCTACGGAGCGAAGGCAGCGATCATAGCAGGCTGCGCCAGCACGTCCAACATCCTGACCGGAGTGCTGAACGGAGTCCCTTCCACCGGAACGATGGCCCACAGCTTCGTCACATCCTACGGCAGCACCGTCGAAGGCGAGCACAGAGCCTTCGTTGACTACATAGGCACCCACCGTGGCGAGAACCTCATCCTCCTCATCGACACGTACGACACCCTCAAGTGCGGAATACTCAACGCCATCCGTTCCTTCAAGGAGTGCGGCATCGACAATGAATATCCCAACGGCTACGGTGTGCGTCTCGACAGCGGCGACCT
>DCMG01000116.1 GCA_002321335.1 Bacteroidales bacterium UBA1628 | reverse complement strand
TCTCGTTGAGACGCGCCAGGGCTTTCCCTGACACGGATTCAGCTGTGATGCTGTCGATGAAGCCGAAATGTCCGAACCAGTAGATAAGGACAAAGGCAAGTATGGCGAGCGGGCCGCCGAGACGCGCCATCCAGATCTCGAAGTTGCTTTTCTGCATCTTCGGGAGCTTTTCCAGGCGGTAGTTGTTCATATCTAATGGATCTGACATATTCGGGAATATTATAATTCAACTTTTATGATTTGAAGGTCATTTCGATGGTTGGTGATCCTGCCTGACCAATGTCACTTCGACAGGCTCAGTGACCGCAGAAACTACTTCCAGTTCTTGTAAGGGTTCTTCATCAGCATCGAGTTGTAGTACCTCGGATCACCGGTGACCTCCTCGCCGAGCCAAGACGGCTTGTCAAAAGCCTCATTCTCGTCGGAGAGTTCCACCTCAGCGACCGTAAGTCCCTCGTTGTCACCGTAGAACTCATCCACCTCGTAGGTGTGTTCCCCGGCCTTCACGAGGTAACGGGTCTTGTCGATGACACCTGGCTCGCAGATTTCCAGCAAAGCCTTCACATCCTCGACCGGAATCTCCTTCTCCCACTCGAAGCGGCTCGCTCCGCTGGCGTTGCCGATACCCTTAATGGTGATGTAACCCTTGTCACCCTTTACACGCACACGCACCGTCCTTTCCGGAACACTGCTGAGATAGCCCTGAGTGATTCTTGTAGCCTTGAACGCATCCGACTTGAAGTCGCCGTTCACCAAAAATTTCCTTTCGATTTCCTGTGCCATAATCTATTCGTTAGCAAGTGGTTTGTCAATCATTCCTATAACACGCTTGATGGCCTGGAGGTAGTTGATGTTCTCCACGCCCTCAAGGCCGACATCCTTGATGGTCTTCTTGATGTCCTCGATCTCGGTGGACTCGCTGTTGATGGTCACAACCTTGGCCCCGTTGATCAGCACGTTGCCAACCTCGCAAATCGTGTCGTTGACCATATAGCCGAATCTCTGCTTGTGGACCCTCACAGCAGCGAGATCCGGGTTGGCCTTTACCATGGCGATGAACTCCTCGTAGGTGTAGGTGTCCTTCGTCAACTTAGGCATCTCGACCATAAACGCAGGGAAAACCTCCTCCTCAAGCACCTTGGCGCTGATCGGGAACTCTCCCTTCATCAACGGATTCCACTGCTCAAGGCCGTCCACGGTCTGGACGTAGGTCTTGATGTCCATCTTTCCGTTACGGATCTTTGTGTTGTTGATGTCATTCTTGCGGGAGATGATGTAGATCTCGTCGCTTGACCGCTCCCAAACCTTCTCCGGAACCGGAACTGACAAACGAGCCATCCTCTTGTGCGCCTCACAGAAGCACTGTCCGAACGAGCGGAACTCGAAGCGAGGTTTTGAGATCTCGCCGATTTTCATTTCTTCTTTTGCCATAGCAATCAATTATTTATGAATATATTATTAAATTATTCCAAACCCTCGACCTTGTCGCTAGTCTCGTTAGCATTCTTGGCGGAAGGGGTGGCGGAAGTGAAGTACCATTCACCGGTTCCGTCGGGAACACGACTGTAGGATGCACTGGCCTTCTTGACAAAGTTTACAAGATTGAAGCAGTCAAGACTGGAACCCTTAGGGTCAAACAGTTCAACCTTAACGGCTTTCTTTGCGGAAAGGCCAGAACCGAAGAAGTAGTCAGCCGGGTGCTCCGCGTGATCTGCCTGAACATCCGTGCTGTAAAGCAGGATAAACTCTCCTGGCTTCAGAATGGCGGAAGGGGCTGTCCAAACATCCTTACCGTCCTTCTGGAGGGATATTCCTTTAATCCTGATCTCCTCCTTGCCTTTGTTGTAGATCTCGATGAACTTATCGTTGCCGTTGAGCTCGTTCAGAGCCAGACCAGTGTAGTCAATCGGGACCTCACCGACGGTGTAGGAGACCTCCTGCGAGCACATTGTGTTCCCTTCCGTGCTGGCTTCGATGTGATAGACAACTTTTGTCCCGACAGCCGCGGCGGGAATTGTTCCTGAATATTCATTCTTGGAGCCAGTCATGGCAACTGTCTTCTCAGACTCAGAGCCAGCTTTGTACTTGAGTTCCACCTTGGTGATCTCCACAAGAGCGGAGATTTTTGCGGTCACGGTCACAGCGTCATCCTCTGTGTAGGCGACCGTGTTCTTGATCTCGGAGACACTCGCGACATCATAGACCTTATCCTCAACGCATGAGGCAAATCCGGCGAGACAGAGAGCCAACGCCGAAAACAATGCTATCTTTTTCATATTCATAATGTTTTATCAATCAATTAGAAAGCAACCTGGAAACGCATTGCGAGCATGTGGTAGTCAACACCTGCCTTGCCAGCCTTCTCTACCACTTGAGTGTAGTCCTTGGTAGGGTTGCCGGCGGCGTCGTGACCTACGAAGAGTTTGCCCTTGCCGTTGGCGTAGCGGTCGTTGTTGTTGTACTGGTAGTTGATCACGAACTTCACGTTCTTGGTCGGATAAAAGTTGATTCCGAAGCTGAACGCCTCAGCGCTTCCTCCGAAGTAATCGGCTGTGTTGAAGTCGCAATATTCATAACGCACGGCAAGTTCCACATCGCCCCAAGAGCGGCCCGGAGTGATTCTGGTCGGCTTGGCTCCGTCATAGTCGTAGTTCTGGCGGCCACCGAAGAGAAGGTAGGATGCCTGAGCGTACCAACCGTCCGCCCACTGCGTGCCGAGGTTGTTTATCTTCTTGTCAAGGAAAGCTCCTCTTGTGAGGTACGCTCCTTCATAACGCAGACCTTTGTAGAAACCGGCAAGTTCGGCTGTCCATGCGAGCTCATGGTCAAGCCCGGTGATCACGTCTGTGTCAAGATATTTCTTTCTGTTGATGCTCGTGCTGTTTCGGCTGCTGTAACGAGCAACTCCGTAAGCATCGGTAGATGTGACCTTCGGCTCACGATATGAAATGGCGCCTCCAAGATGGAGAGCAGACTCAGTGCACTTGTACAGAGGACGGAAGACAACCTTTCCTGTGTAGGAAAGCCCAACGTTGCGGCCAAGATCCTTATTGTTGTCTTTCATCGCAGTAGCCTCCTCGGATCCTTTGAGTTCCGGCCCGAACACGCCACCGGCAACCCAGAACCATTTGTTTGAATATGTCAGATTCAATCCCATGTGCCTTGACGGAGCAAGGGACGTGACCATCGGGCGCTCCATGAACATCAGGTAGCGAGAGGTGGTGTTGCGCTGGATGGAGAAGGATTCCTTGAAGTTTCCTGCCTTGATCTCAAGCCCCGGAACACCATTATAGGCCAGGATGGCGTCTTTGAGCTCACAGATTCCGTCAGCCCAGTCTGTGTCAACCTCTCCGTACCAATTCTTGTCCAACTGAGCCTTGACAGCGAAACGGGCGCGGCGGATTGACATCCCGTTTCCGATGTGGTTAGGATTGTCTTTCCCGTCAAGTTGGGAAGATGTGAAGTCCGGACCTCCGAAAAAGACAGCGGCGTCACCTTGCACACGGATGTCGAACCACATTTTGTAATCGATCTTCTTGGCGTCAAGCACCATGATTCCATCCTGGATCTTTACCTGACCAGGAGTGGAGTTCACCTGCTGGCCGTACTGGTTCAACTCTACCTCAGAATCTTTCGCTGTTTGGGCAAACAACGAGACAGAAAGAAATGTGGTCAGAGTAGCAATAAAAACTCTTTTCATACTTTACAACATTAAATGATTATTAATTGGTTATATAGTCTTAATGAATTCGGTCAGGTTCTGGCTGCGGCTAAGGCCAAGTTTAGCGCGGAGCCTGTGCCGGCCTATCTCAACGCTAGTGGGAGCAATGCTCATCAACGCTGCGATGTATTTGGTGGAGAAGCCGAGCCGAAGCAGCATTGTCAATCGCCTCTCTTGCTTCGTCAGTTGAGGGTATTTTTCTGTCATTCGGATCGTAAAGTCTTTGTGCAGGTTTTCTACCTGTGCATAGAAGCTGTCTATCTCATTGGAGAAATTCTTTCTGAGGTTGAGATCGGTGCGCAACTCGTGGAGAAGCGCATCCTTCTTGTCCACATCCGTCTCGGTCTGTGCTTGTTTGACCTTCTCGTAAAGCCCGTCAATGAACTCTTTCTGCTCTCCAAGATTCATCGCAACATTGACGAGTTCCTTTCGTTTGAGATCCAGCAGGTTGTGCAGATTCTCATTCTCTGCCTGCATCGTCTTGATCTCCATCTCGTTGATCGCGCGACGGTTCTCGTTGAGCTCGTCGTCCATCTCCCTTAAAGTCCTGCCGGAGGACTTGGAATTACGCAGATAAAGGACTGACATAATAAGAAGACCTGCCGTGACCAGAGTGAGGAGCATGACGAGAAGCCCGACCTGAGCGTTCATTAGTGAAAACAGGTTCGGATGCAACGCACCGGAGATCAAACAGGCGAGAATCATCGCCAGAAGCGGGGTCAAAAGCGCATCTGTTCCTATCTTGGAGGCAAGAGCCATCCAATTGATCTCTTTGCCCTGAGCCAGTTCGCAGCCGGCGAGCCCCGCAAGCATCAAAAGTCCCGGAGCCAAAGGAGTGGCTTTCAAATGAATATTCCCGAGCCCAAGATTAAAAGAGAATATAATTGTGACAAGCGCGGTGGCAAGCGTCATCGCCAAGGCGGCCTCCGCATTGACATCAAACCACCTTTCCATCAGCCTGTGGGTGTTGGAGCCGGTCTCGCCCTTTACCAACAAGCCTACGACAATGGCAACAGCGGCGAAGACCAGCAGCTGGAATTCCATAGTGGAGACCGACGGGACAAGCCCGCCAAGATTGAACCCGATGGCGACCAACAGCAACGATGCTGCAAGCGTTATCGCCAGGCCCATCCTGTTCATCTTCGTAAGCAAGTGACAATCAGACCTTGACGAAATGGACGAAAGCACCTTGCAAAGAATGGTGGCGACAAGGATTGTGAGCATGACAGCGGCCAGCCACGAAAGCGGGACCGACCACCGGACAGCCGAGGAACCGTTCTGGAGCATCCGCGTCCCGGCTATTGCTCCGGCAAGAGAGAACACGATGGATGCGTCCTTTATGAATATCCTGACGGCGATGACCGCCAAGGTAGCCGCAAAGATAACCACAAGGTAATCCTTGTCCGGAACAAGCTGAGGGGCTTCTAAACGGGAAAGACCGATTCCGACAAACAGCAGAAGCATTATTCCCGGGACACGGAACCGTCGTGCCACAGTGTGGCAGGTTCCGGCAGGAGCCAAAGCCACGGGCAGATCCGTCACCGAGAACCATCCAGTCAGGATGATGACAAAGAGTATGAACACCGTTATTGTCATCAGATGCTCCTTTTTATTGACATTACGGACAACTGGTCAGCCACTTTCTCGGCCTCCATAGAGATCTCCTCGATGTGAAGGGCAAAGTAACGAAGGTGGAATTTCTGACTGAGCTTTAACTCGTCCATCGTCTGGAACACTTTCCTTTTGAGTGACTTGGCCTGTTTGTCAGCCTCTTTCTCGTAGAAATAGACCCGGTGCACTTTCTCCGTGATGCTGTCCGAAGTCCTGAAGTAGGCTTTTGCGGCAGGTATCGCCGTCTCCACAGCCTGGGTTGACAGCTCGGTGAGTTTCAAGAAGTCAGCATTCAGTTCCACCGGAATGAACGGCCTCTCGATCTCGAACTGGAACAGATTGTCGTTAAGCGTGTCGATGATGTGATCCAAGGCCTCCAGAAGACGCATTATGTCTCCTCTAAGCCTCACAAGACTTGACTGTCTGTAAAGTCCGGCCTCGATCTCCCTGCGAAGAAGCTCAGCTTCGTTCTCCAGCCTGGTCATCGTCTGAAGATTCCCGTTGAAAGCCTCGACATTCGTATAAAGATAGTTCTTCACCCCCTCGCCGAAAATCAGCAAAGCCTGGTCGATCGTGTCGAAGAACTTGTCGATGTCACCTATGATTTTATTTATTCTTTTCTGATATAACATATTCAGTAGTTATTGTGTCGCTTTAGTGTTCCGGCTTATCGCGATGCCGGCATTGCCGGTCATCAGCACTGTCAAATTTAGACCAGAATCACGACGAATCAAAATGAGTAAATTGCCCAAACATTGTGTTGTAAAGTTTTCAATAATGACCAAACGGCTGAAAAACAATAATGTTCTTCAACCATCTGTAAAGTTAACAATAAAAACCAAACTCTACCTTTATGGTGTTTTGTAAAGTTAAGTTTTATAAATTACCCACTCATGAGTGCGATTCTGAATGCGTTGAAAGCGGCGGCACTCGCAGCCCTTTTAAACACCCGTGGCATTCAACGTGCTTAACACAGAGTCATACCGACCGCAGGTTTCCGTCTCATTCCAGATTGCGCACGGCCTCCTCAAAATCCGATCTCGACCCACGAGCCCGGTTTTTGATTTTCGCCCGGTAATTGTAAATCGTGTTGGCAGAATAATGCAGGAGCGAGGCAATCCGGCTTGACTCGATAATCCCGAGTTTTATCAAGGCAAAAATCCTCAGTTCAGGCGTCAGGATGTCATCGCCTTTCGGTACAATCTCAGAGCCCTCTGCCAAAAGAGCATTGAACTTTTCCACGAAGTCGGGATAGAGATTTATGAAAGTCTGGTCAAACATCCTGTAAAATTCGAGGATGTCTTCATCCACCGGTGCCTGATTCTCGATTTCGTCAGTCAGAGCCTTGGCGTTTCCCTGCCTTATGCTCTTGAGCACATGGTTCCGGTACTGCCTGGATGCATTGATGTTGTCCGAAACCATCCCCAGATAAAGCGTGATGTACTCCTGCTTCACCTTGTCCGACTCCTGCATCTTCGCGTTACGGATCATCAAGCGGTTGTTCAAATCCACAAGTTCTTGATTGCGGCTGTCAATTTCCAGATTGGATTGCTGAAGTTTCGCTCGCATCGAATCCAAAGTCCGCTGTCTTCTGTAGAGAAAAACCAAAAGGAAAAGCAAGATTACAAGCAAGACTGATATGCACATCAGAAGAACCAGCGTGAACCGGCTTTGACGGGCGTGCTTCTGCTGATAGGCTTCCTCAATTTCGGGGAAGAACGTCAGAATCTGCCACGGGCGCAGCTTGCCGTTGTAGTGGAGGGCATCCACCATACAATGGTCGGCGGCATAGCGGAATGCCCTGTCAATGTCTCCCTTGTCAAACATTATTCTCGAAAGCTCGTTAAGCGAGGCATAGTCCTTCGTCGAGCACATCACATCCGCGATCGCCGAGCGTATAAACCATTCCTCTGCTTCGTCCGGATCATTGAGGTTGTGGGCATAGTAATATGCCGCCTCGGCATATTCCCGTGAATTTTCAGGGCAGCATCCAAGCATTTCTGAAGAGAACAGCCTGGCGGCCTCGGCATTCCGCACCTCCTCCGCTTCCTCCCTGTTGAGATTGTACCATTCCCAAGTTCCCTCCTCAGTCATTGACAACAAGAGTTTGCGGAAAGCATCTCGCCTCGAGAGCCTGTCATCACAAGACTCCGATGTGGCGGCATACGCCATAGTCTCACCCCAGTAGACGTGTTCGGCACAATAGTAGTCCCTGAATACCCCATCCGGAATCTCCTTGCCGCGATAACGATCCAGAATGTCGCCCGACTCGACCTCATAACCAGACTTGACATACAGCACCGCCATCTTGAAATCCGCCTCGGCCGCTTTCTCCGTGTCATTCATACTCTCCGCCAAACTCCTGCCTCTTTTGAGAAACAAGACAGCGGAATCGAGGCTGACTGCCCGGTAGGAGTCCGCAAGCCTCATATTCAACCCGTAGATCTGTTCCGGATCGGACTGACTTGCGAGCACGTCCTTGAGAACCTTCACCCCGTCCAGAAAATACCCATCATAGACAACCTTGTCTTCGAGAACCTCGTCCAGTCTCTCGAGAAGTTCCTCATTCTTCGGCGACGAGCATGAGAAAAAGAGAACCGAAAGGAAAATAAGGAATACTGTGTTACGTGCGTTCATTGGCTGTGCAGTGTTTGGGAAGACAAATATATGCAAAAAAATTCGGGGATATATTCCATCATCACGGAATTATACCCCCGAAGAGAATGACACTGACAGCGAGAATTTCGTCACTGACAGCGGAAAATCAGCCTACAACTTGCGGAAGTCTATGGTCACATCGAACTTACCATCTTTTACAGCCGAGCAGTTTGTTACAGTCATTCTGTAGGTCGCGCCGAGTTCGAGCGGCTTAAAGACCTTCTTTTCCTCTCCATCCACAACTTCTTTATGATCCACAATCAGTTCCACATTACCATCAACCGCAAGATACTTCTTCGCCTCGTCAGTGAGCGAGACTGTACCCCACTCAACACCCCAGCCAGCCTGACCGAAGAACTTGATGGAGAAGTCAGTGTTGTAGCACCAGCAATTGCCGACAATCGTCTCATCGCCCTTTTCGCAGGCGACTCCTGTGAACTGATAAACTCCGTCCTCAATCTGTGCAAGGGTGGTCAGGAGTCCGCTATCCCAACCGAGCTGGCTAGCCATTGTCGGGTAGCCAACACCCCAACCCATGAAGGTTATCGCCTTTTCGTTAGCGTAGGTCGCGGCCTTTCCGTCAGACTTCACGTGGCGGACAATCACATATTTGTCCTTCACATTCAGCTCGAATGAATACCAGCCACTTATGGCATTGAACTTCAAGCCTTCAGCCGTGATTGCAAAATGATCTTTGTCAACCGTCCACTCCTGAGGATTGTCGATGCCTGTGAATGATATGGCGCCGCCCTTCTCAACCTTCACTGCCGTGACCTTATAGACATCGGCGGACATCTTGAGAGCCTTCTCCCCGTTCACGGTGATGTTAAGCCCTCCGGCAGCGACCTCGACCTCCTTGTAGGAAACCTTCGCCGCCTTCACGCCTCCGGTCAGATCAAGGACTATCCTGTAGCCCCTCCCGGCCTGAACATCAACAGTCTGAATATTTCCGCCATCGGTCATCTTGAATGCAGGGTCAAGATTAACTTCAGCAAAGTCTGCTTTGGTGAACTCACCACCCCATCCTTTCTGATGGAAGAACTTGAACTCACTACCGGAAATCGCCAATTGTCCCGGCACCGCGAGAGTGAACTCATAGACTTTGTCAGAAACCTGAGCCGCAGGATAGGCTCCGTCCTCAGTGTTCCACCCCGGTCCAATCTCAGGCTTGCCGAAATTGGCACCTATGACCCAAACGGCACCAGATCCGTCCTCTGAAAGGGTGAGCACATTGTTCTCATCCTTCATAGGCTCCACTTTCACAAACAAGTTCTCAGTGTCATAAGCCATCCTGTACAACCCGTCAACAGCACGGAAAGTCACCGCCTTGGTGTCCTTGTCAACTTCGAAGAAATCTGGATCAAGTGTCCACGACTCAACGTTAACGACTTTACCGAAGTCCATCGTTTGTTCCTGACTGTACTGTGCGCACTGCACCACGGCAGCACTTCCGGTCGGTGACACGATCAAATCCAGGACGTTGGCCTTCAAGGTGTATTTTCCGGCGATGCTGGCGCCGAAAGGAATCAGTTCGCTGCCGTCAGCCGCAGTAAGGGCTGAACCGTCCCAACCAAGAGTGATTACTTCCTCAGCCGCTTCCGTTCCAACGCTTGTCTCAGACCTGAATGCAGGAGTTACAAGGTTGGCGTTGACATAGGCAGGGAAATCACCAGTGAGCTCGTAGTTGTAGTCGGCAGTCCTCTTCATTTCATATTTATTGCCTGTTTCGTCTACAATGGTGAGCGCCTCGAAGTTTGGTCTCTTGAGCCTTACATCGAGCGTGTCCTCAGTGATGCCGAGTCCCACATTCTGAGCCTTGAGCACAAGGCTTGCCGTCCCGTCCGGGACTTCCTTGAGAATCGGAGCCTGAATCTTAAGTACATAAGAACCCTCCTCTTTTGTCCTCAAGGTTTCAGAAGCGACTTCCGTCTCCCCGTAATAGAGGAAGGCCTTGACAGTCGAAAGCGCGAAATCCTTGTCGGTCAGATTTAGGTTCACCGTGATGTCCGCTCCCATATAAGTGGACACTGTTTGTGAGACTACCTCCATATCCGGACCCTTTTCCGCCTTTGTGAAGGTAGGGGTCTTCTCGCAGGAAAAAGCCACAAGGGCGATGGCACAGAAGACCGCTGTCATTTTTATATTCAGTTTCATTTTGTCATTAATTATTTACACATCATTTGTCTTTCCACAACGCGGACACAATGCTCTTTGCCGGAACATTGAGGTTCACGGTGTAACTGTCCGCGCCGAACACGACCTTCCGGTCTTCTGATGACTTGTTGCAGACAAGCGCTCCGATTGTCCCGTCAGGGTTGGCGAACATCTGCACTTCGGTTCCGGACGGTGGCTCATAGCCGCTGATTTTCATCATCCCGGCTCCGGGCTTCACCACCGCGCTCGCATGAGCGACATTGTACCAATGGGTGTTGCGCTTTATGGTGCGGTAGTCGGAAGAACTTATGGTCACGCCTCCGTAACAAGTCTTGCAGGAGCCGTTGTGAGGGCTGTAGGGACCGTTCTTGTCATCCAACATCAGGTTCCACAGGGTCACGCCCTTTCCTCCGCGCTTGAGAGTGCCAAGGAAAATCGAGGAGAAATCGTTAAGCAGACAAAAGTCGAATTTGTAATTCCATTCACCTATAGAAGCCTCAGTGAAATATATGTCCTTCTCCGGATAGGCGGCCGCAATGTTGTCTAATTCGGAAACATCTCCTCCGTAACTGTGCCATGCCGAGCCGTCCGCCCATTCATAGGCTTCCTTGTCGGCATAGATGTGCAGCGGATAGTTGATCTGGTCGGACTTGTCATCGTAATTGTAGTTGTGGTCAAACAAAAGAACCTTCACGTCCGAGAGTCCCGCTTTTTCGAGAGCCGGCCCGAGAACCTTGATGAACTCCTTCTGATCGCGCCAAGGCATATACATTGACATGGAATTTCCGTGGTTCAGAGGCTCGTTCTGCATTGTTACCGCATGGATCTTGAAGCCTTGAGCCTTCATTGTCTTGATCCATTCCACAAAATACGAAGCGTAAGCCCCATAGCACGATGGCTTCAGACGCCCACTTGTCCAGTTAGGGAAATCCTTCTCAAGGGTGGCCTGATCATAACCCTCGTACCCATAGTAGCCACCTTTCATCCAAAGCGGGCAGGACCACGGAGAGCCTATTATCTTCACGTCCGGATTGATTGAATATATCTCCTTCAGAATCGGGAAAAGATAGTCTCTGTCCTCCGCCGCGACGGCGAAATTCTCCATACCCTTCTCGTCACACCAGGTGTATTCATCCTTCAGACAGAAGTCGGACGCACCGATGCTCACCCTGATGAGACTCGAGCCGAGCCCCTCCGTAGGGGAGAAAAGTTCAGTGAGAAAAGCCTTGCGGTCTTCCTTGGTCATCTTAAGAAGGTTGTAGGCGGAAGCTGTGGTGACGGCAAGGCCGAAACCTTCGATCTTTTTCGCTGAAGCGTCAGCCTCATACCTTACCTGGTTCGGACTCATACTGCCTGGTTTAGCGAAGTCGAAGCCGCTCCTGATGAAAAGCTGACGGCCATCGGCGGTCGTGGTGTAGGCAACAACATCAGAAACAGCGGGCTGCGGCGTTTCAGGTTGTCCCGTCCCACCGGTCTCTCCGCCATCTTCTCCGGATTGGCCGCTGTGGCAAGCAACAGGAAGGGCACAGACAAGTGCCGCAAGTAGTAATCTGATTCTAAATTTCATAAAATCTCCGACTATCTTTTTACCATCAATATCCAGCATTCGGGTTAAGGCTCGGATTATTGTCCAGAGCCGTCTGAGGAACAGGCATCAGAACCGTCTCAGGAGTAAGCGGAAGTCTCGGCTGCCAGTAGCTGTCCTTCTGAGGCATCGCATCGTGCACCGCCTTCACCCTCTCGAAACCATGGCGGAGAAGATCAAAGAAGCGGAATCCCTCGAATGCCAGTTCAAGACGGCGCTCGTGAAGAATGGCATCAATGGCCTCTTCCTCCGTAGACGGCACAGGAATAGCGGCTATGCCTGCCCGCTTGCGGATGTCGTTCACATAACCGATCGCGCCCTTGATGTCTCCCGTCTTCGCAAGAGCCTCGGCATGAAGCAGATATATCTCCCCAAGACGCATCAGGATGATGCTTGAGGCATTGGTCGGAACTTTGTGCATAAACTTGTACTTATTGGCAGGATAGTAGTTGGACCAGGTTGCCTCGTCCTCGCAGATGCAGGCGTTCTTTCTTTCCGTGTCTCCCTCTTTCTCGTATGCGGCGACAAGGTCACGGGAAGGAGTGATCCACTTTATCCAACTGTAACTGTCACTCGGATTGTAGGCGTTGCGATGGAACATCATCCACACCCAGTTGCCGCTGCCGCGGGTGTAGGTGACCTCAAAGATGGACTCGGAGGTGTTTCGCACCGCATCTGTCTCGTCGTATGCCCACATCTGACCATAGTCATCCACGAGTTTATACCCCATTCCCTCGACAGCCTTGCAGTGCTCCTCGACCTTCGCCCAGTCGCGGCAAGTCTCCTCCGCAAAGATTCTCGCGAGCATTCCGTGAGCGAAGCCCTTGGTAAACAGGAACTTGTTGGAAGGGTCAACGTCCGGTGCGTTCTCCGCCGCGAACTCAAGCTCTTCTATAATCCGCTTATAGACATCCTCACGAGAGGTCCGAGCCGGATAGTATTCCTTATAGACCTCCTCTATGTTCTCGGCGGTGATCGCCGGAGGAATCGAGTTCACTAAAGGAATATCGCCCCAGATCTGAGACATCTGGAAGAGATTCCATGCCCTCCAGCAATAGGCCTCAGACTTCCATTCGCGCCACTCTTTGTCTGTCATCGTCGCATCAGCCTCCTTGATGCGGTCGATGTTCAGGATAATGTTGTTGCAGTTGCTGACCTGACCGAGGTACCAGTCCCAGTCCCTCTGCACGTTCTTGTTCTCCCCGTCCTGGCGGTTGGCCTCAATTGCCATCAGTTCTCCCGTGCCAGGGTTTCCGCCATAGGCATTGTCAGCGCGACAATCCGCATAGACAAGCCAGTCGAGGTAACCTTTTTCCTGAATATCCTTGACCCAATCCTGATAAATCGCATTCCTCAGTCCCTCCATGTCAGCCCGGGTCTTATACTGCGACTCGCCACCGTCATCCGTGACCTCGACATTGCCCTCGTTGTAGCTTGTCTCCGGGAAGAGGTCAAGGTCGCAGGAGGAAAAAGCAAGCACTGAAAGCATTGCCGTAAGAATATATTTCTTCTTCATATTTCCAAATCTTTTAGAATTCAACGTTAACTCCAAACAGGACGGTCTTCACGCAAGGGTAGGTTCCCCAATCTATACCCATACTCGTGGCTGACGTGTACTGGCTCATCTCTGGATCGTAGCCCGAATACTTCGTGAGCGTGATCATGTTGTCAAGCGTGATGTACGGACGTATCCTCGAAATGTTCGCCTTTTTCAGAGCCGGGTGGACGATGTCATAAGAAAGTGTTATATTCTTGACTTTCAAGTAAGAGCCATCCTCAATCCATCTTGTGGAAGCCTTGAGGTTGTCAAGTTCGCCGGCCTTCGGTATGTCGGTCTCCTGTCCCGGAACCCTCCAACGCCTGACCACGTCCTTGATCTGATTGGCACCAGAGTACATTCCCACCATCTCTATCTTAGAGGCGTTGTAGATGTCGTTGCCGACGGAAGATGTCAGGAGGAAGCTGAGACTCAAGCCTTTCCAACTTATGGTGTTTGTCATTCCGGCCGTGAACAGAGGATTGGCGTCACCGATGTAGTGTTTGTCGGAGACGTTGATCTTGCCGTCGCCGTTGCGGTCCTCATAAATAACCATTCCCGTCTCTGGATCAACACCTTGTGCGGTATATCCCCAGAACTTGGAAAGTGGCTGCCCCGGAGTCATCCTGACGACATACTCGCTAAGAGCCTCTGAGGTCTGGGTGTAGTAATAGACCTGTTGGAGAGAAAGTTTCTCAAGACGGTTGCGGTTCATCGAGATGTTGAAGTCGGTTGTCCACCTCCAGTCATTCCGGTCGATGTTCACGGAACTGAGCGCAAGCTCGAGTCCCCAGTTCGACATCTCGCCCTCGTTCCTGTAAATCGAAGGGTTCGGAGCCGGAAGTGGCACATTCATAAGAAGGTTCTTCGTGTACTTGTAGTAACCGTCAAGGGTAAGGGTAAGACGGCCGTTAAACATTGACCAGTCGATTCCGACATTGGTCTGCGTGGTGGTCTCCCAAGTCAAGTCCTTGTTCCCGATGTTGGTCTTGGCGCCGAGTGTGGGAACCGCATCGGCATTAGCCGCCTCTGTCCAATCGGAATAGTTCATGCCGTACATCTGTACCCAAGCATAGTCATCCAAACCGGCCTGATTTCCCTGCTGCCCCCAGCCCGCGCGGATCTTCAGGTCATCAATCCAACTGATGTCCTTCATGAAGTTCTCACCTGAGATTCTCCAGGCCGCCGAAACGGAAGGGAAGAGTCCCCAACGGTGTCCTGGCGCGAGCTTTGAGGACCCGTCCGCACGGAAATTGGCGGTGAGGTAGTAGCGATTGTCGTAATTGTAGGAAACCCGCGCGAGGTAGGACATTATAGCCCATTCTGAGTAACCCTGGGACTGCCCCCTGAGACCACCCTTGTTTCCGCCGTTGATTCCGAAAATGACGTTGTTGTAGTCAGGCGAGAAATGGCTGCGTGAGCCGCTGAGGTTCTCCCATCTGGAGGTCGTCGCCGATGTTCCGGCCATGGCCTCGAAGTTGTGCTTCGCATTCCAGGTGTTGTTGTAAGTGAAAATGTTGTCATAGACCATCCTTATATCGTCGCTTCTTTTGGATTCGGCCTCTCCGTGCTGAGTGCGGCCGTGGGATGTCTTGATCGGGTCGAGGAAGGTGTAATCGTGCACCCACCTGCGGTCCATAGTCACGGTGGATTTGAACTGGAAGTTCGGATGGAACTTGATGATGGCGTGCCCTGTGAGCAGAAGACGATCAGTCTGGCTGTAGTTGTTCTCCGTGCGGGCCAAGTTCTCCGAAGGAGTTGTGAGGTTGGCACCATAGAACTCTGTCCAGTACCAGTTCGGGTTGGTCTCGCTCCAAGGCTTGGCGTAGGTCGGAGTGTTGATTACGGAAAGCACGACGCCGGCGCGGTTTGATCCCGTTCCGGAGATGATGCCGTTGTTCCTGTAGTGCGAATACGCCACGTCGGCACCAACATTTATCCACTTGTACAGGTCTGAATCCATACTCGCCTTGACATTCACCCTCTTGTTGTAGGCGACAGGGAGGATTCCCTCCTCGTCGGTGTAGCCGCCGCTGACATAATAGCGCATATTGTCTGTCGCATTGGACACAGAAAGCTGGTAATTCTGGTTGATTCCTGTCTTGTAGGTCTCCTTGAACCAGTCGGTTTCATCCTTGAGTCCGTCAGGCAGGGAAACGGCGCCAAGTTCATCCATCAGTTCTTTGTATTCCTGAACATTAAGCACATCGTAGGTCTTTGCGACATTGGCGAGCCCGACGGAAGCGTTGAACGAAATCTGCGGTCCTTTGCTCTTCTTTCCTTGTTTCGTGGTTATGAGAATCACACCGTTAGCGGCTCTCGAACCATAAATCGCGGCGGAAGACGCATCTTTAAGAATCTGCATCGTCTCGATGTCCTGAGGGGAGAGATATGCAATCGCATAGTTTCCCGTGCCTACCGGAACTCCGTCAACCACATAGAGAGGATCGTTTGTAGACGCGATTGACGAGGCTCCACGCACGCGGACTGTCATTCCGCTGCCCGGAAGTCCGCTTGTCTGTTGCACAGTCACTCCGGCGACCTTTCCTTGAATGAAACCCGAAGCCTCGGAGACCGGACGCATCTGCATATCCTCGTTCGAAACTGTAGATACGGCAGTGGTGAGGTCTCTCTTACGAACCGTGCCATAACCTATGGCCACAACCGCATCGAGGGCAATCGCCTCTTCCTGCACAGTGACATTGATGACACTCCTGCCCGCTACTTGTTCAGTGACAGGTTTGTAGCCAAGAGCGTTAAACTCAACTGTTCCCCCGCCAGTGGTGAGAGTCAGAAGATAGTTACCATCGGCGTCTGTAGTGGTACCATTCTGTGTACCTTTCTCCATCACGGTCATCCCTATCACAGGATTCCCTTGAGAGTCAACTACAGTGCCTTTTACAGAATGCTGCTGCGCAAGCGCGGTGTATCCGGCCACCAGCAGCACGAGCATAGTAAGATACTTTCTCATGTATGATTGATTATTAGTTGTGTAAACAAATTCCCTTGGACATTCCTCGGGATATTACAAAGTTAGAGTTTTTTGCTTTTCCGATGTTCACCGCAAACATGCATAAGTGGACGATGTGGAAGCATAATACAGTCATTCAACTAACAATCAGAGCATTGAATATAAAAAGAAAAGCAAATAAGTGGATATTTATTGACATATTTCTATCACCATAGACCTTATGTTTCGCCCCGACAGCCATGTTTTCGTGGCAAACCGCACATTATTCAATACCATCAGAACTGGAAGTAGATGAACGACTGGAGGTCGGCGGTGATGAACTGGCAGATGAAGAAGACGGCGAGGACGCAGGAGAGAATCAGATTGAATGAGAAAACAGTCAACACTATCGCCACTATAAAGTAGATATTTAAAAGTCATTCCACCCGCCGCCGAGAACTTTGTAGAGGTTCACCACGGAGAGGTTCTCTTTTGTTCTGGCCTCGCTCAGCTCAAGCTGAGAGGCAAGATACTTTCTTTGGGCGTCAAGAACGTCCATATAACTGATCACGCCGTTTATGTACTGGCTGTTGGCCAGCACGACATACTTCTTGGACGCACGCTCCATCTCCTCCTTCACATCGGTGTTGGAACGGGCGGAACGGAAAGTCACCGTCGCGTCATACACTTCTCTGAAAGCCTGCATCACATCCTTTTCATACTTCAGTCTGGACTGCTCGTAGGAAGCCACAGCGGCCTTGAAGGCAGACCGACGCTTGCCGAACTCGAAGACTGGGGACGCCAGTGTGGCTCCAGTGAACCAGAACGGAGATTTCAGGAAATCCTTGAGGGCATCGTTCTCTCCGCCCGCTCCAAGGTTGATGACAAAAGACGGGAACCTTTCAGCCATAGCCACCCCGACACGGGCCTCGGCAGCGCGAAGATCATTCTCGGATTTCATCAGATCCGGTCTGCGTTTGAGAATGTCGGACAGCACACCGGATGGAACAGCGGTCTTTGGCATCTCCAATGACCCGGCCACACGCTCGACCTCTTTAGGATACGATCCGGTGATGAAGCACAATTCACTCTCTTTCAACGCTATCTGCCTTTGTAGATCAGGGACCATAGCCTCTGCGGAAGCCAATTCCACAAGAGCCTGCTGATAAGGGATTTCCGATGTCAGTCCGCCTTCCGCACGAAGTTTGGCCTGGTTCACGGACTTCTGTCTCGTGACCAACGTGTTGGTGACAATCTCAAGTTTCTTGTCCAACCCCACCAGTTCGTAGTAGGCTGAGGCCACGCTGGCGATAATACTCATCCTCACAGCCTTCTGAGCCTCGACAGTACCCAGATAATCAGCCAGTTTCTCTCTCTTGGACCACTTCAGCCGTCCCCAGAAATCAACCTCCCACTGAAGCGAAGCCTTGACTCCGAACTCGGGGTCATCCGGTTCGGAATCGGTTCCCCCATAATTACTATGATCGTTCTGCGCGTAGCCTTTCATCGAAACAGAAGGCAGTTGGGCGGCTCTCTGCACACGGTACTTATATTCCATTTCCTTCAAACGCTCCGCTGCGATGAGTACGTCCTTGTTATAATTCAAAGCCGCGTCTATGAGTTTCTGCAATTCAGGGGATTCATACACTTTTCTCCA
>DCMG01000032.1 GCA_002321335.1 Bacteroidales bacterium UBA1628 | reverse complement strand
ACCTGTCTGCATGACAGTCACGTGGCTCTCGGAGCCAAGATGAGTCCTTTCGCTGGATTCGACATGCCGATTCAGTACTCTTCGATCACCGAGGAGCATCTGGCGGTCCGCAACAATGTGGGTATGTTCGACGTCTCTCACATGGGTGAGATCTTCGTCAGCGGCCCGGACGCGGAGAAGTTCGTCAACCACATATTCACAAATGACATCCGCCCTATGGTTCCTGGTCAGGTTCTGTACGGGATGATGCTTTACCCTGACGGTGGCACCGTGGATGACCTTTTGGTTTACAAGGAGTTTACCGCAGATCACTATCTTTTGGTCGTGAATGCCGCCAACATCGAGAAAGATTTCCTTTGGATCAAGGACCACGCCGAAGGCTACGATGTGAAGCTGGTCAATGATTCCGACAAGTGGGGACAGATCGCGCTTCAGGGGCCTAAGGCCGAGGAGACTCTCGTGAAGGTTCTCGGTTTCGCCGCCGACGCCGCCAAACTGACATTCTACACATTCAAGGATTTCGAGGATGCCGGCACACGCGTGATCATCAGCCGCACCGGTTACACCGGAGAGGACGGATTCGAGATCTATGCCGCCCCTGGCCTTATCGTGAAGTACTGGGACGCTTTCCTGAAGGCTGGTGTGGTTCCTTGCGGACTTGGCTGCCGTGACACTCTCCGCTTCGAGGCTGGACTGCCTCTGTACGGTGACGAACTTACCCCGGAGATCTCACCTGTCGCCGCCGGCTTCAGCATGTTCTGCAAACTGGACAAGGACGAGTTCATCGGCAAGGAGGCCATCGCAGACCAGAAGGCCAACGGCACAAAGATGAAACTCGTGGGCATTGAACTTCAGGACAAGGCCATTCCTCGCGCCGGTTATCCGGTCGAGCTTGAGGACGGCACCGAGGTCGGGGTTGTGACCACTGGCTACCATAGCATCTCACTGGGCAAGAGCATCTGCTTCGCCCTCGTGAAGAGAGAGTACGGTGCGCTCGACGCTCCGCTTTCCGTACGCATCCGCAAGAAGGTGTTCCCTGGAAAGGTTGTCAAGAAGAGATTCTATCAGACAAATTATAAGAAGTAAAAGTTTGCAATAAGGTTCGATAATATATTCATAAATAATAAATTCACTATGAGCAAAGTAATAGAAGGCCTCCGTTACAGCGAGGACCACGAATGGGTAAAGGTTGAGGGCAACATCGCCGTCATCGGTATTTCTGATTTCGCCCAGAAGGAGCTTGGAGACATCACCTACGCCGACCTCCCGGAGGTTGACGACGAGGTTGAGGCCGGTGAGGAATTCGGCGCTTTGGAGAGCGTGAAGGCTTCCAGCGAACTTCTCTCTCCGGTTTCCGGAAAGGTTGTCGAGGTCAATCCAGACCTTGAGGACGCTCCTGAAAAGATCAATGAGGACGCTTACGAGGCTTGGATCATCAAGGTCGAGATGAGCGACCCTTCACAGGTTGACGCCCTGATGGACGCAGAGGCTTACAAGGCACACACCGAGAAGTAGTATGTCCGCATTCCCTTATTTCCCTCACACTGAAGATGATGTCCGAGCGATGCTGGGCCGCATAGGGGTGAAGTCTCTGGACGACCTCTATTCCGATGTCCCGAAGGATGTCATCTTCAAGGGTGAATATGACCTGCCGGAGGCAATGTCCGAGCAGGAGGTCCGGGACTTCTTCGAGTCTCTGGACAAGAAGGACGAAAAGCTGAAAGTGTTCGTCGGCCAGGGCGCCTACGACCACTACACACCGTCCGTTGTTCCTTACATCACATCTCGCTCAGAGTTTCTGACGGCGTACACGCCTTACCAGGCCGAGATTTCTCAGGGAACGCTCAGGTACATATTCGAGTACCAGAGCATGATCTGCGCTCTGACCGGACTTGACATCAGCAACGCTTCTATGTACGACGGCCCGACCGCCGCCGCGGAGGCTGTGAGGATGGCGCCGACCTGCACAAAGCGCAAGTCCCGTGTGCTTGTATCCTCATCCCTGCTTCCGAATGTCATCAAGACGATCCAGACATATTCAGGCTACCACGGCACAGAATTGACGCTCGTTCCTTGCAAGGACGGCCAGACTTGTCTTGAAAGCGTCAAGGCTGAACTCGCCAAGAATGACGTCGCCGGAGTGATTGTCCCTTCGATCAACCGTTACGGCATCATCGAGGATCTGACCGGCTTCGCAGAGGCTATCCACGAGGAAGGTGGAATATTCATTGAATATTGCGACCCTTCCGCTCTCGCGGTGCTCAAGACACCTGCCGAGTGGGGCGCTGACATCGCTGTCGGTGACGGCCAGAGCCTCGGCATTCCGATGAGTTTCGGCGGCCCTTACGTGGGCTTCATGGCCTGCAGAAAGGAATATGTCCGCAAACTTCCTGGAAGAATCGTTGGTGAGACCCGTGACACGGAGGGTCGCCGCTGCTTCTGTCTGACACTTCAGGCTCGCGAGCAGCACATCCGCCGCGAGAAGGCCACTTCCAACATCTGCTCGAACGAAAGTTTGATGGCTCTCTATGTGACTGTCTATATGTCGCTTATGGGACCGAAAGGTCTTAAGGAGGTCAATGACCGCTCTTATGCTGCCGCTCACTATCTTCACGATGAACTGCTCAAGACCGGCAAATTCGCCGAGGTGTTCGACAAACCGTTCCTCAAGGAGTTCGTGCTCAAGCCGCTGATGCCTGTCGAGAGGCTGCACATCAAGCTTCACGACGGTGGATTCTTCGCTGCCCTTGAGACAGAGGAAGGCTATGTAAGTTTCTGTGCGACTGAAAGAAGGACGAAAGCTGAGAT
>DCMG01000006.1 GCA_002321335.1 Bacteroidales bacterium UBA1628 | reverse complement strand
AAAGCGGCTCGTTGGATGCCGAAAGCGAGGCGTTGCCACGGACCCGCACGTTCAGCCTTCCTCTTGTCGAACCAGCGGCGTCAGTGTTGTTTTCCACAAGCAGTCCCGGCACCAGTCCGTTCAGGATGTTGTCGATCCTGGCCTTTGGCTTGTCCTTGAGGGCGTCTGAGTTGACCTGGAAGGCGCTGCCGATCATGTCCTCCTTTTTCTGCTTGACTCCGTAGGCTCCGACTATAACGGCCTCCTCAAGGCTTGAATCATCAGCGAGTCTGACATTCAGAGTCTTCGGCCCGCTGACAGCGAACTCTTTCGTCGTCATTCCAAGAAACTGGAACACAAGGGTGTAGCTCTGTCCTTCCGCCGGAGCGGCGATCTCATAACGTCCGTCGACATCGGTGTTGACTCCCTGCTTGGAATTCTTCACATAGACAAACGCCCCGACCAAGGGCTCTCCGTCCTGGGACGTGACGGTTCCTTTCACGAGTCTCTCCTGCCGGCTCTGCGTCTGCGCGGAAATATTTCCGCCACCGCTTAACGCCGGCAAGCCCCAAGCGGAAACGGCAAGAAACGCCGCAAGGATAGTTGTAAAACTGATATTCATACAAATTCTTAAAATGGGTGGCTAATATAAAATAATTTTTTAACACTCAACACTTGCGCTAAAACGTTCGACTCTTCCGAACAGAAAAAAAAGTTAGAGAATCAGGACTTGTCCACTCACATTTTCATAGAAGATTCTGAACTTTCCGCAAAAAATGATACCTTTGCAGCCACACGAAAATATTCATGAGTCAAATGAGCAACAGAGTACTGATTTTCTCCGCCCCGTCGGGATCCGGCAAAAGCACGATAGTGAACCATATTCTTGGAATATACAAGGATCAGATGGAGTTCTCGATCTCCGCCACATCAAGGGCGCCGCGCGGCACCGAGCAGGACGGCAAGGAATATCACTTCGTCACTCCCGAGAAATTCCGCGAGCTGATCGCCAAGGATTCATTCGTTGAATACGAGGAGGTTTACGAGGATCATTTCTACGGCACGCTCAAGTCCGAGGTCGAAAGGATCTGGGCTGCGGGGCATGTGATAATATTCGATGTCGATGTCAAGGGAGGGGTGAACCTCAAGAAATATTTCGGGGACAAGGCTCTGTCCATCTTCGTCCAGGCTCCGTCCGTGGAGGCGCTTCGCGAAAGGCTCGTCAAAAGAGGGACCGACTCCCCGGAGGCCATCGAGGAGCGTGTCGCCAAGGCGGCCGAAGAGATGACCTACGCTCCGAAATTCGACTATGTGCTCGTCAACGACGACCTCAAGACGGCGTTCGCCGAGGTCGAGAAGGTTGTCGAGGATTTTCTTGACGACGGGAAACTGAACTATTCGACATTCATCTAAGAGATCCGTGAAGATAGCCGTTTACTCGGGGTCGTTCAATCCCCTGCACATCGGCCATCAGGCCATAATGGAGTACCTGACAAAGGAGAAGGAATATGACTGGGTCTACCTTGTCGTGTCCCCGAAGAACCCGCTGAAGGATTCCATCAGCGCTGATTCCGGCGAGAGACGGTACGAGGCCGCCGTGGCCGCCGTGAAACGTCATCCGGAACTGCACGTCTGGGTGGACGACATCGAGCTGAAGATGGATCCGCCCCACTACACCATCAAGACCCTGGACGCTTTGAAGCAGCGTGAGCCTGACAATGATTTCACGCTTGTCATCGGAGCCGACAACCTCCAGAGCATCCGCCGCTGGAGGGATTTCCCGAGAATCCTTTCTGAATATGGCGTGACGGTCTACCCGCGCAAGGGATTCGACGTGGACAGCATCAGGCGTCAGCTGATCGAGGATTGCAAGGACTTCCCTACCCCTTATGTCCTTGATTCCGAAGAGATTGTTCCTGACGGGATGCGCAGCCTTGAGGAAATCCTTTTGCGCTCGTACAACATCGAAGTCATCGACGCCCCTATCGTGGACATCTCCTCAACTGAGATACGTGACGGACTGCTCGCAGGTAAGGACATGTCGGAATATCTTATGTGAGTAGTTATTTTGGTTTCTTTGAAATGTTCTTTGAGGAGACAGATTCTATCATAAATTGATTAAATTTGTGACCCGAGAACGGACATTGACCGGGAAAAACAATGCAAGGCGACATCCATTACGAGGAAATTGAGTGGTTTGCGATGCGCGTCACTTACCACCGTGAACTGGAAGCCAAAAGACTTCTGGATGAGAGAGGCGTGGAGAATTTCATTCCCATGAAGTACGAGAAATCCGTCAGAACCGGCAAGAAGCGCCTTGTCCCCGTAATCCACAACATCATATTCGTCCGCACGACTGCTTCCAAAATCCAAGAGTTGAAGAAACCGACCTGCGTTCCAATGCTGCAATACATGATGGATCAAAGGCTTGGCAAGAAAATCACTGTTCCTGAAAAACAGATGAGGCAGTTCATAGCCGTGACAGGGACATACGATGAGACATTACGCTTCTTCGGGCCATCGGAAATCAACTTCGCCAAGGCTCAGAAAGTCCGGATCACTGGCGGGATGTTCGAGGGATGCGAAGGTGCCTTCGTCAAAGTCAAAGGCTCCAGGGCCAAGAAAGTTGTCATTGAGATCCAGGGCGTCGTCGCTGTCGCGCTGGTCTCCGTCCACCCCGACTTGGTCGTACCGATTGAATAGCACGGCCGCCACGATAGCAAGTCACCTGAATTTTTTCTCTAATTTACACCAATATATTTGTCTTTTAGGACTGGATTATATATTTTTGTATTCTATATGAGTTGGCTTGGCTGTAATGGCCATTATTGTGGACAAACGATTGCCATTCCGCCAACGCCGCGCCTAACGATTTGACACTCAACCTATTGAAAAGAGTGCCAAGCCCCAAGATTTTCTCGTGAACACAGCGATTTCTTAAAGGATGATTATTGCAGTTGACTTTGATGGTACTATAGTGGAGCACAAGTACCCTAAGATCGGCAAGGAAATTCCATTTGCCGTGAACACTCTCAAACGCATCCAGGCCGACCATCACATACTTATACTCTGGTCGGTAAGGGAAGGCGCGCTGCTGAGGGAAGCCGTTGACTGGTGTCACGAGCGAGGTCTGGACTTCTATGCGGTCAACAGCAATCATCCGGAGGAATATTATGATGGAGATGAGCTTCCTGCCGGCCCCCGCAAGCTGAAGGCGGACTTGTTCATAGACGACCGCAATCTTGGAGGTCTTCCCGACTGGGGCGAAATCTACAGGATTGTATCAGAAGGATTGACATTCCGGGAATACTACCTGAAGATGTCAGGGGACGATGCCTCCAAAGGCAGGAAATCCTTCTGGGATTTCCTGAAGACATCCAGATAAGCACGATAAACAATACGGAAGGAAAGGGAAAATTTTGTTAAAGTAGCCCTTTAACAAAATTTTGGCGGCCGCTCCCAAAAGCCAAGGAATCCCTCCGCCGCACCCAATTCCCACAAGAAGCGCAACGCTGAGCAACTTGAATATATTCAAACACATAGAAGATAGTACCTCTGCACATCGCCCCCCTGCAAAAGCCCCGAAAGGCCCTCGAAAGCCCTTCGCCAGCCAGTAACGCCGACTAAAATGTTTAGTAACGCTGGATGCCGGATAGCCTTTCGGAGGCAAAAATGGAAAATAATGCCGCCCAGAAGCACAAGGCAGCACCCTCGGGAACCAAAAAGTCCGAAAAACGTTCCCCAAGAGTGCATCATGCACTCTTGAGAATCAAATAAGGCCGAAAGTGCTGCCGAAAGGATCAAGCGCAAGCCTAAGTTCACAATCCCAAAAATTTTTGACTCTGCCATCCTATTTGTGGATTCGTGTGAAAATCACTACCTTTACAGCAAAGTGACTATACTGGCAGTAAGTTTTGTAGTCAAAGATTGATTTAAATGGACACAACATGTTTGACCATATTAACATATCTGGATTCAGGGGAATAAAGGAAACCCAAATAGATGGACTCAAACAAGTGAATCTATTCTTCGGGAAGAATAATTGTGGTAAATCCTCACTGCTCGATGCTATTTTTCTGATCAGTGGGCTGTCCAATCCAAAACTGCCGTTCAACATAAACATATTGCGGGATTATCGCCGTTTGGGGAAAAGCGACATAAACCTTGATTTTTACAATCTTGACACAAATGTGCCTATCACCATAACAGCCAATAACGATGAGTCCAGAAAACTCAAAATCAGATTACTTGAGGTTTCTGATCAAGAAGTTGATTTGCTGGGCAGTGGGAATAATGTATCCTCCAGCCAATCTGACAGCAAGTATGGTTTGGTGTTGGATTACAATATAGATGGTGTCACGCACCGTTCAAGCATAGTGTTCACATCAAGTGGCGACAACGAGATAAAGCAAGAAGTTCGCCTTGACAAAGAATACGAAGAGAAACTGAATTGTAGGTACTTGAATTCAAAATTTGACTTTTACGCTTCAATCTCAGGTTTAGTGAATATTCTCAAAAACAAGGATGAACATTTCTTGATAGACTCGCTACGTTTCATCGAGCCAAGATTGGTGGATTTCGTGCTGTCCGAAAATGAGGTTTTGGTGGACATCGGGCTAGACCAACGCATTCCAATCAACATGATGGGCGACGGCGCCAGAAAGATGTTGGCTATATTGACCTCAATCTATGAATGTGAGAACGGTATCGTGCTTCTTGATGAGATAAGCAATGGCTTTCACTATTCCGTCATGAAGGACATGTGGCTGGCCATATTCAAATCGGCGATAAAGAACAATGTCCAGGTTTTCGCTACGACGCACGACAAAGATTCCATAAAAGGGATGCGTGACGCAGCCTTGTCATTGAATGGCCATGGAGCCGATCTTGTCGCATCTTACAAACTGCAGAAGAAACAGGACGGCATCCTGAACGCATATCATTATTCCCTTGATAGTCTGGATTTTTCCATTAACCAAGAAATTGAGGTAAGGTGATATGAACAGGTTGTTTATCGAGGCACGGCATGAGAAAACTTCCGAATGTTGTTTCCTTAAAGCTTTGGCAAATAAGTATTTTCAGTCGAAAGAAATCGGCTTCGTGTTTATGGATGGATGTGGGAATCTGTTTCGCGAACCGATTGTCAACCAATTGAAATCATCTGAAGATAATGGTGATAATTGCTTGGTGCTTCTGGATGCGGACACCTCTGATAAGGGAGGTGGCTTTGCAAGGAAAGCCAAGTGGGTAATGGATAATAAGTCAGAAGTAGGGGTTTCGTTTTCATTTTTCATATATCCGAATGATTCTGATGACGGCGACATTGAATGCCTGATGGAACAAGTAGCAAGACGAGATTTGCACGAGGGTTGGTTTGACTGCTTTGAGGACTATGAAAAGTGCGTCAAAGGAATAAAGGATTCAAGAGGAATGATCCGTTACAACATACCTAACCGAAAAGGGAAGTTACACACCTACATCAGTTCGATGAATTTGAGCGCGGCGCGGAAGCAACGACTTGGAAATGGTGATTGGCTCTTTGAACAGCCAGAGTTTTGGGATCTGGAAAGCATCAGCTTGAAACCTCTTCTGAATTTTCTCGGGAACAACCTCGTGTGACACAAATGGCCGCGCCGGCCTCCGCCCGGATGCCGGAATCCTTTCCGAAGCAAAATAGGGAAATAATGACGTCATGAGTGCTCGGCAGCATCCTTGAGAGACGAAAAGCCAAGAAAACGCTTCCCAAGAGTGCATCCTGCACTCTTGAGAATCAAAAAAGGCCGAAAACGTTACCGAAGGGATCAGGCGCATGCCTAAAGTTCCCTATTCCTCAGAACGTCCCAATGCCAAGTTCTTTCTTCCCATTGCGGAACCTCACGTAAGGAGCCACTTTGGTTTGCTTGGCCTTCTCGCAGTCTAAGCGAATCTCAAGCCTGACTATAATTACCTTGTTCATGTATTATAAGATGATAAGTTGAGTAATAGTGGAGGGTTGAAAAGGGCTAGACATCCTGCTGTAAAAACAAGAAGAGCAGCCGTAGAGGACAGCCGCTCTTCATAGAGTCCAAGGTAATCATGTCCCCACAATCTCTCAACCTATAATACATCACAAATATAGTCATTCTCGTTGAATTTCAAAATACTGGCAATGAAAAAGGCCAAGGGCCAGAATAAACATGCGATCACCGACAACGCTTATATTATTCGAGCAGCAATCATCCTATTCGCATTATATCGAGCAAGCGTATGAAGCATAGGCCGTCTAAAATGTTTGGCAACGCCTGATGCCGGATAGCCTTTCGGAGGCAAAAATGGAAAATAATGCCGCCCGGAAGCACAAGGCTGCACCCTCGGGAGCCGAAAAGCCCGAAAAACGTTACCCGAGAGTGCGGAATGCACTCTCGGGAAGCAAAAGAGGCCGAAAATGCTGCCGATGGGATCAAGCGCAAGCCAACTGTCTCAGCCTTGAGGAAAAGGATACGGATAATCAATTCGGACACATTCGCAAGAAGGTGAAGATTGCACTATTAGAAATTTGTGATAGAGTCCGAGGGTTGATAGTGTTAGAACATCCTGCTGTAAAAAAACAAGAAGAGCAACCGATAGGGACGGCCACTCTTCATAATGATAAGGTAGTTAAAGTCTGCCCCTCAATCCTTACATAATAATGCAAGAGCAAATATAATCATTTCCCACGAATTACGAAACCCCTATGTGGAAAACTGAATGACTGAGCAAGAATCAAATTTAAAAGAAAAGACGGTTAAAGGAATGTTTTGGGGTGGAATAGACATGTTCTTCACCAAGGGACTGAACTTTGTCTTTAACCTACTTATCGCCAGACAATTGAGCCCAGACGATTATGGAATGGTATCCATTGTCGCTGTAATAATGGCCGTATGCCAATGCTTTGTTGACTCTGGATTTGGAGCCGCGCTTGTAAGAAAAGGCAAATGTACAGAGGATGATTTTTCTTCGATATTCTATTTTAACATAGCGGTTGCCTTGGCTTTATATATCCTATTATTCATAGGATCTCCTATTATATCAGAATTTTACAAACAACCGTTATTAAATAGTGTCACAAAAATATATTCAATAATTCTTATAATAAACGCCCTGGCAATTGTTCAGAACTCTAAACTTACCATTGAGGTTAATTTTAAGGCGTTTGCAAGAATATCCATCATATCATCCCTGGTTTCCGGCTCAGTCGCTTTATATTTTGCCCTCAGAGGATATGGAATATGGTCGCTCATCATTCAATCTTTAGCCAATGCTGCCATTCGAACCATCATGCTATGGGTAATTAGCTATTGGAGGCCAAAGGCTATTTTTTCGTTGAAATCCATTAATGAATGTTTTTCATTCGGTTCAAAATTACTTGGGTCATCAATTATTAACACCCTATACAATAATATTTATACACTTGTAATCGGCAAAGTGTACTCTCCAGAGTCACTTGGAACATATACCAGAGGAGAAAGCATAATAAAGTTTCCTTCCGAAACAGCGACAACTGTAATTAGTAATGTATCTTACCCGATCTTGAGTTCGATCAAGGAGGACAAAGAACATTATACAGAGGCATACAGGCAATTAACAAGAATGGCCTCATTCATAATATTTCCTATGGTAATAGGATTGGCGGCCATAGCGGATCCATTTATTCGAATCTGTTTGACAGACAAATGGGAAATGTCCATTCCAATAATGCAAATATTAAGTTTCTCGCTATTGTGGGCTCCCGTCACAAGCATCGATCTCACCATTCTCAAAGTAATAGGACGTTCAGACTATTTCCTGAAGATAACGATAATAACAAAAATAATAAATATAGCGATACTGGTATCAACAGTTCCATTCGGGTTAATCGCAATGTGTTATGGCCAAATACTAGCGACGTTGATACACCTGATTGTTGATGCATATTATACCAAGGTATCATTCGGCTATGGGCTGAAGGAAAAAATTTCAGATTGTGGCGCTAATTTTCTTATAGCAATGGTTATGGGCACCATAGTTATTCTTGCCCAAAGCGCTATGTCAAGTCCATTGTCGAGACTGTGCGTCGGGGTTCCCAGTGGCGTACTCTCGTATATTATTCTGGCCAAAATGTTTAAGATCAAAGAATTGAACAAATATGTCGAAATAATTGTAAAAACAATAAAATGGTCACATTAATAGTACAAGCGCGAGTAGGGTCAACTAGACTTCCGAATAAAATTCTGCTACCATTCTTTGAGCAGAAAAACATAATTTCCATTATAATAGAGAAACTCAAGTCGCTGCCAAATACGGATATCGTTTTGGCGACTACAACCAACGAAAAGGACACGATTTTGGTTGACACAGCCAAATCTCTTAATGTTAAGTCTTATCGTGGTAGTGAGAATGACGTTCTTGCAAGATTTACCTGCGCCGCGAAACAGTGCAATGCAACAAAAATCATTAGAATTTGCTCAGATAATCCTTTTCTCGATATTACTTCATTAAGGGAATTGGTTGAAATCGGAGAAAAATCCAATAATGATTATGTCAGTTTTCTTGTCAATGGCAAGCCGTCTATTAAAACGCATTTCGGTTTCTGGGCTGAATATGTCACCTTGGAGGCCTTAGAAAAAGTGCAGGCGACTACGCAAAAGAGCCTCTATCACGAGCACGTTACAAATTATATCTACACTCATCCGCAAGACTTCAAAATAAAGTGGTTGGAAACACCGAAAGTGTTGCAGGGCAGGGAGGACATACGTCTGACCATTGACACACAACAAGATTTCATTGATGCGCAAGAAATCTACAAACACTATGTGGACAATAATATGACAATTGAGGATCTTGTCAGCTATATAGATCAGAATCCAAGTCTTCTGGAAAAAATGAAAAAGGAAATCAAACTGAACTCCAAATAATCACAACGATGAAAAGTACTTATATTATCGGAGAGATCGGACAAAACCATAATGGTTCTGTAGACATAGCAAAATTGCTGGTTGAACTTGTCGCACGCCCCGTGCATGAAGATTTATTCAACCTTGACTTGAAGCCGATGGATGCCGTCAAAATGACCAAGCGTGATTTGACCGAAGAACTCTCCGCATCACAAATGGCAAGGCCATACAACACACCTAATTCATTCGGGAAAACATACGGAGAACATCGTGAATATCTTGAATTATCTGACGAAGACCATTTTGAAGTGTACAAACACGCTAAGAAATTCGGGCTTGATTTTGTGGAAACCCTATGCGCAAAAGGATGCCTGTCTTTGCTTAAGTTGTTCACCCCGGATTATCTTAAGGTGGCAAGCAGGGATCTTACAAATCTTCCTCTTCTTTCAGCGATGGGAGAAACAAAGATCCCTATCATCCTGTCAACTGGGATGGCGGGGAAAAAAGAACTTGATGAAGCGTTGGAAGTGATTACAAGATACCACTCCAACATTTCAATACTTCATTGTGTCTCCCAATACCCGACAGAACCAGATAATCTGAATCTGAAAACCATAACGTACTTAAAGAAACATTACGGACAATACAGGATTGGATTCTCTGACCATACAATAGGAATCTCCGCTCCAGTAGTTGCAGTTGGAATGGGGGCGGAAATAATTGAAAAGCACATCACAATTGACCGGAGGATGAAAGGAACGGATCAAGCTGGTTCTCTAGGGCCAGATGGTGTTAACCGTATGGTGAGGGACATACGTGTGGCAGAACGATGGATGGGAACAGAGGATCTATATATTGACAAATGCGTGGCCGCTTCCAAAGTCAAACTCGAACGTTCCATCGCAACCAAAAGACGCATAAGCAAGGGAGAAATCATAAAAGAGACTGATTTACATATGCTGAGTCCTGGTGATGGATATAAATGGGATCAACTGGCAGAGGTGGTTGGAAAGACGGTAAAGGAAGATATCCCCGCAAATGAAGTGATTTACCCTGACAACATAGAATAAAATGTTTGTACCCAAATTGATCCTTACAGACATCGATGGTGTGTGGACTGACGGTGGAATGTATTATGACCAGACAGGCAATGAATGGAAAAAGTTCAACACCTACGATAGCGCGGGAGTGTTGTTTGCCCATCAAAATAATATTCCAGTCGGCATCTTGACAGGAGAAACAACAGAAATAGTAAGGAGAAGGGCCGATAAACTTAAAATCGACTTTCTGTATCAAGGAGTAATGGATAAAATGCTGATGGCGGACAAGATATGCAAGCAGATCAATTGTGAACTATCTGACATAGCTTATATAGGAGACGATATGAATGATATTAGTCTTCTAAAGGCGGCTGGTATTTCGGCATGCCCAAGTTCATCTCCTGAGTATATTAAGAAATACGCCCAATTTGTGACAAACAAGAAAGGAGGCGAAGGTGCATTCAGGGAGTTTGTGGAACGTATACTAAAGATTGAACTGTAATGGAAAGAAAAATAGTATGCATTAATCAATACCCATTGAATCCACGGAGCAAGCGATTGTCCTATGTCGAGACGTTCATACGCACAGGGATAAAATTTGAGTATTGGGATACCACCAGAATCTTTTCACAATCAGATGCTTTCGTTGATTCTCAGGAAGAAGCGGAATATGTGAAAAAATACTCCAGCTACGGTGAACTAAATGAAGCTCTGTCACAATGTGACTGCAAGAAATCACTGTTCTTCATGGGAATTCCAGAAAGATTGGAAGACCGGGCTTTTTTCAAATTGCTGTCCGAGCATGGATGCAGGATGGTCAAAGTAGATCAATGTGCGAACACCATACGAATACCCAAGAATGCAAAGGACCTTGCATCTTTCATCAGTTCCCCAACAAGGATTTGTAACCATATAAAAAGGGTATTGCTCAAGTGCTATTTCCAAGTTAAAAATATTCATTACTTTGACTTTTTTTCGTCTTCCGTTCTCAGCGGCAGGACGCGTCCCATCAATCATCCTGATTATGATGATTATAAATTGATGGTCAAGGATAAGAAAAACACTTTGGTTGAAGGTAGATATGCGGTGTTTTATGATTCATATTTTCCTTTGCATCCTGATTTCAAGTATATTCATAAACTGAAAATGGATGTCGACTACCAACATTATCTTAACTCCATGAATTCGTTTTTTGATTGGATGGAGCGTGCTTTCAACCTCAAAGTGATAATCGCTGCCCATCCGAGTTCAAACTATTCTTCTGACGATTTTAATGGAAGAAAAATAATTAAATGGCATACATGTGAGCTGACAATCAATGCTCAAATCATCATAAATCAGAGCAGCAACAGCACATCGTTCGCTCTCTTGGCGAACAAACCTATTGTGTTCATCACGTGTGATGACATTGAGAAATGTGATTATTTGAGTAAATATATCAGCACTTTAAGTAAACTGCTTGGCAAAGAGAAATTCAACATTGACAGTATGGACTACGACAAACTGGAGATATCTCCGGTAAATGAGCAGTTACGACAAAGCTACATATATACATTTTTAACCGATAAAACCACAGAAAACAAAACCAACGGAAAAATCTTCACGGAATATGTCAAAAGCCACATTGGTTGATCTGCCCAAAATATTGGACAAACGGGGGAATCTGTCCTTCGTGGAGGAGTATAATCACATTCCTTTCAAGATAGAGCGTGCCTACTGGATCTACGATGTTCCTGGTGGAGAGGCGCGAGGCGGGCACGCCTACAAGCAGAATGCGGAGTTCATTGTCGCTCTTTCCGGCAGTTTTGACGTGATCATTGACAATGGCTCTGAGAAAGAGACATTTACACTTAACAGATCCTATTATGGTCTCTATGTGCCAAAAGGGTTATGGAGGGAGATGAACAACTTCTCAACAAACTCGCTTGCACTGGTGCTAGGATCGGCTCCTTACGAAGTGTCCGATTATATCTTCGACTATAACGAATTTAAAGAGTTCATCAACGATGAAAGAGTCAACAATATATGATTGCACAATTGTAGAGTTGGACAAGCACCATAGCGATAAAGGCAATCTTACCGTTGTGGAAAACGGCATAACGGTTCCGTTTGACGTCAAGAGGACTTATTATCTTTACGACATTCCTGGAGGAGAATCTCGCGGGGCACACGCCCATAAAAGGCTGAAGCAACTGATTGTCGCGGCCAGCGGAAGTTTTTCTGTCACTTTGGACGATGGCAAAGTTAAAAGGACCTTTCTCCTGAACAGGCCATATCAAGGGCTGTTGGTTGTGCCGGGAATCTGGAGGGATCTTTATGATTTCTCTTCCGGGGCGGTTTGTCTTGTTCTTGCTTCCGAGCCTTATGAAGCAAGTGATTACATCAGGGATTACGGTGAGTTTTTAGATTACAAAGGATGTTCGAAATAAAAAGATACACAGCATCTGACAAGCAGCTGTGGAATGAGTTTGTCAAAGGGGCAAAGAACAGCACTTTCCTCTTTGACAGGAATTACATGGATTACCACTCTGACAGATTCGAAGATCATTCTCTTGTGGTATACCGAAAAGGAGCCTTATATGCCTTGCTGCCTGCGAATATATCCGGGGATCATGTGTATTCGCATCAAGGACTGACATACGGAGGGTTGATAATGTCAAAAAAAGCATGTGCGTCTGAGGTGCTTGAGGTATTCAGTTTGATCAATGCTCAATTAAAATCAGAAGGTGTTAAATCCGTGATTTACAAGCCTACCCCGTACATTTACCATTCTATACCATCGCAGGAAGACCTTTATGCGTTGTTTCGCTTGACGGATGCAAGAATCATTGGAAGAAACATTTCTTCGACAATATATCAGGGAAACAAGATCAAGTTTGTGGAATCTCGAAAATCCGGGATAAGAAAAGCAAAGAACCACAGCCTTAAAATTCGTCAATCCGAGGACTTTTCCCGCTTTTGGGAAATACTCAGTGAGAACCTTATGACAAATCATAACGCCAGACCGGTTCACAGCATTGAGGAAATGACATTGCTCGCCAATCGTTTTCCGGACAAGATCAAGTTATATCTGGTAGAATCCGAATCCTCGGGAATTTTGGGAGGTACAGTGATTTATGAGGCCAATGATCAGGTGATTCACACGCAGTATATTTCTGCCAGTCCAGAAGGAAAAGAACTGGGAGCTCTTGACTTGTTGTTTGATTGCCTGATCAATGAGGTTTATGCAGACCATCCCATATTTGACTTCGGACAATCAACAGAGGAAATGGGTAAAGTCCTGAACGACAAACTGATATTCCAGAAAGAGGGATTCGGCGGCCGTGGCGTGATCTATGACATCTATGAGTACAGCCTTTAGATACACAATCTCCCCATACAACGACGAGTTGTACCGGAAAGAGTCTTCGTCAAAGGAAAATATCATCAATCTCAGACTATACCTTGACAAACGTTTCGGGAACTGGTGTTACACAGAAAGAGGACGAACAGCAATATTTCAGGCGCTATCATGCTATAACCTTGAACCCGATGATGTTGTCACTATATTCACGACATCTGGGAATTTCTATATCAGCGGCTGTGTCACAAAGGAGATTGAGAAGTTCTGCCGGTGGTCAAGGAAAATGGAGCGCGACACGAAGCTTATATTTATCAACCATGAGTTTGGATACCCCTACAAAAATCCAGAGTCCCTGTTGAAATATGATTTGCCTATCATCGAAGACTGTGCATACGGCTTTTTTACTGAAGACCCCGATGGCAAGATGGGTGAAATCGGTGATTTCGTAATATATAGTTTGTCCAAAGCATTTTCTTCGGACTTTGGCGGTATCCTTAAGTGTAATGATAGTAATTTCAAACTGAGCACTTTGCTGCCTGATGAAGATGTTGCCAAGCTTGATACCCACATCTCTGCCCAAATTCAAGACATCGCCCATATAAAGTCAGCCCGGTTAAAGAACTACAAAATGTTCTTCGAGAACCTTCACGAGATTGGTATAGAACCGTATTTCAAACTTGAAGATGGAGTTGTTCCCGGCGTGATATTATTTCAATGGAAAGATACTATCGATTATCCTAAGTTAAAACAGTATATGCAGGACAATGGTGTGGAATCAACGGTGTTTTATGGAAAACCGGCATTCTATCTGCCAATCCATCAAAACCTTGATGAAGGTGACATCAACAATATATGTGGTATGATCAGTAATTTTCAAACGAAGAAGATATGATATATTCCAACATATCGCTTGGAGACGGAGTCGAGATTGATCCTTCTTCATCGGTCAATAATATCGCTATAGGAGATAATGTCAAAATAGCCAAGAGAGTTTCTGCGTTTGGCAGCAAGAATTGTCCTTTAAGGATAGGAAAAAACTCTTATATCGGAATGAATTCCATTCTTAATGGTTACGCAGCGGAATTGTCAATCGGGGAATATGTAAGCATTGCTCAAAATGTCAACATGATGACCGACTCTGGGCCGAATGCGAGTGAAATATGCCAACGGATATTCCCGATTACCCATGGGGCAATAACAATAGGAGACCATTCTTGGATTGGTGCGTCTAGTATCATAATGCCTGGTGTCACTATAGGAAAGTTCTGTGTGGTGGCCGCCGGATCCTTTGTCAAACAATCGTTCCCGGATTTTTCCATAATCGGTGGTACTCCTGCAAGGTTGATCAGAAAATTGAATGATAACGAGATTAAAGAATTAACAAAATGATAAAATTTCTTGATTTGCAGAAAGTCACAGCCGCTCATCGCGATGAGATTGACATTGCGGTCAAGCGCGTGCTTGATAAAGGATGGTTTCTTCATGGCGAAGAAACTGAACGTTTTGAATCCGATTATTCACAGTATATCGGGACAAAGTATGCGGTAAGTTGCGCGAACGGACTTGACGCATTATATCTAATATTCCGAGGATATATTGAATTGGGTGTCCTGAAAAAGGGAGATGAGGTTATCGTGCCGGCAAACACTTTCATAGCGACAATATTGTCAATAACGGAAAATGGGTTGAAACCGGTTCTTGTCGAGCCATCTGTCACCACTTATGAAATAGATGAGAACGAAATAGAAAAAGCGATAACGGCAAAGACTAAAGCCATTTGCATCGTTCACCTTTACGGGCAATGTGCCTATACTGACAAAATTGGAGAGATTTGTAAGAAATATGACCTGAAATTGGTGGAAGACAATGCACAGGCACATGGCTCTAAATTTAACGGCCACAGAACAGGATCTTTAGGTGATGCCGCAGGACATAGTTTCTATCCCGGCAAAAATCTTGGCGCCTTAGGCGATGGCGGTGCCGTCACCACCAATGATAAAGAATTGGCGGACGCGATACGCTCACTTGGCAACTACGGCTCTCAGAAGAAATATGTGTTCAAATATTCAGGGCGTAACAGCCGGCTTGACGAGATTCAAGCGGCAATACTCGATGTCAAACTCAAGCATTTGGATGATGACATTTCTCTGAGGAAAAATGTGGCGAGATAT
The DNA here is from genome assembly GCA_002321335.1 of Bacteroidales bacterium UBA1628. Taxonomy (GTDB): domain Bacteria; phylum Bacteroidota; class Bacteroidia; order Bacteroidales; family UBA932; genus Cryptobacteroides. The sequence continues at coordinate 49,314 of DCMG01000006.1, read as the reverse complement.
TATATTGAAAACATTACCAACCCTATGGTTGTGCTGCCTTCCGTCAAGGACTGGGATCAGCATGTGTTCCATATATTCCCGATCAGATGCAAAGAACGTGACCGACTTCAGGTTTACTTGACAGGGAAGGATATCCAGACCATAATACACTACCCTATCCCCCCTCATAAGCAGGAGTGTTATAAAGAATGGAATGGATTGTCATTCCCTATTACAGAGTTGATTCATAATGAAGAGTTGAGCCTTCCTATCAGTCCGGTCCTAACAAAGGATGAGGCCAGGACTGTAGTTGAGGCCATCAATGCGTTTAAGTAAAGTATGCAGCCTAAAGTTTCGGTTGTAGTCTGTACCTACAATCAAGAAAAGACAATCGCCCGCACCCTTGACTCAATCCTTGCTCAAAAGGGAGATTACTCCTACGAGATAATTCTTGGTGAGGACGGATCAAAAGATGGGACAAGGGCGGTCTGCGAGGATTATGCGGAAAAACATCCGGACATCATCAAGCTTATGCCCGCCGCACCGAACAAAGGGATGATGCGCAACTGGAGAGACTGTCTTGCGGAATGTAAAGGCGAATATATTATGGCTTGCGCCGGAGATGACTGGTGGCATAATCCGGACAAAATCAGGATTCAGGTCGAGTTCATGGACAACAATCCGGATTATGTCATGTGCTACACGGCAATAATCCGGCATAACACAAAAATGGGAAGTTGTTGTAAACTGCCTGTTGTCAACCATCCTCATAAAAACATGTTCGGGGCATTGCTGATAGTTGATTTCATCTCCGCTCCGACAGCTTGTTTCAGAAAGAGTATGCTCACCGTGATTTCCATTGACGACTACATCAAGAAAGGCTACCTTATGGAAGATTACCCAGCATGGCTTGAAATGATCAATTATGGGAAATTCAAAGGTTTGGAAGACTACACTGTCACATACGTTCAAAACTCAGATTCACTAAGCACCTTTCCGACTCTTGAGAAACAAGTATTGTTTGAACAGAATGCCCAGAATGTTCGCTGCGACATGGTGAAAAAATATCATAGAGAGAACGAATATTCTGAAACCGACTTACAAGACATCTATTACAGGAATCTATATTCACACGGAATTAAGTTCAACGACAGAGCTTTTTCATTAAAAAGCATTTTGGCGGTCAAATCCAAGATTGCCCGTGATTACCTTAAAATTGTTATGGCTAGCAATGCGATAACATATTCTATCTTAAGAAGAAGAAATAAAGAATACGCTACAATATAGCTCTATGGGTCGGATCCTTAAAATAATCGTGGCATTCGTTGTGTCCTGGATGTTTTTCTTCCCTATCACCTTCACATTTCTGCCTCAATCCATCAACAGCAAAATAATGATGGCGGTTATTGGGTTGATGATAATGGTTTATGACTTGTTGAGCGGAAAGAATAAAAACGTTACGGATAGATCTTTCCTTATTATTTTGGTGATTTCAAGCTTATTCTCATTGATTTGCTATGCCTCGACTACATTGAACAACACCAGTGAATATACCTACTCAACTTATGTAGTCTCCATGCTTGTGTGGTCAAGTGCCGCATACACGTCCTTCAGGTTCATAAAAAAAGCGCATGGCTATTCTTCTATCGGATTGATTTCTAATTATATTATTGCCTTGTGTGTGGCTCAATGCATCATAGCCATGCTTGTAGACGTATTCCCTTCAATTAATCATTTCATACGTCAATATATTGTTCTTGCAGAACAACTTAGTTATGAGCATCGCTTGATCGGAGTCGGAATATCATTTGACCCTGCTGGCATTCGTTTCAGTGCGGCATTAATAATATGTGCCGCGATGATGATTGATAATGCGCTCAACAACAAATATATCATAGCGTATTTAATCTCATTTTTCATCATCTTCATAATTGGCAACATGCTGTCAAGGACTACAACGGTAGGGGCTCTGATTGCAATTGCTTTATTTGTATATAAATCAAAGTTTTGGAAAGGCTATTCTTCCAAGGGAATTGCCAACATTCTCCGAAATTCGGCTGTCATAATCATTTTACTTGTCCCCATAGTTATTATGTTATATAATAACTCACTTTCATTTAGGGAACTCTGCGATTTTGGATTTGAGGGATTTATCAACTACGTTCAGACAGGTAAATGGAAAACACACTCTAGTGATATTCTTCAGGGAATGTGGAGTGTATGGCCCGATAACATCAAAACATGGATAATAGGAGATGGATATTTTTCAAATCCAGACAATCCGCGCCTTTATTATATGGGAACTGATGTAGGATATGCCAGACTGATTTTTTATTGTGGAATTATTGGACTGACAATGTTTGGCTGCCTATTCATTTATTTGTCCACATTCTTCAGAAAAAGATTTCCGGAATATTCGTATCTGTTTGTCTTTCTGCTTATACTACAGTTTGCCATCTGGATTAAAGTGTCAACAGACATCTTCTTGATATTTGCATTCTATTATCCACTGATATTTCAGAAAAACTCTGAGCGATGCCTCGTAAATTAATCTACTGCATGTGTTCCCTATACAATCCCGGTGGGATGGAGAGGGTGCTGCTGAATAAGGTTCGGTACCTCAAGGAGAGGATGGGATGGGATGTGGCGGTGGTGACTACGGACCAGCACGGGAAGCCGACATTCTATCCGTTTCCAGAGGGGGTTCGGATCATTGATCTTGGGATCAACTATACGGATGACAATGGGAAGAATCCGATTCTCAAGACGATTGGATATCTTCGGCGAAGGAGGAAGCACAGGAAGGCTCTGACGGAGCTGTTGCTCAAGGAGCGGCCGGACATCGTGGATTCGCTCTATCCTTCGGAGTCATCGTTTATTCCGAAGATAAAGGATGGTAGCAAGAAAGTGCTTGAACTTCATTTCAACAAATGTTTTAGGCTCCAGTATGGACGACACGGGCTTCTTGGATTGGCCGACAGACTGCGTACCAAACAGGATGAGAAGATTGTGCGGAAGTTCGATTCTTTCGTTGTGTTGACGGAAGAGGATAAAGGATATTGGGGTGAATTGTCTAACATAGAAGTGATACCCAATGCTGCCGTCACAACGGATAACTTCCAATCCCATTGCTTGGTACATAGAGTCATCGCCGTGGGTAGACTTGATTATCAGAAAGGGTTCGATCGGCTGATTGAGGCTTGGAACATTGTAAAAAAGGATTCTGAATATTCCGACTGGCGATTGGATATATTCGGTCAAGGAGAGTGGAAGGAGATGCTTGAAAGGATGATCGGGGAGAAAGGATTGACTAACTGTACCCATATTAATCAACCAACCAATAGAATCGGAGAAGAATACAGCCATAGTTCATTAATAGTAATGACATCTCATTTTGAAGGTTTCGGGATGGTGCTGGTCGAGGCAATGCTACATGGAGTTCCGGCTATTGCTTTCGATTGCAAGTGCGGCCCCAAGGACATCATAGATGATGGCAAGAATGGCTTGTTGGTTCCCGAAGGTGACGTTCCTGCTCTTGCGGAAGCGATGAAAAGGCTGATGTCCGATGAATCACTTCGCCGCAGGATGGGGACAGAAGCCTTGAGGATCAAGGAGAAATATTCAGAAGAATCCGTGATGGGCAGGTGGCTCAAGTTGTTCGGAAAACTAACCAAAGAATAAAACGACAATGCCGAAGTTGTTACAGATAAATCCGGTGCTGAGGATGAACACCTCGACGGGGAGGATTATGCAGGAGATTGGAGAACTGGCGATGTCTGCCGGGTGGGAAAGCTATGTGGCTTACAGCAAAGGACGTGACGGTCTGCGGGAAAGTACTTCTAAGACTGTCCCTGTGGGCAATCGTTTCAGCGTGGCGGTGCACGGGTTGGAGACGAGGCTGCTTGACAGACACGGACTTGCATCCAACTGGGCTACCAAGGCTTTCATCAAGAAGATTGAGGAGATAGACCCAAACATCATACACATACACAACATCCACGGGTACTTTCTGAACTACAGGATTCTGTTCGATTATCTCAGCAAGGCTGGGAAGCCGGTGATATGGACCATTCACGACTGTTGGCTGTACACTGGACATTGTTACTATTACACCGCCGTCGGTTGCGACCGTTGGAAAACCGGCTGCGGTCATTGTCCGCAGAAACGGCAGTTCCCGGCCAGCCTGATCTTCGACAGGTCGGCACGGAACTTCAGGGACAAAGCACAGGCGTTCTGCTCAATGCCGAAAGACTTGCTGACAATCGTGCCTGTCTCCGAATGGATCAGGAACGAGATGCGGGAGTCGTTCCTCAAAGACTACCGGTTCAAGGTGATTCACAATGGAATCGACACAAGCATATTCACACCTTCCGCATCTGACTGCGAGGTTCGGGAGAAATATGGCATCGGCGGCAGGAAGATCATTCTGGGGCTTGCGAGCATCTGGTGCAAGGAGAAAGGTTGGGAGGATTTCATCGCTCTTTCAAGGCAACTCAAGGATGACGAGGTGATTGTAATGGTGGGTGTCAAGCCGGATCAGGCGAAGGGACTGCCTGAAGGAATCATTCCGATTGCGAGGACGGAGAATGTGCGGCAGCTGGCGGAGCTGTATTCGGCGGCGGAGGTGTTCGTGAACCCGACATGGCAGGACAACTACCCTACCGTCAATCTGGAGGCGATTTCATGCGGCACGCCGGTGATTACTTACAACACCGGAGGCAGCATCGAGTCCATCACCCCGGACACCGGCATTGTCGTTCCACAAGGCGGCCTCGGCGCGCTGCGGCGGGCGATCTCGCTCATCGAATCCAACGGCAAGCCCCGCTACCAATCCCCTTGCCGTGAATATGCCCTCGCACACTTCCGCAAGGAGGACCGTTACGCGGACTACATCAGGCTTTACGAGGAGTGCTTGAAGGCTTGATTTTCAAGGCTGTATCACAAGCACTACCCAAATAAATTCCAAGAATGAAAAAACGATTGCTTTTTACAGGAGCGACTGGCTTTTTAGGGAAGAATATCAAGCCACTCCTCGTGGAATCATATGAAGTGACAACTTTGGGAGCTTCTGACAGAAATGACATAAAAGTAAACCTGGCAAAAGATGTCCCACATTTAACATCACGGTTCGATGTTGTTCTGCATGCGGCAGGGAAAGCGCATTCAATACCAAGAACAGAGTTGGAAGCAAAGGAATTCTATGATGTGAACTACACTGGTACTGTCAACCTTTGTTCCGCCTTGGAAAGTTTCGGGACTCCAAAGGCTTTTATATTCATCAGCACTGTGGCTGTTTATGGGTTGGACTATGGCGAGAACATCTCGGAGAACGAGCCTCTAAATGGAAAGACACCCTATGCCAAAAGCAAAATAATGGCAGAGAAGTACTTGTGTGACTGGTGCGCCAGACACAACGTCATTCTGACGATCTTAAGGCCGTCGCTTATAGCCGGGCCTGATGCGCCAGGCAATCTCGGAGCCATGGTCAGAGGTATCAGATCCGGCAGATATTTGAGTATTGCCGGAGGTCGTGCCAAGAAAAGTGTCCTGATGGTGCAAGACATAGCCAGACTTGTGTCGCTGTCGGCTGACAAAGGTGGAATATATAATGTTTGTGATGACACTCAGCCGACATTCAGACAACTGGAAAGCATCATAGCAAGACAGGTCGGAAAAAGCATGCCTGTATCAATTCCATACTGGTTCGCGAAATGCTGTGCTTTGGCCGGTGATTGTCTGGGCAGGTTTGCCCCTATCAATTCACTCAAACTTGACAAAATTACAAAATCATTGACTTTCAGCAATGAACAGGCGAAAAAAACGCTTGGATGGACACCCACAAATGTTCTAGAGAATTACATCATTTAATACCGGCGGAATGACAATATTTTCTTATTTATTAATAGCGATACTGCTTTTCTTTATTGAAATCGTATATTTCCGTATCGCAAAACACTATAACATAGTTGACAAACCTAACAGCAGAAGTTCTCATGCCCGGATCACTCTGAGAGGGGGCGGTATAATATTCCTCGTCGGCATCTGGATTTGGGCTGCGGCATCAGGCTTCATCTACCCTTGGTTCATAGTAGGGTTGACGATAATAGCCATGATAAGTTTTATGGATGACATTCATCCTTTGCCGGATGGCTTCCGTTTGGTCTTTCAATTCCTTTCAATCTTTATGATGTTCTATCAGGCCGGAATATTAAAGTTGGAAGTCTGGTGGGTAATCATTCCCGCATTGATTCTGTGTGTCGGGATTCTGAACGCCTACAATTTCATGGATGGTATAAATGGAATCACCGGCGGCTATTCATTAGCCGTGCTGCTGCCATTGATATTGATAAACGCAAGGCAAACTTTCATCAACATGCCGATGCTAGCCATAACAACTTTAAGCGTTTTGATTTTCTGCTTGTTTAATTTCAGAAAACACGCGAAATGCTTCGCAGGGGATGTAGGTGCGGTCAGTATGGCTTTTATCGTTGTGTTTGCATTGATGATGCTGGTTGTAAAGACACAGGATTTCACATACATCATGCTTCTCGCAGTCTATGGAGTTGACACCGTCCTTACAATATGCCATAGGCTGATGCTGCGCGAGAATTTGGGAACGGCACATCGAAAACATGCCTACCAACTCATGGCCAACGAATTAGGGCTTCCGCATATTCTTGTGTCTCTGATATACGTGTCGATTCAACTTGCAATTTCCATAGGTTTGATATTCCTTCCTGTAAATCACGTCTTGTACTCGGCTGTTATTCTTCTGATTCTGGCATCCGCATATATATTGTTCATGAAAAAATATTATCACCTCCACGTGGAATATCTTAAGACCTTAAAAAACTAATCTGACGGCCTGTTATGAAATCGATTAAAAATTTTGTCAACTGGTATTTTGCCAAACAAACATTTCCTCACATCTGCGTCCTGCTGCTGGATTGCATCATAATCTTATGCTCAAGTATATTTGTGTACTGGTGCTATTTCAGGGGGATGGCTCTACAGCGTAACTTCTGGATGTTGATGAGATTGATGGCGCTGTTCTTGGCTATCCATTGTATATTTTTCTTTATATTCAAGACATACACAGGGATTATACGGTACTCCTCATTCAATGATTTGATTAAGATCGGTTATGCGATGGGGTGCTCTACCATAGTTATTATCCTTGTCCATTTCTGGACCAACAATGTTGGCAGGGGGATATTCGCGCAAATACAGATCAGGCATATCGTCACGGCTGTGTTCATGGCCACAAGCCTGATGTGGCTTATGAGAGTCAGCATCAAAAGAGTATACGACATTTACTTCAGGACGGACGGGGCGCAGAACACGGTAATCTACGGCATCAAATCAGGAGGAATCGGATTGGCTAAAGCCATAAGGAGTGAAAAGCCGATGCGATTCAGACTTAAAGGTTTTATCTCACACGATCCGGAACTATGCTCCAAACACACAAGGCTCTTGGGCGAGCCCATCTTCAAGGTTGACGAAAACTTGACTGAAGAACTCAAACAAAGGGGCATTCAGACTGTGCTGGTAGCCCCTGGCAGAATAGATGATTTCAGAGATGACACCGTATTGCAAGATTATATTCTTGCGGCTGGAATAAAAATCCTGTCTGCCAACAATGTGGTTGATTCTCATAACAATACCATTCAAGGCACTCCGTCAATTAAAGAAGTCAGCATTTCCGATCTTTTGCCTAGAAATGAAATAACTGTGGACCTGAAATCCATAGCGGAATCGTTGACGGGGCAACGAATCCTTATCACTGGTTCTGCAGGAAGCATCGGAAGTGAAATTGTTCGTCAGGTGGCGTCGTTTGCCCCCGAATTAATGATTCTGATAGATTCTGCCGAGACTCCGCAGCATGACATCAGGCTGATGATGGCCAAAGGCTATCCGAATGTGAAGGCTGAAACCATAGTAAGTTCAATAACGAAAGAGGACAGGATGGACAATATATTCCGCATGTATCGCCCTGATTTTGTTTTTCATGCGGCGGCCTATAAGCACGTTCCGATGATGGAAGACAATCCTTCGGAAAGTGTGCAGAATAACATTCTGGGAACAAAAATATTGGCGGACCTTGCCGTCAAATACGGTGTAAGGAAATTTGTCATGGTCTCGACAGACAAGGCCGTGAATCCTACCAATGTGATGGGATGTTCGAAGCGAATCTGCGAAATTTACGTGCAAAGTCTGAATAAAGCCGAAAACGATCATCTGGTCGAAGGACACACCCAATTTGTCACCACGAGATTTGGCAATGTCCTGGGCTCAAACGGAAGCGTGATTCCTTTGTTCAAAAAGCAAATCAATGAAGGAGGCCCTGTGACAGTGACCGATCCTAAAATGATTCGTTATTTCATGCTTATTCCGGAAGCCTGCAAACTGGTTCTTGAAGCTGGAACCAAGGGAAACGGCGGGGAGATATTTGTGTTCGATATGGGAAAGCCTGTACTGATAAAAGACCTTGCGGAAAGAATGATCAAATTAAGCGGTGCGCGGGGCGTGGAAATTGAGTATACTGGATTGCGGGATGGAGAGAAACTCTATGAGGAAGTCTTGAATGAAAAAGAGACCACCAAGCCATCTTTTAATGAGAAAATACGTATTGCATGTGTTCGTGAGTATGATTATAATCAGGTTAACGCCGAAATTGAATCTCTCGTCAAAATATCGCATGAATATGATGACATGGCAACGGTGACCATGATGAAGCACATTGTACCGGAGTATATCAGCAATCATTCCCGATACTCGGCATTGGACAATCAAAACCAAAGTTCAATAAAAAGGTAAAGAACCTTCACAATGAGAATACTACAGATTGGTAAATTCTACCCTCTTGTCGGAGGTGTCGAGAAAGTCATGTACGAGATCACCACTGGCTTGTCTCAGATGGGGATTGATTGCGACATGCTGTGCGCCACAAGTGACAAGTCTGAATTCAAGACAATATATCTCAATTCTCATGGCAATCTTGTCTGCTGTAAATCATGGTTCAGTTTGGCTCGTGTGACCATCGCTCCGTCAATGATCACGGAACTGAGGCGCAGGGCAAAGGAGTACGACATCATTCACATTCATCATCCGGACCCAATGGCGGCGGTTGCTCTGATGCTGTCGGGGTTCAAGGGGAAGGTAGTGCTGCACTGGCACAGCGACATCCTGTCTCAGAAAACGCTGCTGAAATTCTACCTGCCGATTCAGAGGTGGCTCATCAAAAGGGCGGACACCATCGTTGGAACGTCACCGGTTTACCTTGCGGAATCTCCTTACCTACAAAAGGTTCAGGACAAGATGCGCTGCATCCCGATCGGGATAGAACCTAACCAGAGCGACAGCGTAAAAGTGCAAAGCATCAGGAATGACCATGCCGGAAGGAAGATCATTTTCTCTCTCGGACGGCTTGTTGAATATAAAGGCTACCGCTACCTCATCGATGCGGCTAAGTACCTTGATGACAGTTATATAATCCTTATCGGAGGCGGCGGCCCTCTGAAAGAAGAACTTGAGAATCAGATATCAGAGTTCGGTCTTGGCAAGCGTGTCAAGTTGCTCGGAAAGGTCTCGGACGAGGATTTGCCCTCATATTACGGAGCTTGCGACCTGTTCTGTCTGAGCAGTATAATGAAGACCGAGGCTTTCGGAATAGTCCAGATTGAGGCCATGTCGGAAGGAAGACCGCTGATCGCCACGAAGATTCCGGCTTCTGGAGTCTCATGGGTCAACGAGGATGGAGTTTCAGGAATCAATGTCGAGCCATGCGACAGCAAGGCCATTGCAGAGGCAATCAAATCCATCACAAAAGACAAAGCCACTTGGCAGCGCTACAGTGACGGCTCACGCCAGCGTTTCGCAAAGTACTTCACAAAGGAGAAGATGCTGGCCGGATGCCTCGCGCTTTATTCGGAATTATTAAATGACAACCGATAGAGACAGCTGCTCTTCATTGAATATTGAATCATGCTATACTTTTCCCAATCTCTTACAGATACATTATAGTTCTGATAATTCATCATAAAAATACATAATACAGCGATATGAATAGTATTACCATACATCAAGACGATGGTGTCATGCCATCAAATATGAAACTGAACCAATCGTTGCGTCTGCGGAGGATCGGGAGCAGGTTTGTGATTGTGCGGATCGCGGAAGGGGAAGCCAACATGACGGATGTGATCAGCCTGAACGAGACGGCGGCGGCGCTGTGGGAGAAATTCAGCGGCAGGGAGTTCACCGAGGCGGAGATGGTGGAATGGCTGTGCGGGGAATATGAGGTCGAGCCTTCGGTGGCGGCTTCTGACGTCCACAACCTTTTGGCGCGATGGAAGGAGTACGGAATGCTTTCATAGGTCTGCTCAGGTCTGGCCTTTGGGGAAGAGATCCGGTGGCGGAGGGCTTTCAAAGGCTTTCTGACGAGCAGTGGAATATGGTTTTCAGGCTGTCGGGGAGACAGACTGTCACCGGGATTGTGTTTGATGGAATATGCCGGCTTCCGGAAGATCTTCAGCCTTCTCCGGCGATTTTCGCTCCGTGGGTTGTGGCCGTGGACAGGATCGAGAGGAGCAACGAGAGGATGAACGACGTGTTGAAGTCCTTGGTCAAGTTGTTTGCTGACAATGGGCTGAATCCTGTGCTTCAGAAAGGTCAGGGAGTCGCCGCACTGTACCCTGAGCCGCTGCACCGGGAGTGTGGGGACATTGATCTTTATTTTCCGGAAGGTCTGTCGCTTCGACAGGCTCAGCGACCGGATAATGTAGCTCAGCGGCCGAGTGCAGAGTCAGCCGAAGCATCTGAAATGACGGAAAACGGCAAGGCTGCGGAACTGGTCAGGAACCGTGGCGCGAAAGTGGAGACAATGCCGGACGGAAGCCAGAATTATGAATGGGAAGGCATTGAGATAGAGCAGCATCCGACAATCGTGGATCTCTGCTCGCCGAGGACGAGAAAATGGCTCGGGGAACTTGATGATGATCCCGGGTTCATTCCTTCAACGCTGGCGGATGGTCTTCTGGTCCCTTCGCCGGAACTGAACGCCCTGCTGCTGAACTCGCATATTCTCAAACACACGCTTGGCAAAGGGATCGGATTGCGGCAGATGTGCGATCTGGCGATGGTGTACCACCAAATCAGCGGCGCGGCCGGATGCGATGAATATGGCGAACGAATATTCCGGCTTTATCGCAGAGGCAGAATCCTGAAATGGAGCAGTCTGCTTCATTCATTTCTTGTGGATATCATAGGGCTCCGCAAGGAGGAACTTCCTTATTCAGAAAGGGATGTCTCCCCTGAACCGCTTCTTCGGATTGTGGAGGAAGGAGGGAATTTCGGGCAGTATAGAGGTGAGGATTCCGGGCACTCCGGCACTTCGACAAGCTCAGCGACCGGAAGGCTCAGTGACCGGAAACGGAAACTGAAGACTGCCGGGATGTTCCTAAGGAGGGCGGGATTCTCGATGAGGTTCGCGCCCAAGGAGGCGTTCTGGACATTTTGGGAACTGGTTAAGGGGCAATTCAGGAAGTAGGGTTATGAGAGTCCTATAGAGCCTAAATACTTGAAAATAAAGACATATATAAAGAATGAGCGGAACACGGACATATTCATACAAGGTGGCGGAACAGACGTTTGTTGTTGCCGCTCCGGAAAGCTTTGACATTGAGAGACTGCTGCCCTCTTTCGCACCATTTCGCGTATCTGACGTCGCTTCGGTCGCTTCGACAGGATCAGTGACAGGAAAAGGCAGTTCTCTGAGCATGCCTAAGGGACTGACGCATAGGCAGGCTCATGTGTCTGATGAGATGTGTTTGGATTCCGAACTGTTGTTCAGGTTCACTCTTCAATCAAAACCGATTGACATTCCCAAGAATGCCGAGAGGGTCGAGGAGGATGAGAACGACATGGGGCACACCAGGCTCAGCAAGACATGGGACGGAAGCTACTATCTGGAACTCGGGTATCATGACACCGGGATATTCATAGCCAATCCGGACTTTTCCCTGATTACTGCCTCAATCGACGTGGACTCTCCTGACTGCGGCCCGATCCTGACATCGATGCTCCGGATCGCGTTCGCTCAAGCGGTCATTCTGTGGGACGGGATCTCCATCCACGCCTCGACGGTCGCCAAGGACGGAAAAGCGTTCCTGTTTCTCGGCAAGAGCGGCACCGGCAAGAGCACCCATTCAAGAATGTGGCTCAGGAATATTCCCGGATCGAGGCTGCTCAACGACGACAATCCGGTGGTACGTCTGATTGACGGGAAGCCGGTAGCGTTCGGCACGCCGTGGAGCGGCAAGACACCTTGCTACCGCAACGAATCCTACCCTGTCGGAGGAATCGTGAGACTCGTACAGGGCGACGCTGACATATTCACGGAAAAAGATGAGGTGGCGGCATTTGTCGCGCTTCTTCCAAGCTGCTCTGTCGTCCACAGTGACTCTGGCTTGCAGTCGCGCCTTTGCGACACGTTGACAAGAATCATCGAACTGGTTCCTGTCGGGGAACTTAGATGCCTTCCCGACAATGAATCAGCCATAATATGCTATAATAATTTAATATCACTTATAAAATGAAAAACAGATTTTTGTTTCTGCTTCTCTTCGCTTTGACCCTTGTGTCATGTGGCTCTGCGAAGAAGTACGTCTATCTCAATGACATGACACCGGGGAAAGACTATCCTTTCGACGCCGCCCACGAGGCGGTGATCCAGGCCAACGACAGGCTGAGCATCTCCGTGAGCTGCAAGCAGCCGGAGCTCGCCATTCCTTTCAACATCCAGAGCGGATCGTTCAGAGTCTCCTCGGACGGAACCGCCTCGTCGTCCTCTGTGCCGGACGAGAAAGGCTACAAGGTTGACGCAAAGGGCAACATCGAGTTCCCTATTCTCGGATCGATTCATCTTGAGGGACTTACGCTCAGTCAGGCTTCCGAAAGAATCAAGAACCAGATCATCGAGGGCAACTATATCAAATCCCCTCTGGTGAACATGGAGTTCCTGAACTTCAAGTACACTGTCTGGGGCGCTGTGGCTCAGAACGGCACCTTCACTGTGGAGAACGGGCGCATAACGCTGCTTGAGGCCATCGCCAACGCCGGCGACCTGACCAACAGGGCCAGACTCGACAGAGTGGCCGTCATCCGCGAGGTTGACGGTGACAAGCAGATTTTCTTCCACGACATCCGCAACAGCGACATCCTCCAGTCGCCTTGCTTCTTCCTGCAGCAGAACGACATAATCTACGTGCAGCCTAAGTACGGCAAGAAGGACAGGGAGGACAGAGGCATCCAGATCGGAACGCTCCTGCTGTCCGCGGTCACTTCGATAAGCTCGGTGATCTGGGCGACCTCGTCAATCATAAACAGCGGCAAATAGCGAAACCTGATAAATCCAATCAAGCCATATGCAGACTAACAACAACACTTCCGGAAGAAACGATCAGGACGTAAACATAATAGACATTCTGGTTTACCTGCTTTCCAAATGGAAATGGTTCGTCATTTCCGTCTTGGTGTTCGGAGGGCTGGCCTGGTTTCAGTACGCAAGGACGCCTAAGACATATTTCCGCTCGGCGACGGTCATCATCAAGGATCCGTCCAACAAGATCTCATCCGCGGGACTCGACCGCTACGACAACTACATCAACAAGGTCAATGTGGCGAACGAGATCCTTCAGTTCCGCTCGAAGAAGCTGATGCGGGAGGTGGTCAGCCGTGTTTCGGCAGACATTGACTACAAGGTCAAGGAAGGTCTTCAGATGACGGAACTCTACAAGAAGTCACCGGTCTCTGTACGCTTTCTTGACACCACACCTGAAATGCGCTTCACGATGGTCATCACACCTGTCGACAGCGGCAAGGTCATTGTCTCTGATTTGGGTGATTTGGAGGGAGACAGGAAATGGACGGTGCAGATGAAGGACACGGTGGACATTGAGGGAACCAAGATTCTCATCGCCCCGACCAACTATTACACCTCGTCATGGATGGGCGAGCATATTCATGTGACAAAGAATCCTATGTCCTCTGTTGTGGGCTACTTCACCTCCGGCCTGGGCATAAGACAAGAAGAGGATGAGGCGTCTATCCTCACCCTCTCCTTGAAGGATCGCTCCGCGGCAAGGGCGGAAGATGTTCTGAATATGTTGATTTCGGTCTATAACGAGGAGGCTATCAACGACAAGAACCAGGTGGCGATCAACACCGCCGAGTTCATCAACGAGCGGCTCATCATCATAGAAGGTGAGCTCGGAGGCGTGGAATCCCACCTTGAGTCCTTCAAGCGCGAGAACCGGATTGTAGACATCGGCACGACGGCAGGAATGTATGTCGGTGAGTCTCAGAAGTACAACACGGATGTGATGGAATTGGAGACGCAGCTCCGCCTGGCCAACTACATCAAGGACTATCTCACGGACCCGACAAAGGAGATTGACCTGATTCCGTCCAACACCGGCATCAGCGACATGAACATCGAAAGCCAGATAGGCCAGTATAACACCATCAAGCTCCGCCGTGACAAGCTCATAGAGGACAGCAGCGAGAAGAATCCGGTTGTGGAGGAGCTGAACACCTCCCTGCGCGCGATGAAGCAGTCAATCATCAGGGCGGTGGACAACATGATCGTCAGCATCAACGTACGACGCAACGACGCTCAGTCCAGGGAGTCTCAGGCTCAGTCCAGAGTCTCCTCGATCCCGACAAAGGAACGCCAGATGCTTTCCATCGAGCGCCAGCAGAAGATCAAGGAGTCACTGTACCTCTTCCTCCTGAACAAACGTGAGGAGAACGCGCTGTCGCAGGCTATGGTGGACAACAACGCAAGAGTGATCGACGGAGCTTCCGGGCCTAACGCCCCGATATCCCCGAACAGGAACAAGATTCTGCTGCTCGGACTGCTGCTCGGACTTGCTTTCCCGGGAGTTGTTTTCTTGATGAAAATGTTTCTGGATACCAAGATCCGCACGAAGAAGGACATTCAGGGCAAGGTCTCCGCACCTTTCCTCGGAGTCATCCCTGAGCAGGACAAGGACAACGAAAGCCTGACTTCCGAGGCGTTCAAGATAGTGCGGACCAACATGTCTTTCCTCTCCAGAAAAGACAGGAAGATTCAGGTGATAATGTGCACCTCGTTCAGTTCAGGAGACGGAAAGACGTTCGTCTCCAAAAATCTGGCGAACAGTTTTCTCTCGGCTAAGAAAAAAGTGGTGTTGGTTGACCTTGACATCCGCAAGGGAACCTTGACGGAAAGCTTTGGCAAACACACGCACCATCACTCCCACGGTGTCACCAATTATCTGGCTGACACTGAACTGAAACTTGATGACATCATCACACACGACACCGGTGCTGAAGGCCTTGACTTGATTCCGTCAGGCTCGATAGCGCCTAATCCTGCCGAGCTTCTTATGGACGAAAGGTTAGATGAGATGTTTGCTGAGCTTCGGAGGCGTTACGATGTGATAATCACGGATTCTGTTCCAGTCGGACTCGTCGCTGACGCCACAATCGCCAACAGGGTCGCTGACCTGACGATGTTCGTGGTAAGGGCCGGCCGTCTTGACCGCCGCCAGATCCCTGACATCGAGACAATGTATCAGGAGCATAAGCTGACGAATATGTCTCTGATTCTCAACGGAGCCGATTTTCACCATCACGGCTACGGGTATGGCTATGGCTACGGGTATGGATATGGCTACGGTTACGGCTACGGATATGAGAAAGGGAAGAAAAACAGAAAAAGCAGACGCGGATAAACGTTTTAATCGCTGAATATCAAAAAATTCCTCAAATTTTTCTTGCATATTTTTTGTTAAAGGGCTACTTTTGCAAAAATGCTCTCGGAAGGGGGCAGGGAAATTTGTGTGAATATAACTGTTTTGAGACTATGTACATAAAACTTAATCGGGGTTATGTTACCCCAGAGACTAACCTCGTCAGCGTGACCCCGGAGTGCGGGATCTGCGCGGGATCGAAGGAGAAGGTGGTGGTTGACAACAACAACACCACGACAACGATTGACCGTCAGGAAGGCGGAGATGAGTTCACGATTGACCAGTGGGACTGACGGACGACGGGACGTATTTCAAAATGACGTATTTGAGTAAAACAAAAAAAGAATCTTCACAATGAAAAACGGAATATTCAAGATAGCGTCTTTGGCCACCATACTGATGGCCGGGGCATTTGTATCCTGCAACGAGAACGAGCTTGACCCTGACAAGGGACAGCATTCGGGGAAAAAGGTTTCGTTCTCAATTTCGGAGGCTAACACCAAGACGGCATATGATCCGGATGACAATCTTCAGATCAACTGGGTGGAAGGCGACAAGGTGCGCATCTTCTGCGACGAGGCCGAGGATGTCAAGCAGGCGGACTACACCGTGGGTCAGATTTCAAAGAACACCGGCAAGCTTGACTACAATGCAGACGGGCTCGCATGGGGCGGTAACGAAGATATGCACAACTTCTATGCGGTCTATCCGGCGGATGACAGCAAGGTAAGCGTTGACGCCAAAACCGGAATCGCATCATTCACGGTCAATCATAACCAGTTCTGCACAGTTCAGGGAAATGGTGCGGTCAACAACCACTATTCCACAAAACCTGACATGAATGAGGCCTATATGGTAGCGAATCTCTCAACGACACCGATCGATCAAGTCCCATTGTCTTTCAAGCCAATCATGACAACGTTGGAGGTTACCGTGCAAGGGGCTTCAGCCAATGGGAGAACAGTAACCTTCTCAGGAATAAGTGTCATAAACAAGAAGGCCACCTACCCTGGAGTCCACGAAGGAAAATTCAAGTATGACATAGTGAAGAAATCAATGTCAGAAAGTGCTGAAAGCGCGACTGTGGAGACATACCACGTAGGAATAAAGAACGGGAACGACACTTGGGTGGACCTTCAAGGAGGCCAGTCAATAACATTGACGGTTTTTCTTCCTCCGGTTGCCATTGACAATGACAATCAGATCACAATTCAGGTTCATGCGACCGGTGAGTTGAACGCCATCATCGGTGGCAGGACTGACGCGAACGGCAAGCAGACTAACATCATCCCGAGCGCAAAGGCGAGGATCACGTTGCCGGCCATGCCTGAGACCAAATCGGGAAACAACTGGATCACCCCGCTTGATGATATGATTTATGTGCAGCAATTGTCAATTCCGGGGACGCACGATGCGGCGGCATACTCTACGTCATTGTTTGACGCAGGTCAAACGCAGACCTTAGATATTGAACAGCAATTTGAATTAGGTATCAGAGCTTACGATATGCGCACAGCTTTTAGAGCAAAC
This sequence comes from Bacteroidales bacterium UBA1628, assembly GCA_002321335.1. Lineage (GTDB taxonomy): Bacteria > Bacteroidota > Bacteroidia > Bacteroidales > UBA932 > Cryptobacteroides. The sequence goes on along the minus strand of DCMG01000006.1, from coordinate 32,011 downwards.
AGCATTGGTGGGCAAAATGGTGAGATGTGGATGTGGCACGGAATAACCAATTGCGGCATTTCTTTGGAAAAAGTGTTGACCACTCTTAGTAATGCTTTAAAGAATAATCCTGGAGAATTTGTCATTTTGCAATTCAGACACGAAAGTGAACTGCCTGCTGCTTACAAAAGAACTAAGAAATGGGACGAAATATACAATGTACTACACAAATTTGATTCACAGATAGTGCAATGGAGGCCAGATCTTACTATTGGCAACTGTCGCGGAAAATTCATAATCTTCACTCGTGATGACTATAGTAACAGAACAAAAGCCGCGTTGGCTTCGCCATACCCTTCTGGTAGCTCCTTCACATCCACACTTACAAACGTAAATGGTGCAAGTACATCATATTATGTCCAAGATTACTACCAATACGACGGAGATGAAGGAGCGGAAAAGAACAGGCAGATTAAAGCCCTTTATGAGACAACCAGAACTTTTTCCGATGAGAACTCTCCGTATTTCATAGAAAAGGCATGGGCACTTAATCATACATCAGGATACGATGAGTCAGCAACTCTTTTTATCCCTGGAACGACATCATGTTATCAGAAAAATGCTTCTCAAGTTCATAAACCAATATACGACGCATTGGTAAACGAGACAAATTTCGGCCCTACAGGCATCGTCTTCATGGATTGGGTGGGAGCACGTGAGGCATCATCCTACACCGTCTACGGTGACCTTCTCCCACAGGCCATCATCGAGCACAACTACAAGTACAGGATGCTTCGCGCGGATAATAAGACGGCTAATCAATAAGCCATACATCTTCATAAGTAAAACAACAAAATATAATACAAACATCCCAAACAATATGAACAAAATTCTAATCACGACAACCATGATCGCCCTTGCGGGAGTGACCGCGATGGCGCAGCAGCAGCCGACGGTGAAGACTGACACGACTGTGACGGTGGAGTACAACTCCGGCAAGTACAGCGTGGAGACGGCTCCTTTCAAGGCAAACTGGTTCATCGGAGTGGACGGCGGTGCCCAGATCTACTTCGGAGAGCATGACAAGCAGTGCAAGTTCGGCGACAGGCTCGCCCCGGCGCTCAACATATATGTCGGCAAATGGTTCACACCAACCGTGGGAGCCAGACTCGGCTACAGCGGAATCGGACAGAAGGGCGCCACCCAGGACGGCACACATGGGCTTGACGCCGAGGTGCCTGGAAAGGGCGGTCACGGCTACTGGCTCAACAAGCAGGAATTCAGCTTCTGGAACATCCACGCCGACGTGATGTTCAACCTCGCCAACGCGTTCTGCGGCTACAAGCCGGAGGGACACCTCTGGAACCCTACCCCGTTCCTCGGGCTGGGATGGGCGCATGTATATTCAGAAGCGCCTAAGACAAACGAGATCAGCGCCAACCTTGGGCTCAACAACGCGTTCAGGCTCTGCGACGCGCTTGACCTCAACGTCAATGTCCACGCGATGATGGTGAACGAGGCGTTCGACGGCGAGACCGGCCACCGCTGGGGAGAGGGCAACCTCTCTGCCACCATCGGCCTCACCTACAAGTTCAAGCCGCGCGGATGGAGCAGAAGCAAGGTGATCAAGGTCGTGGAGACTTCAGACGTGACATCCTACCAGATTGCCCTCGCCGAGCTGAAGGCAGAGCGCGAGCGTCTTGAGAAAGAGCTCGAGGGTCTCCGCACCACCGAGACAAAGACAGAGGTCGTGAAGGAAGTCAGCAGCGTCGCCGCTCCATACTACGTGACCTTCCCGATCGGCAAGAGCACCCTCACCAAGGAGGCAAGGGTAAACATCGGACTTCTCGCCGAGATCCTCAAGGCCAAGGGCATCAAGTTCACCGTCAGCGGCTACGCCGACGCTGGCACCGGCAACAAGAAGCTCAACGAGAAGCTCAGCCGCGACCGCGCCCAGGCTGTCTACGACTGCCTCACCAAGGAGTTCGGAGTGCCGGCCACACAGCTTGAGATTGACTATAAAGGCGGAGTTGACAACATGTTCTACGATGACCCGGCTCTGAGCCGCGCCGTCATCACCAGAGCAAAGTAAACCCTGCATCCAGCAACACACCAAGACGGCGGCAATGAGCCTTCCTAGGCTCATCCACCGTTTTGCGTGTTTTGTTTTATGAATATACACCCACTATCCAAACAAAACACAAAAAACTATTTAACGCATTTGCTGAGGGGCAGCCCTTAGCGAAAATGGAAACGAAAGACACTGATATGAAGAGAATTGCAAAAATCAGGAAAGAGTACCTCGCCCCCGTGACACGGACGGTGAGGGTCACCGTCGAAAGCGCCGTCTGCGCCAGCAGCGTGGAGATCAAGGCGAAGGAGAACACACCCAACGTCGAGGTTGACGAATGGGATTCATTTGAAAACGGAGTAACCTTTGATTAATCTGTGGAAATTATGAGAAAGACATACAAAGCGATAATCGCAGCATTTATGGCCGCCACAGTTCTTGCGGGCTGCCAGAACGAAGAACCGATGAAGAGCGTGGAGGAGGGGCTTCCTGTGAGCCTTTCGTTTAACGTTGAGGTACCGAACATGGACGACATCGTCATCACGAGGGCGACCGACCAGCAGGAGACCAACATCGAGAAGATGGCCATCCTCTTCTACAACGCGAAGCAGGCAAGCTCAAAGCCTGTTGTCGTGAAGGTAGATGACCTCGGGCAACCGACAAGCAAAAAATCCACAACCAACTGGCTCTACACGATCAACCTCACCGAGGAGCAGCTCGACGGAGTGTACAGCGGCGAATGGTACATGTACCCTATCGCCAACTACGACAAGTACACGGTCGTAGACCTCAACACCCTCGCAGAGAAAACCCTCGCAGAGTTCAAGGAATATACCATCACAGCTTCGGGACGTGACATCACCTCCACGGCCGTGATGATGTCAGGCCGCTATGGCACCGACGACAACACGACAATCACCCTCCAGCCGGGCGAGAACACATTCGACAATGTGTTCCATCTCAGGAGGATAGTCTCCAAGAACATATTCACATTCAAGAACGGCAGCGGCGTGACATTCATCCCGCAGCACTACAGCATCTACAACTACTCCACCTCATCAACCCTGCTCGAAAGAAGCGAGTTGAATGAATATGCAGGGAATGGCAACGAAGCCTTCACGAACTTCGAAGACCTGCCTATCACCGCCCCGGCCACTGGTGACTACACGTTCACATTCTACATGCCGGAAAATGTCCAGATTCCAACGGCTAAGGAATCATGGACCTATGCTGACCGCGAGACAAGGAAAGCTGGCGACTACAACACCTTCACCTATGCCCCGGCCAACGCCACCTACGTTGTGGTTGAGGGGACATATTCCGGACCTGGAGAGAGCGGAAAGGAAGCGACTGGAAACGTCAAGTACACTATACATCTCGGCAATTTTGATATGAGCAACGGAGGCTCCTACGGAAATTTCACAGTGAAACGTAACGCAAAGTACACCTACACTGTCACCATCAATGGAGTCAACAGCATAATTGTTGAGGCTAAGTCTGAGACAGGTGAAGAACCTAATCCAGGCGCCGAAGGTCAGATAGTCGGTCCGGATCCACACGTAACGGTGAATCTTGACGCTCACTATGAAAATGTGCTGCTGTCGTTCACACAGAACATCTCAAGTTTCAGCATAAGCGCCACGACTCCTGACGAGTCAGGGAATATGAAGAGTTTCATTGATGCGGCAAACAATAAGAGCGAGCATATAGACGCTGTCTCTTGGGTCAAGTTCGGCAAGCCAGCATCTACCTCGACATTCGCAAATTACCCTGAGAATGATGACGTGGTTGACATCTACACTCTGATCGGAGAGATCAAAGCAAGCAACTACGCACATTGCCTTGTGTCCAACGGAAAAATCTATGTCCAAGCTTTTGTGGACGAATACTTCTACGAGGATGGAAGGCCGTACAGTTCCTTCGTTAACAAAGACGACAGAGCGCTTTCATTCACAATCGGAACAGCGAGCATCAGCAAGGACAGCCACAGTTCCTACATCGAAGGAGAAGGCTTCACACTCAAGCAGAAGTCCATCAAGACATTCTATGCCGACAACGTCGGCAATCCATTCGGGTTCGAGACTGTTGAGGAAACTCCAAACGCAGCGTTCGGTGCAATGGGTGTTGAAGACACCTTCTCGGGAAATGACTATCAGAACGGACGAAACGACACTTGGACAAATATCAGCAATGCAAGCAAAGCGTGGGGTACGATTGTGAACATCTCTGAAAACGGGCACATAGGCAATGCCGATGTTGTGTCGTCAAGTGTTATGCAAAGTGATTATACAAGTCCACTTTATCAATGTCTGTCCAGAAACAGAGATCTTAATGGTGACGGGGTAATCACAAAAAATGAAATCAAATGGTATGTACCATCCTTCCGCCAATACATCTACACGTGGTGTGGAATGAAGGCTATGCCAAACGACATTACATTCTCATCAAATGAAATTTACGCTTCAAGCAGCAATGCCGGCTACAGAATCTGGTGGGCAAAAGAAGGTGTGGCTATCGGATCTTATTCAGCCGGCGGTACATACAACGGTACTACATACCAACCACAAAGTCCAAGCGTCCGTTGCGTAAGAAATCTTGGAACGTCAATTGATGCGGACTTCTCAGAGATATCTTCTTTCAAAGAGGATAGCAGAACAGTGACTATCACCGGTCTGAAACCGGAGGCTCTTAGAACCAACGAGCAAAGCGGTGAATATCCTGAACATCTCAACACAGATGCGGCAAGTACATTGCCAAAGGCTTTCAAGATAGCAAAAAATAACTTGGAGACTGAAGTTGAGGTTAGCGGAGAAGCGGAGATAAGTGTAACGACTAATTACTCAACTTATCAAACCCAAAACCCTGTCAGCAATTTGGTCGATGGTAACGAAAGTACATATTGGTGGGCTGGAGAAGCGCAGGCAAGAGGGAAATATGTGCAGCTTGAATTTAGCGTTCCGGTTAAGGTGACATCAGTCAATATTTATTCGGAAAATAATAACGATTATCCAAAGAATCAAACACTTCAGATTTCTGCAGATGGGCAAAATTGGACGGATATCGGCAGTGCCAATGGCAGAAATGTGACCGTAGCAAACAGTGCCGCTCCTGACATGTCCGTACAATATGTTAGACTTTACCAGAATAACAACAGTAATAATTGGTTGTACATTAACGAGATAACCGTAAATTACACTACGATAAGCGGGCAGACCATCACCAAAAACACCTTCTCTTATAATGAACTTATGAGCGGAGACTGGTGCGAGAAATATTACTCAGAAGAAGGCGATGCCGACAAAGGCAAATGGAGAATCCCGAACGAGAAGGAACTCTACTTTATCCAGCTGCATTGCAGTGGTGACTTCAACTTGATGACCACAAACGGAGACGGAGGAGACTTGATCGGAGCGAAGACAAAATACTACCGTGGATCAACCTCAGCAGAATATATGATATATTATTTGAGGAATGACGCAAGCGCAAAGACTCCAATCATCACAACAGGAGAAACCGTAGGCTTGGCCTACAAGTTCAAGCTCCGTTGCGTGCGTGATGCGACTCCGGAGGCGAAGACCTACGACTCCTCCTACAGTGACGGAGGGACGGGATTCGGGCTGTAGCCAGCGAGTCGACCTAAAACTTAACCTATGGCTGATTAGGTTAATGTTTTAAACTCACATAAGTGATGAAACGAATTCAAATGGCTTCGGCGCTTGCCGCCGTTGCCGCCACGCTCACGATGACCTCGTGTGAAAGCAGCAAGGAGGTTGAGTTTCCAGAAGCGGAGACGATAACTCTCACGGGGGAACTCGGACAACCTCCGGTGACAAGGACACAGATCGACATCGAACCGACCGATGATGGTTCCCTTGGGATAATGTGGTCGGCAGGTGACAAGATCGGTGTGTTCGGCGGGACGACAAGCAACGCTGAATTTGAAGGAAAGTTCAACACTGCGGTAACTTCAGGATTGTTCTCCGGCTCGATGAATGCCGGAGACAGTCCTGTCTCTGCTTACTACCCTTACGTGAAGGAGGCCACAGACAGCAAGACCATCCCCGTCACAATCTCGTCGGTTCAGTACTACTCTGACGAGACCTCGATCGCGGCAAACGATATCAAGGCAAGCGACACTCCGGTCAAGGCCAAAGACGGGAGCTACAGGTTCATATTCAAGCCAATGGTTTCCATCCTCAGGTTTGAGGTGGCATTCAACGGTCTGACAGGGATTGATGCGGATGAGACGCTCGATGCCATCATTGTAAATAGCACGAATGCCGAAAAGTCGTTGACCGGCAACTTCACGATGAACCTTGCGGAACTGTCGGCCGGGCTGGCTCCAGTGGCTGAGGGAACATATTCATCAATCAGGGTGAATCTGACAGACACGGACGGCAAAGGGAAAAGCGTAGCACGGAAGGTTGTCGCCTACGCTTCGATAGCCCCGTGCGTTAAGGCGGAAGACGCTGTCGAAGTTATGCTTCTGACTGACAAGCATACGGTAAAGTTCAATGTCACGGCTTTGCAGGATTTCAAGGCGGGCTTCTGCTACGATGTGCCCCTTGACTTAAGCAACCTGAGACCGGAAAACAATCTGCAGATTTTTGACCCTACGGCAGAATCCCCGGAACTAAGGTCTTTCAGTTTTGATGTGGCCAACAATGCGGGCAAGATTCTGACGCAGGAAGCGTACTACGAAGGGACTAGCACAGAGACAACTCTTCATTCCGTGACAAGCAAGGCGCTTGAGATCGACCAGACAGCAGGAAGCGTTGAAGGGTTCATCCCGTACCTTTACGATTTCAAACTGATCCCTACCTTCACAACTTCCAAAGGAGCGGTTGTGACCGTGAACGGACAAGTTCAGACAAGCGGCGAAAGCGAAGTGGATTTCTCATCATCCGAACCCGTGGTCTATACTGTCTCAAACGGGCTTGAGACTAAGGAATATAAAGTCTCGGTAACCAACACGGGATTGCCGGTCGTTGTGCTGGACATCAATCAGGAGACCGTCAACAATGTGACAAGCAAAGACATCCTGTTCGGAACAGTCAAAATAACCGGAAAGGAAGGTAATTGGACAAAATCCGATGTTCTCACAATCTACAAGGACGGCACGCAACAGATGACTGACGTTTGCAGCATCAGGACTCGTGGAAATTCATCGAGAGGCTTGCCAAAGAAGCCTGTCAACATAAAGTTGAGCGATGATTTGCCAGTGCTGGGTATGAAAGCCCACGACAGATGGTGTCTGGTGGCGAGCCAGTTCGACAAGTCGATGATGAGAAATGCCTTCACATACAGACTGGCTAATGAAATACAAGAGCATTTCACGGATGCGGCAGGCACGGAAAAAGTACTCGGCAAGGGCTTGGTCTGGAATCCTCACGGAGAGACAGTTGAAGTCGTGATGAACGGGATCCACGTGGGCACCTATTACCTCTGCGAGCACATCAAGATCAACAAGAACAGACTTTATCTGACCCACAAGAAGGTTGACAAGGTGCTGGAAAAGAACGCGGCGGCAAAATTGGAAGAATGTGGATTTCTGATTGAGATGAGCACGGATGAAAAAGAGAACAGAACCAACACAGCGCGCCGCAATGTTCCGATAGCGTTCAAGGATTTGGACATCACAACTTATCCGGCAATGGCGGAAGAATTTATGGCGTATGTCAACGACTTCGATGAGAATCTGTATCAAGGTGCGAAATGCATCGACAATAATGACCTGACTACAGCAAGGGAATATTTCGACAAGGCATACGAAAAGCTTGACATCAACTCAATGATCGACTGGTGGATCATCAACGAGCTTGCGATGAATGATGAGATGCAGTGGCCGAAAAGTGCCTTCGCCTACAAGGACGGTAACGGTAAATACTTCGCTGGTCCTGTCTGGGATTTTGATTACCAGACCTATGTAAACATCGAGAAGTACAACAGCAGCAGTATCATAAAGAATATGGAGGCGGAGCACCTGAGTACCAAATACTGGGGAGAAGTCGTACCTTACAAGTTCACAGATCTGGGCGGCTACTCTGCTTTGATGTACCAAAGGACGAACTCGGCCAGCTCTTCCCCATACGGTTGGTACCCGTGGCTGTTTAAGGATCCGTATTTTGTCGCACGTGTTAAAGCAAGGTGGAACTCCCTTTACAGTTCAGTGCTGCAGAATCAAAGACCAGTCATCGAACAGATGGGAAAGGAGCGTGAGAAAGCGGCGGAATCCAACTGGAAGATCTGGAACATCAAATACCTCCACGCCGGAAACTGCGGCGATGAATATGATTTTACCTATCCGGAGGTGATCCAGAACTTCAATGATGTCTTCGAGAAACGTCGCGAAGGGCTCAACTCAGCCATTAACAATTTATAAGAATATGAAACGGACTAATTTTGTGTCGGCGCTGGTAGTAGCGTCCGTCGCTCTCACGATCTCATCGTGTGCTGGCAACAATGAGATTCAGGATCCTCAGATTGAGGAAATCAGTCTCACAGGAGAAATCGAACAACCGAGTTTGACGCGCACTCAGATTGACATAGAGCCGACTGCGGACGGTTCCCTGGGAATATTGTGGTCTGCAGGAGACCAGATTGGAGTGTTCGGCAACTCAACGTCAAACGCTCTGTTCAATGGAACTTTCTCCACGGCTGTATCTTCCGGGGTATTCAAGGGCTCAATGAGCACCGGTGACCGTCCGAAATATGCTTACTATCCTTATGTGAAAGGAGCCACAGATCGCAATGAGATTCCTGTCACGGTCTCTCCAGTGCAGTTGTACACAAGATCCACATCGATAGCGGCGAATGACATCAAGGCCAGTGACAAGCCGGTAGTGAAGCCTGACGGAAGTTACGGGTTCATGTTCACACCTATGGTGTCGTTCTTAAAGGTTTCGGTGTCATTCGGCAATGCGCTTGAGGCGGTTGGGAGTTCCGAGAGGCTCCTGTCCATCATATTCAAACAAAAGAATGCTGACGCGGCTCGCGCGTGGACGGGAAATTTCACGATGAACCTTGAGAACCTTGGAGCCGGACTTGCCGCCGTCGATGGCAAGACATCGTCCGGTGTCACAGTGAAACTGACTGATGAAGAGAATGGTGGAATACCTGTTGGGCAAAGAGCCATCGCCTATGCAAGCATCGCTCCTGCGATCAAGAAGGGTGATGTCATCGAGATCCAGCTTCTGACGAATGTGCATAAGGTCACTTTCGAGGTCAAGGCTGTCGCGGATTTCAAGGCTGGTTGCTGCTATGATATTCCATTGAACCTCAATAATCTGAAAGAAGAAAACAACTGTACGGTCGGACGCATCGACGCCAAACCTCCTGTTTTCGAGAGTTTCAAGTTCGAAATAGCAAACAACCCTTCAAGCCTGCTCAGTAAGACTGCCGTTCTGAGCAACAGGTCGACCGTAGTGAAGAATGCGGAAGATTTCGTATGCGATGTGGATAATACCTTGAACAAGGTCGGATGCTGCATCCCATATCTTTACAATTTTACGCTCGCACCAACGTTCACGGTGGCGAAAGGAGTGAATGTGTACTGCAACGGTGAAATCCAGAAAAGCGGCACGACAAGCCAGGACTTCAGTTCTCCGGTGTCATACACCCTTGTGGATGGTACGGAAAGCAGCACATACACCGTCACTGTGACAAACACAGGACTTCCGGTTGTTGTGTTGAATACGAATGGAGGAAGCGCGGCATACCTTGATTTCACGGTCAAGGCGAAGAGCGAGGAATGGGGAGAAAACGACCGGATTTCAGTCTATGAGAACGGAGTTGCCACTTTGTCAGATGCCGCATGTGGATTCAGACTCAGGGGAAATTCATCACAGAGTTATGACAAGAGACCTTTGGCGATCAAACTAAAGAAAAAAGCCGATGTTCTTGGAATGAAAAGTCACAAAAGGTGGGTTCTGTTGTCCCCTTGGACGGATATGTCACTGATCCGCAACTACTTTGCGTTCAAGATTGCCCAAACGGTACAGAATCATTTCAAAGATGGTCCGGAAGACGGAAGTGCCAGCGGAAAGGGGTTGCTATGGAACCCTTCCGGGACAAACGTCGAGCTTGTTATCAATGGCGTTCACGTGGGGAACTATCTGCTTGGGGAACAGATTAAGATTGGTAGTAATCGTCTGCCAATCAAGGATTGCTATACGGACGTGAAAGCCGATTTGAAGATTGAGCCAACGATCAGCGATTGCGGTTATCTGCTGGAATTCGACACCTATTATGACGAAATCTGGAAGTTCAAAACATCCAAACGCAATCTTCCGGTGAACTTCAAGGACGAGTTTGCTGAGACATTCTCAGAATCAGCAAGCGGCTATGGAATCTACAAGCAAATCGAGTCCTATATCAATGATATTGAGACGAATCTGACTAATGGCAATTATTCAGCGGCCTACGAAAAGTTAGACATTAATTCTGTGATCGACTATTGGTTCGTCTATGAACTCACTCTCAACGATGAGCTTCAGCACCCGAAGAGTACTTATATGTATAAAAACGGTGACGGGAAACTCTGTGCCGGCCCTGTCTGGGATTTCGATGGCCAGACGTTCACAAACATAGACGGAAAAGGGACGACAGTCAACAGAGATTATTACCATAGTTGGAACTCACTGCTTATACAAAGATCAAAATCAGGAGAGGGTAAAATGTATATGTGGTATCCTCTTCTGATGAAAGACCAGAACTATATCAACCGCGTCAAGGCCCGTTGGGCGGAAGTTTATCCGGATCTGAAGAATCTAGCTAACACAATAGTGGAAGAAAGACGAGAGGCAAACAGACTTTCAGATCAATATAACCGCATGATCTGGCCGGTTGGAAACGCATTGGGAGGCTATTGGACCTGCGGCGATGAAAGTATGGAATATGACGAGGTGATGGACAATCTGAAATATGTGTACAACAAGCGTCTTGAGAACCTCAACAGCACCATCACCAGTCTCAGCAAATGGCGATAAGCAGATTGTTCCGCGCATGATAGGCAACGATCACGCGCGGAGCGTGGATGAAAAGAAGGCACAACAGAAGTGGAAATAATATATTCATAAATAGTTTGACAATGATGAAAAGATCTTTCTTTGCCGCCGCTTTATGCGCATCAGTGATGTTCGCGGCTTGTAGTGAGAAGCTGGCGACTGACGAGGAACTGCTTGCGGAGCAGCGAGAGGCTGTCGCAGAGGATGAATATTCAGACGAACCTGTGACCAAGGCCAATGCTTCCAACGGGGCTTGGATGGCAGGGCTGGATGACACGACTCCGTTCGCGCGGCTATCCATTCCTGGCACGCACGACGCTGTCACAGGTGACGGCACCGCTTTTTCAATCGGCAGAACCCAAAGTCTTGGACTGTCCGCTCAGTGGGATCTTGGAATAAGGGCCTACGACTTCCGTCCAGGCTACCGCAAGGTTCGCGTCAGGGCGTTCAAGTACAAGAACGAACTTCACGTCTACCACGGGTTCATCCCGACAAAGACTTCTTTCAAAAAAGCTGTGCAGACGCTCATGAACAAGATAGATGAAAATCCTTCGGAGTTCGCCGTGGTCATCATGCAGTTCGAGAACGGAAGTCCGGCCTACAATGACAGGTCAGTCTGGAATTCCCTAATGAGTGAGTTTCTCGGCAGCGAGGAGACATTCCCGTCAAGGTTCCGCATAGACTACCGCCCGGACCTCAGAGTGGGCGATCTGCGCGGCAAGATTCTGATTCTGTCCCGTGACGCTTATGCTGACCAGCCGATAACAGGCGGTTACATCTCAGGATGGAGTTTTGCGGAGGAAGGGACGACAGGAGCCGTGATCACCAGCCGCGTGGCCCAAGGCACGCTTGGAGTTCAAGACTACTATCACGTTGAGAAGCCGGAGGTCAAGGTGAAAGCCGTCAGCGACTTCATGGACTGGGCCTCGGAGAACGCAAAGAACAATTGCTGGACAATCAACCACACCTCAGGGTACACCGGGCTGATCTCGACTGACAACACCTACCGGGAGAATGCCGCCAACAACAACCCTACTGTTTACCGGCGTCTGGTCAACGGCGAGTGCGCCACCACAGGCATGGTCATGATGGACTGGGTCGGGAACTTCAAGTCCGGCCGCTACGAGGTCTACGGCGATCTTCTGCCTCAGGCGATCATCGACAACAACTTCAGGAAATAAGCACATTTGGTATGTGCGGAATTACGGGCGAAGCAAATAAGCAACCACGCGTTCCAAAAGAGAACGTGCTTCGCTCGTGGCTAGCCTGAAACTTAACCTTTTATATTCATGCAGGTCAAAGACGGCATAGTGTGGTTTTGGAGAGCCTCGGAAACTTTCCGCTCGCGGATTTTGTGCGCGGGACTGATAGGAATGGCGAGGGTCGCGGTCTCATTGGCAAGTGTCTGGATCTGCAAGGAAATCATCGACAACGTCACAAGGCAGGGAGGCGGGGAATTGGCTGTTCTTATCCCGCTGATGATCGGGTGCATGGCACTCAGGATGGTCCTGTCACAAATCAGTGCAAGGCTGAGCAGGAAGACAGAGGCGAGGCTTGCCAACAGGTTGCAACATGACCTTTTCGACCATCTGATGAGAATCCGCTGGGACGGACATCAAGCCAAACATTCCGGGGACATACTCAACAGGATGATCGATGATGTGACGACCGTGGCGGAAATCCTGTGCGACGGAGTGCCTATGACCATGGTGACGGCGAGCCAACTGATCGGCGCGCTTTACATTCTCACCATGATGGATGTCCGGCTGGCCATGGCGTTGCTGTTCATCATGCCGGCCGCCCTGCTGCTGAGCAAAAGCTATGTACGCAGAATGAGGCGGCTTACCCGAGGGATAAGGTCAGAGGAAAGCGCTGTCCAGTCGCATATTCAGGAGAGCGTTCAGAACAGGCTGCTGCTTCGATCCTTGGAATACACGCCATATTCGGTCTCGGAGCTGGACTCCCTTCAGTCGGCTCTTCTAGGCAAGGTGATGCGCTACACGGACTATTCGCTGTTCTCGCGGATGATGGTTCAGACGGGCTTTGCGGCAGGCTATGTGACCGCGTTTCTCTGGGGGATATTCGGAATCCAAAGCGGTGCCATAACGTTCGGCACGATGACAGCGTTTCTTCAGCTTGTCGCACAGATTCAGAATCCTACCGTCGAACTGAGCCGTCAGGTTCCGGCGTTCATCCGGGCGATGACTTCCGCCGAGCGGCTTGCGGAACTTTTCAACGAACCCGCCGAGCCGGAAGAGAATCCAGTACGGCTTGAAGGCAAAACCGGCATACGCATAGAGAACCTGACCTTCTCCTACCCGGAGGATGAACAAAGGATATTCAGTGACCTCTCATATGATTTCACCCCCGGCAGCCAGACCGCGATTTTAGGAAAGACTGGAATAGGAAAGACGACCTTGATGCGTCTGATTCTGGCACTTGCCACTCCTGACAGCGGCAGAATCGTGTTTTACAATGAATATGGCAGTGAGACACCTGCGTCACAGGCCACAAGGTGCAATCTGTCCTATGTGCCTCAGGGCAACACGTTGTTCAGCGGCACGGTGCGGGACAACCTGAAGATGGGGAATCCCGAGGCGACGGACGAGGAACTGGTTTCGGCGCTTCACGCCGCGACAGCGGATTTCGTCATGGAAACACCCGAGGGACTGGACAGCAGATGCGGAGAGAAAGGCGCCGGGTTCAGCGAAGGGCAGGCGCAAAGGATAGCCATAGCAAGGGGGCTGCTCAGGCCCGGAGGAGTTCTGCTTCTGGACGAGCCGTCCTCGTCACTGGATGTCGAGACGGAGAAAGTCCTTATTGAACGGCTGAAGGCAAAGGCTAAAGGCAAAACGCTGATTGTGATCACCCACAGAGAGGAAATCGCGGCCATCTGCTCGTCGGCGCTCAGACTCGGATAGGAATGCGCGCTACTACCTTCTTACAGGCCGCTTGAAGAACAGACGCTTCCAGACGCCGAGAAGGATCCTGCGGAGAGACACGGTGTGCATCCAAAGCCATATTTTTCTGCGGTAAGACGGCGAATCGACATCAACGGGCGCGCCGCCTCCCTTCAGCACGGTGGTCACCCGGCCATAAATCCGGTCGCAAGGGCAAAGATCCTTTGACTTGAGGATGCCGTCACCCTGAATCAGAGCCTTATCGTTGTCCTTGCCGATGATTCTGTGAAGGATGAACCTGCCGTCAGCCTGAAAAAGTACAACATCGCCGACATTGGCGGCCCTAAGGGCAGAGCCTTCCGGAGTGCCGCCTTCGACACCCTCTAGAACCACAGAGTCAATCCCGCCCACTATGAACGGAAGCATGCTCTCCCCTTTCGCGGGAATCGTGACATTCTTTCCTTCCCGCAGCAAGGCGATGACCGTTCCGAAGAACTCATCGTTATCGACAACAAAATTTTCCATTCAGCGACAGTCAAAAAATCTTTGCGGATAAGCGGCAACCTGTTTCTTGCCGCTTATTATGAATATTCCGTCAGTTCAATGTGAATCCAAGATACAAAAATATTTTGAAATTACGGGCAAAAGGATTAAATTTGCAGTCCGTTTTGGAATATATAAAAAATTAGTAGATATGAAAAGGACATTTCAACCATCCAGACGCAAGCGCGTGAACAAGCACGGATTCCGTGAGAGAATGGCCACCGCCAACGGTCGCCGCGTACTCGCTTCCCGTCGCCGCCACGGACGCAAGAAGCTGACAGTATCATCTGAGGACAGGTGGTAATCCGGTCAGTCTGACGTTTACAGACAGGTCTTCACGACCTGTCTTTTTTGTTTCCGCCGAAGCGGCATATTCATTAAAGAAAAGTATGGATTTAGACGATAAATACATGACGGAGGCTCTCAAGGAGGCACGTCTGGCCTTTGAGGAAGACGAGATTCCCGTCGGGGCGGTCATCGTGTGCCGGGGCAGGATCATAGCCAGAGGACACAACATGACCGAAAGGCTGCATGATCCCACCGCCCACGCCGAGATGATCGCCATCACGGCAGCGACAGAGGCCGTCGGCGGGAAATACCTCAACGACTGCACTCTCTATGTCACCGTGGAGCCTTGCACGATGTGCTCAAGCGCCTTGAACTGGGCGCAGATCGGCCGCATCGTCTATGGAGCGCTGGATCCCAAGAGAGGATATTCATTATACTCCCCTTCCCTGCTCCACCCTAAGACCCAGGTTCAGGCAGGTGTCCTTGCAGAGGAATGCTCCGCCCTGATGGTGGATTTCTTCAAAGGGAAACGCTGACAGACACCGAAGGTGTGAATATTCAAGAATCCCGCTTGCGGAAGGACTTTGTTCCTCTGCAAGCGGGATTCTTTGTTATTCAGGCTTATTCCGCGGGAAATCAGAATTTAATTCTGAACAGGTCGCCCTGTGCCTGAATGTAGAGGTCGCCCCTGTAGTAGGCGCAGTCCTCGAGCTCGCCGAAGGTGGCCTCCCTCAAGTCGATGACATTCTGCATGGTGCGGGTGTTCAGATTCCAGACATAGAGGATTGACGGCTGCTTCTCCTTGCCGAAGCCGGTAGGCATGAAAAGTTGGCCGTTCTTGATGAAAAGCCCCTGGCCGATCGGATTGAAGTGGGTCTGGTAGGTGTCCTCGATGAGATAATTCTCAAGCAGGTCGTCCTTGGTCAAGGTCACGAGTCCGTCCGTGGACTCATTAAGTTTCGGGATGCGGAACTTCACGATGCGGTGACGGTTCAGGGCGTTGGTGTTGTCAACGGTGTTGCCGTAGCCGTAAAGATAATTGTTGTCCGGATCGATGACCCACTGAAGCGCATAGCCGAAAAGATGGTCGGTGTCCTTGAAATAGATCGTCTGCACCAGTTCGGAGGACTTCAGGTCGTTGGCGACACGCTCGACGTAAAGCACATCCTTGCGGCCGTTGATCGGGTTCCTGTTGCACTGGCTGACGTACAGGAGAGGGAAACGGTCTTCCTTGTCATAGAACGTGCGCCCGAACGTGGCCACATTGGCATGGTTCACCTTGTCGTAGCTGGCAAGCTTGAACGGCTTGCACTCCCTCGTGATCTTCTCACCGTCAATCTTATAGACGGTCAGCCAGCCGGAGTTCTGGCAGCTGAAGATGTAATCTCCCCAGATGTCCATCCCCTGATAAGCCTCCTTGTCGGTGCCCTGAAGCTTGAGCAGATGGTCGCACTTGAACGTGTGCTCGGTAAGGTTCACGGGAGCCCCGGTGTAGGTGTACTGACCGGAAGCGGCCGGCTGCGCCATTAGCGAAGCCGGAATCAGCAATGACGCCAAAAGAATATACCTTTTCATATTACTAAAATTTTATGAATATACTTGTTCAGCGAACGTCAATCCGGGAAACCGTGAAAAAGTGCCCCCATGTAAGGCAGCAAGGTGAACAACATCAGCGCCTTGTCCTTGGCCAAGACCGCCCGGAGTTGCTTCAGGGCGGCATAGATGTGGTTCTCCACCGTGCTGAGCGAGATTCCTAGCTTCGCGCTGATGTCCTTGTTAGGAATATCCTCGATGTAGCTTAGCATGAAGACCTCGCGGCATTTAGGCGACAAGCCGGAGATAGCCTCCTCCAGATTCTTTCTCAGATCCCCCTCGAACAGGTTGCGCATGACTGGATTTCTTTCCGGATCGGCGCCCTCCAGTCCCAGCACGGCAATCCGCATGTCGTTCCATTCCCGGTACTGCCTCAGCAGGTTCTCTTTCCGAAGATAATTCAACGCCCTGTTGTAAACCGCCCTCATCAGATAACTCCGGACAGATGAGACGTCCATTATCCCGGCCCTGTTTTTCCAGAACGAGAACAGAACATCCTGGACAGCGTCATCCGCCCATTCATCCGGCAGGAAAACCCTTGCGTACGACATCAGAGCCGGCAACTCTGCCTTGCAGAAATCATTGAACGCCTCTCTGTCGCCTTTTTGTATTCCTGATATTAAGTCTGCTCTTGTCATAACGGTCTCGGAACGCCACAAAAATAGTCAATAAAATCGACTTGCGGCCACCTTGGAGGCAAAAAATCCGGTCTATTTAACAAACGTTAAAATATTCATTTATCCACTAGGTGTTTTTGCCGGCAAGTGTGTATCTATAACGTAAGACATAATTAATATCGAACAAAATGGAATTTCCTGAAGAATATCTCGGGCTGGCGCTACGTTACCTACGGGGAGAGGCAAATGACTCTGACAAAGATATTTTGATTCATTGGTTGGAAGAAGATCCAAGGCGGAAAGAGGACTTCGCTGCCCTGTCTGCCCTCTGCAAGACCTCGTACATTCTGAAGTCCGAGGACGAGCGAACCTCACGGATGCTTTCCCGGCTCAACGCGAGGATTGACTCCGAAGAGGAGACCACAACACATAAACGGAAAGCAGGAATATTCAGAATCCTTTGGATGTCAGCAGCCTCCGCCGCGGCCATATTCATCATCGGAATCGGAGTGCACCGGTTCGGAGGAGCGGATGCCAAAGACTGTGAATATACCGCATATTCAAACACGTCGGATGACGTGGCGGCCATAATGCTTGACGACAGCACGAAAGTATGGCTCGGAACAAAGTCATCGATCCTGTTCAACACGGATGCGAGGAACACCGAACGCATCGTGAAACTGACCGGTGAGGCCTACTTCGACGTGCACCGTGACACTTCCCGTCCTTTCATCGTAAAGACTGGATCGCTTGATGTGAGAGTGCTTGGAACGGCGTTCTGTGTCGAGGCCGATGAGATTTCCGGGAAGGTGTCCGTGCTTCTGGAAAGAGGCTCGGTGCGGCTGCAAAGCCCTGAGGGCGTGGGGCTTGTACGGCTCTTCCCTGACCAGAAGGCCGAGTTCGACACCGGCACGGGAGATCTTTCGGTCGAACCGATGGGAGCCGTGCCTTACATTGTCCAGCATTACAACAAGGTGGCTCTCCAGCAAGTGTCGCTCCGCGACATCATCTCTCACATCGAACGAATGTACGGGGTGAGGATCACAACGCACGCTCCTGTGGACACCACCAGAAAATACAACCTCAACTACAAACGTACCGACAATGTCAGCGAGCTCGTGGAGACCGTCCAGGAACTCACAGGAGCCAACCTGACAATCAGCGGGCAGGATAACACGAATATTGACTAATACCATAAAAACAAATTAACTGATCAAAGAAATGAGACATTCTATCTTTTCAAGACTGGGTGTCCTTGCGGCTGTTCTGACCGTCTGTCTCGGTTTCTCGCTGACATCGTCCGCGCAGAGCACGGCAAGGAAATCCTACAATCTCAGCCTGACTGTCAAATCTGCCACCGTGAAATCGTTCACCGACGAGTTCACGAAAAAAACAGGAGTCCTCTTCTCCTACGAATCGGATTTGGCGCAGAGACCGATGGGCGACATCAGAATCGAGGCCAAAGACGCATCATTGACATCGATTCTGGATGACGTTTTCGGAAGGCAGGTTTCCGGATTCCATTACAAGATGATGAACAGCACCGTCGTGCTGACCTACGAGCAGCCTCAGACCGGCAAGTCAGGGAAAGCCATCACAGTGACTGGCACCGTGACCGACTCGAGCGGAGAGCCACTTGCAGGGGCGGGAGTCATGATCAAAGGCACGGCCTCTGGCACCACCACCGACCTTGACGGGAAATATTCCATCGAAGTCAACCCAGACGCTGTCCTGGAATATTCATTCATCGGCTTCAAGAGCCGCGAGGAGAGTGTGAGAGGACGCAGGGCGATCGACGTGACCATATCAGAGGATGCGAATATACTTGACGACGTGGTGGTTGTGGGTTACGGCACACAGTCCCGCAAGACTTTGACAACCTCTATCTCAAAGGTCGACGGAAACAGCATCTACGCAGCCCCCGTCTCTTCGGTCGGAGATGCGCTCAAGGGCAAGGTGACAGGCCTCAGGGTAGCCTCAAACAACACTGTTTCCGGTAACGCCCCGAGATTTCTCATTCGAGGAGGATCGTCAATCACCCTGAGCAACGACCCGATCGTCATCGTGGACGGTGTGACCAGGGACATGGACGACCTCAACCCTAACGACATCGAGTCCATCGAGGTTTTGAAGGACGCGGCCTCTGCCGGCATCTACGGAGCCCGGGCCTCAAACGGTGTCATCCTCGTGACGACCAAGAAAGGCAACTCCTGGGAGAAGCCAAGAATCACTTTCGACGCGCAGGTCGGCTGGTCGTCTCCTTCCCGCAGATGGGATCTGATGAACGCCAAGGAATTCTTGTCGTTTGTCCGCCCGGCGATCGCGCAAGGTCCTAACGGACAGTTGATTCTGGATGGAGCCAATGCGGCCGGAACCGGCAACAAGGACACCGACATCTACACGACCAGATACATGGAGAAAGGCGAGGAACTGCAAGCCGGTTGGCTGTGGATGTACGATCCTGTCGATCCGAACAAGGTGCTGACATTCACCGACACGGACTGGCAGAGCAAATGGTTTACCAACGCTCTTTGGCACAAGGAATACATCGGGGTGAACGGAGGTTCCCAGAACATGAAGTACGCCGCGTCCGTAAGTTACCTTCAAGATGACGGAATGGTGGCGATGAGCGGCTACAAACTGTTCACCATGCATGGCAACACATCATTCAACATCACCAAAAATCTGGAGGCCTCCACGACTTTCGACTTCTCCAGATCTGTCAAGAACCCGTTGACCGGCAGCTATTTCGATGCCCTCGGACGAGGTCTCATGATGAGCCCTACCAACAAGGAATTCTACGAGGACGGAAGGTGGGCGACCGGAGGAACCAACAGAAACCAACAATCGGCATCGTTCTACGAGGCTTTCCACGATAGGGAAATGGCCCAGAACCGTTTCGGTGGCAACTTCAAGCTCGTATGGAGCATCCTCGACGGCCTCAAGGCCACAGCACAATACGCTGTGTTCGATGACAATTACAGAGGCAGCTACTATACCTATGGCCAGGTAGGCAACACACCGAACTACATCACCACCGAACGCACCACCATAGAAACCAGGACAGAGACGCTTAAAGACTCGTTCACAGCCTACCTGAGTTATGACAAGACATTGAACAGACATACTCTCAGTGCCACAGCCGGCTATGACTACATATCATGGAGGTACTGGTACCTGAACGCAAAAGCCACCGGCTCAGTCTCCGACAAGGTGCCGATCCTTGATTCAGGTGTCAATTTCACGGCTTCCAACCAAGACACCAAACAGGTGCTGATTTCGTACTTCGGGCGTGTCAACTACAACTTTGACAACAGGTACATCCTTTCGGCCACGGTCAGGGCAGACGGTTCATCCAAATTCGCCGCCGGCAACAGATGGGGATTCTTCCCTGCCGGCTCATTCGCCTGGATCATCACCGAGGAACCTTACTGGAATGTGAACAGGGATGTCATGAACACATTCAAGTTCCGCGCTTCTTACGGCCAGACCGGAAACAATGGAATCGGCCTCTACGACACTTACGGAGCATTCTCATCCTCTCTGTACGCCGGTAATTCGACCCTGCTTCCGTCCACTATGCAGAACAAGGGAATGAAGTGGGAGACCACCACACAGCTTGACCTAGGCCTTGACCTAGGATTCTTCAACGACCGCCTCCGCATCGTTATGGACTACTACAACAAGAGAACCGACGATATGCTCTTCAGCATCACTCTTCCGGACACCGGCTCGCTCGGATCCGTGAAAGCCAATGTCGGCAGCGCAAGATTCTACGGCTTCGAAATCGAGGTTAACTCCGTCAATGTCCAGACAAGGAATTTCTCATGGACGACCGGCCTGACATATTCATTCAATAAAAACAAGGTGCTTTCCCTTCCGGACGAGTACAAGTACACCGACCTTGCCGGCAAGGACGCATGGAGGATCGGGGGCTACACCATGTCGGAAAGCGGAGAGCGTTTCGGAGGCACAGCCGTCGGAGAGCCTCTGGGGCGCATCTGGGGATACAAGATCTCACATATCCTCCAGACTGACGCGGAGGCCGCCGCCGCGTTGTACGACAGTCAGTCGCACGGCTACAGAAGGTCGGATGGATTGTCGATAGCAGGACGCAAAGATGCAGGAGACTACGAATGGTGCAACCGTCCAGGTTCAAAGAAGACAGCGGACGGAAGAGAGCAGATCGATCCGGAAGACATGTACTGCCTCGGAAATGTGATGCCTCACTCCATCGGCGGCGTCATGAACACTTTCAAGTACAAGAATCTGTCGTTTTCGTTCTACCTTGATTATGCGCTGGGACACTCCATCTACAACTACATGAAGTCCCGTTTCTTCCAGAACACCCTCGGAAACTCCAACGCCAACCTTGACAAGATGGTCTATGACTGCTGGCGTTACCCGGGAGACAAGAACGCCAAGTATGCAAGATTCTTCCCGAACGACCCAGACTATGGCAACAGGAACTTCTCAAGAGCCTCTGACTTCAACATCGAGAAAGCCGACTATCTGTGTCTGAGAGACGTGTCCATCTATTACGACTTCCCTGAGAAATGGGTGAAGAGCCTCTGGATCAAGAAACTCACCGTAGGAGTGACCGGCAACACCCTACACTACTGGACCGGCGTGTCCGGCTCCATCAGCCCTGAGACCGGCATGGGAACCGGCTCCGGTGATTCCATGTACTCGTCCGTGACCACCGGAGGCGCGTCCAATTCAAGCATAGCTCCGGCAGCGAGAAAGATTTTGTTCAACGTCAAGATAACATTCTAGTCATGAAAGATATATTGAAATATTTTCTGGTGCTCGCGTCCGCCCTGCCACTGCCGTCCTGCAATGGAGATTTGGACATCATGCAAGACAACAAACTGTCAGCCAGCAACATGTGGACGACTTCCACCGATGTCATCCAATCCACTTATGGAATATACGAAAGGATGCGCTCAAATTTTATCCAAAGCTATGTGAATGTGTTCTATTGGGGTGAGGCACGTGTCGGTGACTACATGTGGGGGCCAAGCCTTGAATCAAGGGTTCAGGACAACAATATGATCACCGTGCGCACAAGCACGATGAACTCGTCCACAGCATCCACTTCATGGTCAGGGCTTTACACCACTATAGACCAAGCGAATGCCGTGCTGAAATATGCCGACAAGGTCAACATGACCGAGTCCGACAAAGGATTCGCTGTCGGACAGGCGGCATTCGCAAGGGCATATTGCTACTTCTGGGCGGCAAGACTGTGGGGAGACGTTCCTCTCAACCTTGTCCCGATCGAGTCCGTGAACCAGCCTGAGACCTATCCGGTGCGCGCGCCCAAGGCTGATGTCTATGCCAGGATCGGCAAGGACATCGAGACAGCAGTGGCTAATTCAGCATATCTCGGGACCGACAAATATTTCGCGACAGCGGACGCAGTTAACATGCTGAAAGCCGAGTACGGCTTGTGGATGTACACGACCCAGAACGGCGGGGATTCGTTCCTGGATCTTGCAGATGAGGCTCTGTCAGCGATTGGGATTTCTTCCGGAAAGCTTCTTCCGAAATATTCTGACGTGTTCAGCCGCGACAACAAACGCAACACGGAGGTCGTGTTCGCACTGATGAACAGCCAGCAGGAGAAACTCACAGGCGGCTATTACAGCTATTTCTACCATCCGAGCAACCTGATCGCGTCTCAGTACAGGAACAATCCCGTACCGGTAAGTTCCACCCAATGGTGGAGTTACTCTCGTGAGTTCATAGATGTCCTGAACAAGAGCAAGGCTAGGCACAACGACTCCAGAGTGACATGCAATCTCGGCGAAGGCGCCTACGGAGCCTCAGAACAGACATTGACATGGCCGAACAAGTTTCTCGGAGACATGTCAAAGCAACCAGTGGTCGAGGACTGTGACCTCCTTTACTACCGCTATGCCTACGCTGTGATGATGGACGCCGAGTTGAAATATTACAAGAAAGACTACACCGGGGCACTGGCGTCGCTTAACATCATCGCGAAAAGGGCATACGGAGTAGAAGACTTCTACAAGACCGCCACAAGAGACACTGTTCTGGAAGCCATTGTCAATGAATATTTTCTTGAGTTCCCTGCCGAAGGTGTCATCTGGTGGCCACTCATCCGTCTGGACAAAATCTGGGACTATAACCCGGAACTTCTCACCAAGAAGCAGAAGAACCCGAACATTCTTCTCTGGCCGATCTCCCAATCGGCAAGGAACAAAAACTACAAACTTACCCAGACGGAAGGATGGGATTAATTAAAATGAATATTACAATGAAATTCAAGAATATATTCTTAACAGTCACCGCACTGTCCCTCATGTTGTCAGCCTGCGGGGAAAAGATTGACCCTTCGGAGATAGACTCCACTACGAGGATCTCCCTGTCCAAGGATATTCCCGTGTTCACCGCTGACGGCAAGACCGAGAGCGGCGAGGATTCCTATCGCGCCATTGTCACAATCGTGCAGGGAGACAAGACCAACGGAATCTCATGGGACTATTCCGTTGAGGATCCGAAGAAATGCGCCGAAGTCAATGTCACAGATGTCACCGAAGAGTTCAAAGGCACCTTCGAGGGTGACTCCAGAACCGTGACGGAGAAAGGATTGGAAGTCAAGGTGAAATCCAATCCTGAATATAAAAGGACATTCACTCTGACCGTAAAGGCCTCCGACGGAACCGAGCGTTCCTACGAATTCATCCAGAAAGGAGAGAAGGCCGACGCCGAAGTGTCCACTAACACCAAGGACGTTGAGTTCTTTGCTGACGGAGGCGATCAGGTCATCGAGTACACGACCAACATGGGTGACGCATATTCCTTCTCAGTGGATTACTCGGGCGAAAGCAAGGATTGGCTGACATGCGAGGCATCCGAGGCCGGTTCCGTCAAACTGACCGCATCGAAATGGACAGACCATGTCAACGTCCGTAAGGCGGTGCTTCATATTACTGTAGGTTCAGCCGAAACCAGTCTGGCATCGGTTGACGTGCCTGTGACGCAGCTCGCCGCGGACATATATTACTTCATGTACGGTGCTTCCGCTTCTGGTCTCGCCATCGACAAGGCTTTGCAGATGACCAAGGAGAGCGAGGGTGTTTACAGCGTCAAGGCCTATTTCATGAACGCGGCGGCTGGCGGCAACACGGTGATGTTCAACCAGGATTCCCGTGTGCTGTCATACCCTTGCTATGCGCTTGCGAAGGATGGATCCGTCGCCACGATCGAGTCCGCGTCCTCTGCCTTGCCTGAAGGCCCGGAAATCGATGTTGACGGTCTGCGTTCTCTCACCGTGAACTTCAACGAGAAGACATGGGCTTGGGACAGGATCACGACACACAACTGCATGCCGGACTCCGAAGTGTCCAAGTACAAGACCAAGGCGTTCATCGCCAGAGATGGCTCGATGAAGGTCTGGATGGTCGAGAACATGCGTTGGAACGGAGGTGACATCAAGCCTAAGCTCGGCTCGCCGATGATCCCGGCCGCAACAGGAGTCGGAGCCAAAGGAACAGGAGGTTATGCGGCAGCCGCGTTCCCTTCGTCATGGGATGACTCCAAATTGAATATGGCCTACGAATGCACGGAGATCGGAGGGCAACTCGAAGGAAGTGATGAATATGGCCGAATCTATGCGTTCTCTGAGATAGTGACAGGCATCCCGACCAACGGAATCGGCTTCGCCCGTAAGGAAGTGGTTCCGCAGGGATGGACTCAGGGTTGCCAGATCACCGACGCCGTAGGAGACACCTACACAATCGAGTACATCAACAACACTGTAGCCACTACTTTCTCTGGCGACAATGCCACTGATGAGCAAACCTATCCTACCCTCAAGATGCAGATTCAAGGAATATGTCCGTACGGCTGGCATATCTCCAACGCTTCGGATTGGCTGGACATCGCTTACGCCGCAAGCAAGGCTTCCGCCGGACACAGTTACTCGATAGATGAAGACCGAGTCAACTACAAGCAATTCACAACGGTTGCCGGCAAGGGCACAGCCACCTCTGACTCACCACGAGGTATCGGCAATCTCGGCGCATGGATCAAGAACAACAAATGGTGGACAGGAACCGTGTCCGACGGAGCGGATGACTTCGGCTTCGAATACTATCCGCTAGGTTGGCGTTACATGACCCAAGGCTACCAATGCTATGGTGTCAGGGCGCAGGTTTGGGTTCCGCTGTTCTTCAATGACAAAGCGCTTTACAGGATAAACGTGCTGCTTACCAACGACAAAGCGACCTACGCCGAGATGACCAACATTGACAACGGACAGGCGATCATGCCGTTCCGCTGCGTGAAGAACTACAAAAAATAATTTTCATCATGGTTCACAACTCCAAATTGGTGATCCTCGCTGCAGGAATCATTTGTTTTGCCTCCTGTGGAAAATCATCCCCCGATCCGGGACCTGTCTGGCCTGATGATGGGCCAGACACCCCTGGTGAGGTGGCTGACAAACCAGAGGATGGCGGTAACATCGTTGTGGCTCACAGAGGTGGTGCATCCGAGGCGGGAATGTCCTTTCCGGACAATTCGATCGCCACACTGCAATATGCGATGAGCCTCAAGTGCTATGCCTCAGAATGCGACATCTATTGGACCAAGGATGACAAAGTTGTCGTTGCCCACGCCGATGATGACAACAAAATCAACGGTCTCCATCCATGGGAAGCCACACTGGAACAGTTGAGGGCAGCCGGCAAACTGACAAACGGAGAGACGCTTCCGGACTTGGAGATGTTTATTGACGAGGTTATGAAAGCGGGCAGCTGCACAAGGCTTTGGCTGGATATCAAAAACATCAGCGGACTGACGACCTATCCGATCAATGCCTGCCGCAAGGCTTGCGAGATCATCAAGGAGAAGAAAGCACAGAACTTCGCCGAGTTCATCTGCACGTCCAACGCTACTGTGATGGCTTCGTCATATTCATACGCCACCGCTGCAGGTGTCAACATCGCATGGATGGCGGACAAACCGGCGGCGGAATACCTCCAGAAGAGTTACAAATGGGCGAACCTGTCCACCACATTCATCAAGCAAGGTGGCGGAGAACGCACGATAGAGGAATTCACCAAAGCAGGTATAGCGTTCAGTGTGTTCAATGCAGATGATGACGCGACGATGAACTACTACATCTCCAACGCCTCGTCAATGAAAGCCATCTGCACGAACTACCCGAAGAAACTCCTTTCCAAGATGAGTGAATAAACCAGGAATCAAGCAGATAAAATTGAAGTAAAATGAAACCACTAAAGACCGTTGTCTCGTTTTGCATGCTTTGGCCAGCCATGGTCGGCTACGCCAAATCTGACGGCTCGCGGAATGAACCGATCAATTTTTCAAGAGTGATCATCGAGGATTCATTCTGGCGGCCCAGAATCAAACGACTGTCAGAGGTGACCATCCCGTTTTGTCTTGACCAGTGTTCCGAAAAGACGCACAGGGTCGAGAACTTTGCCATCGCCGCAGGGGTGAGAGAAGGTCGCTTCGAGGGCATTTTCTATGATGATTCCGATTTGTACAAGATGATAGAAGGCGCGTCCTACTCGCTTCAGAACAATCCGGACAAACCTTTGGAGTCGCAACTGGACAGCATTATAACCTTGATCGCCGGCGCACAGGAAAAGGATGGCTATATCAACACCTTCTACACATTAAAGATGCCAGGCAAGCGCTGGACCGACATGGACAAGCATGAGATGTACTGCGGCGGACACCTGATAGAGGCGGGAATCGCCTACTATAAAGCCACAGGCAAGCGCATGCTGCTGGACGTGGCTGAGAGATTCGCCGACCATCTTGTCTCTGAATTCGGGCCGAACAAGAGAGACTGGGTTCCAGGGCATCCTGAAATCGAGCTTGCCTTGATCCGCCTTTACCACGAGACTTCCAAGAAAGAATATCTGGATCTGGCTCATTTCCTGTTGGAAGAAAGAGGCCGTGGCAAGGCCGACTGGAAAGCGAATGGCTATTTCCTCGACAACGTACCTGTCAGGAAACTCGACAAGATCGAAGGCCATGCTGTGCGTGCGATGTACCTGCTTACCGGAATGGCTGATTATTCGACAGTTTCCGGAGACACTTCGTACATCGCCGCTCTGGACAGGCTTTGGAACAATGTGGTCAAGACCAGAATGTATCTGACCGGTGGGATAGGCTCATCGCGCCACAATGAAGGCTTCACCGAGGACTATGATCTTCCGAACAAGGAAGCCTATTGCGAGACTTGCGCCTCCGTCGGGATGGTAATGTGGAACCAGCGCATGAATATGCTCAAAGGGGAATCCCGGTATGTTGACGTTCTGGAACGCGCGATGTACAATGGCGCTCTTGCGGGAATATCCTTGTCCAGTGACAGGTTCTTCTATGTCAATCCATTGGCCTCGGAAGGAGATCATCACAGAAAACCTTGGTACGGCACAGCCTGCTGCCCGAGTCAGATTTCAAGATTTCTTCCGTCGATCGGTGGCTACATCTATGCCCAGTCGGATGACGCGCTGTGGGTCAATCTTTATGTGTCAGGCAAGGTGGACACGGAAATTTCTGGCGTGAAGACAACATTCTGCCAGAAGACAGAATATCCTTGGGACGGAATTGTCTCGATGACAGTCTCTCCGGAGAAAAAGGCCGCCTTCGCTGTCAGGCTTCGCATCCCGGACTGGTGCGAGGAATGGAATGTCTCAGTCAATGGAAAGACGGTCCGGTACAATCTGGACGGCGGCTATGCGGTGCTTGAGAGAAAATGGAAGAAAGGCGACCGGATTGTTCTTGAAATGAATATGCCTGTGAAAGTTGTCGCCTCCGACCCTAAAGTGAAGGCCAACATTGGAAAGCGCGCCATACAGAGAGGACCAATCGTCTATTGTATGGAGCAGGTGGACAACACCGGTTTTGATACCATAAGACTCACGTCGGATGATGTTTTCCAGTGTGTGCTTGAACCAGAGACTCTTGGTGGAGTATGCACGGTCACAGCCTCCTCAAATGGACGTTCAGTCAAGTTTGTCCCGTATTACGCATGGGACAACAGAGCACCCGGTAAGATGAAGGTCTGGGTGGAATATGAGCAGATTAAACACATTGGCAAATAAGTTCAGCACATAACCAAAAAAGAGGAGCGGCCTTTCGGTCGTTCCTCTTTCTTTTTCATCATCCGCCCCATTTGATGAGCGGACATATTCATTATTACTGCTCGTCTGGACCTTGGTCATCCGGACCATTCTGCGGACCCTGTGGACCAGCCTGAGGGCCATAAGGGTTCTGAGGTCCCTGCTGGGCACCGGCCTGAGCGGCGCGGTTCATATCCTCTGAGGCGGCGTTCCAAGCCTTGGTCAACTCATCGGTGTAGCGGTCGATGTCAGAGATGTTCTGATTCTTGACAGCATCTTTGAGGGAAGCCAGGGCAGATTCAATGGCTGACTTCTTGTCAGAAGGAATCTTGTCGCCATAGTCCTTTAGGTTCTTGTCGGACTGGAAGCAGAGAGCGTCGGCGTTGTTGATCTTGTCAACCTTCTCCTTGGCCTCCTTGTCGGCAGCCTCGTTGGCCTTGGCCTCGTCACGCATCCTCTGGATCTCATCCTCAGACAGACCTGAAGAAGCCTCAATCCTAATGTTCTGCTCCTTGCCTGTGGCCTTGTCCTTGGCGGACACGTTCAGGATACCGTTGGCGTCGATGTCGAAGGTAACCTCAATCTGAGGTATTCCTCTCGGAGCCGGAGCGATTCCGTCAAGATGGAACAGACCGATCTCCTTGTTGTCCTTTGCCATAGGACGCTCGCCCTGAAGGACGTGAATCTCTACTGAAGGCTGATTGTCAGCCGCAGTGGAGAACACCTGTGACTTGTGGGTAGGGATGGTCGTGTTGGACTCGATGAGCTTTGTCATCACGCCACCCAGAGTCTCGATACCGAGTGACAGCGGAGTGACATCAAGCAGAAGGACATCCTTCACGTCACCTGCGAGCACACCACCTTGGATTGACGCACCGATGGCCACAACCTCGTCAGGGTTTACGCTTCTGTTAGGCTCCTTGCCGAAGAACTCCTTGACAAGTTCCTGTACCTTAGGGATACGTGTTGAACCGCCGACGAGAAGAACCTCGTCAATGTCTGAAGCTTTAAGACCGGCGTCCTTGAGCGCCTGACGGCAAGGCTCGATGGATCTCTGGAACAAGTTGTCGCAAAGCTGCTCGAACTTGGCTCTTGTAAGAGTCTTTACAAGGTGCTTTGGAATTCCGTCAACCGGCATGATGTAAGGCAGGTTGATCTCGGTCGATGTCTGGTTGGACAGTTCGATCTTGGCCTTCTCAGCGGCTTCCTTCAATCTCTGAAGAGCCATAGGGTCTTTCTTCAGGTCGATTCCGCCGTTCTCGTTGGCGAACTCCTGGGCAAGCCAGTTGATGATTTCCTGATCGAAGTCATCACCACCAAGGTGTGTGTCACCGTTGGTTGACTTAACCTCGAACACACCGCCGCCGAGCTCAAGGATTGAAATATCGAATGTACCACCACCAAGGTCATACACTGCGACCTTCATGTCCTTGTTCTTCTTGTCAAGACCGTAAGCAAGTGCGGCGGCAGTAGGCTCGTTGATGATCCTCTTGACATCGAGTCCGGCGATCTTGCCTGCCTCCTTGGTGGCCTGACGCTGTGAGTCAGAGAAGTAGGCAGGAACCGTGATGACAGCCTCTGTGACTTCCTGACGGAGGTAGTCCTCGGCAGTCTTCTTCATCTTCTGAAGAATCATCGCTGAAATCTCCTGCGGAGAGTAGAGCTTGCCGTTGATGTCAACACGCGGGGTGTTGTTCTCACCTCTGACTACCTTATAAGGCACTCTGGCGATTTCTTTCTGAACCTGATCATAAGTCTCACCCATGAATCTCTTGATGGAGAAGACTGTGTTCTGTGGGTTCGTGATGGCCTGACGCTTTGCAGGGTTACCGATCTTTCTTTCACCGCCATCGGTAAAGGCGACTACAGAAGGGGTGGTTCTTTCACCCTCGTTGTTGATTATGACGGTTGGCTGATTGCCTTCCATGACCGCAACGCACGAATTCGTGGTTCCAAGGTCGATACCAATAATTTTTCCCATATTCTTAATCTCCTATTTTTTCATTTACTCGCCCGGTTCCGTCTCCGGCCCCGAACTTTTTCGTTTCTCGTCCGCCCTCGTTCCCGAAGCCGGACGCAAGAACTATTATCGAATGTTATGCCATTCCATCGAATATGACAATTTGGCAGATTCGCTATAGTTTGACAAAGCGCCAAGGCCACCATCCCTGCTAATATGGCCACTTCGACAAGCTCAGCGGCCAGACACCACTCCCCCGTCACACTTCCGTCCCTTTTCGTTGCCCGAGGGTGCCGCACAACACTCTCTGGCAGCACTTTCGTCCATTTCCGTTGTCTGAGAGTGCCACACAATGCAGCCGGAAAACTATTCAAACAATTTATTGAGCACCGCAACCTCGACTTGGATCTTGCGGGCGATACGTTTTGTGTCAATCCGATACTTTCTTTTAAAGATCAAAGCCAGATGACACTTATCGTCAAGCCCAAATCCTTGATGGAATCCACCTTGAAACGATTCCTAAGAATATGATAGATAATCTCGTTCAATTCGTTCTCTGAAAAGATAATCATCTCACCTACGCCCTCGGCGATCTTAAGATAAGCGTCAAAGTTCCTCACAAACCCCGAACAGAACCGCCACGAACTCACAAGCATCCGCTCAACCTTGCCATTAAGGACGTATGACTCAGGAAGAATAAATCCCAGAGGGCGATTAAAAAGATAATCACCCGGAAGCTTGATTTTAGTCTTGAATATCCTCGTAGATTCCCTGCATGACATGTCCGCAATTTTCAATTTGTCATAAAGCTTGTCAATATCGCTGAAAATCAAATTCGTGGATCCCCAGATATAGCCACTGGCCGTGACATCCGGTCTCGCCTTCAACGGATTCCTCGCGATATAGATTATCGTGTCCACCAATTGCCGTTCATCGTTAACCTTCACCATCTTAAAACCATAGTCAACCGGAAGTTGAGGGAAACCATCCTCTTTTAGTTTCCGGTTGACCCTTTCCTTGACAAACAAGAAAAACCTGACGATGTCCTCTCCGGATCCATGGACGAGAATATGGCAATGATTGGCCATCAGCACGAACACAATGACGGACAGTCCGCAGACATACTGCCCGATGGCCACACTGTTCATTCCGTCGGAATATTCATCATCATTATTGAACAACTGTCCTGTCTCGATAGAGTCGAAGATGACGTGGTAGTACCACTTAGGTTGTTTTCTGTACTCCTTCAGGAGTTCATTGAGTTTGTGACCGCCCATATATAATCTAAATTCAGGTTCGCCGCAATATAGCGTCTTTATCGCAAACTCATACTCAAAAACAGAAAAACTTTCATTAAGAAACAGAAGTTTCTGTTTCTTTGCCTTGCGGTGATCAAAAAAGATTTTTTACTCCTACAACAATAATATTTATAACATCTAATTTTCAACTATTTACGCCAAGCGTCAAGAAAGCCATTCACCTTAGGAATGTCCGCCCCCATTTCCGCCATATTGAATATCAGACTATCTGTTTTTCAAGCCTCTCATCCGCAATTTCTTCGGTAACAAAAATGAGGGCAAACGTTACCCAACAGTGTCATTAAACACTCTACGGAAACGAAAAGTGGCAGATATGCTTCCCGAGAGTACGGTACAGATCTCCGCACGGATGACGAATAACCTTTCGATAACAAAAAAGGGGAATAATGTCACCTAGAGTGCCCAGCAGCACCCTCCGGGAACGAAAAGTGGATTAAACGTGTCCCGAGAGTGCGGAAAGCACTCTTGAGGAGCAAAGAGGCTTAAAGTGTTACCGATGGGTAAACGTGATCTCTTCACATAATCGATGATGTGAATTGTATAGCAAGAGGAACATATTCCTAAAATCGGTTGATCTCGTCGTCAGCAGAGCCGCTGCCGTTGTACT